>CAMJWJ010000036.1 GCA_946409435.1 uncultured Prevotella sp. | reverse complement strand
GACAGGGCGGGCTTCACCTTACGCCACAGCACGGGCGACAGCTTGAAACCTACCAGGCGGTCCAGCACACGACGAGCCTGCTGGGCGTTCACCAGGTTCATGTCAATATGCCGAGGATGCTCAATAGCCTCCAGGATAGCAGGCTTGGTAATCTCGTGGAACACGATACGGTTGGTGTTCTCCTCGTCCAGTCCCAGCACCTCGCACAGGTGCCAGGAGATGGCCTCTCCCTCGCGGTCTTCATCGGATGCGAGCCATACCTTCTCAGCCTTCTCGGCATTGCTTCGCAGTTCCTTGACCAGCTTTTCCTTCTCTTCAGGTATCTCGTATTCTGGAGCCAGCGTCTTGGTGTCGATGCTCATCTCCTTCTTCTTCAGGTCACGGATGTGGCCGTAGCTCGACATCACCTTGAAGTCGCTGCCCAGAAACTTCTCAATCGTCTTAGCCTTCGCAGGCGACTCTACTATCACTAAATTCTTTTGCATATCGTTATTTTTGAATATTGCTTGCCTTTTTGGCGACGCCATTGATGAGCTTTCGCCATTATCGGCCGGCAAAAGTACACAAAAGTTTTCGTTACACCTTATTTATATATAACATTTTTTGTTTTCTTAACGTTTGCAGCTGCCAAAGAACTGTCTTTTTTATTGCTTTTTCTTGGCCGTTTCGGAAAATAGTGGTATTTTTGCAGTTCATAGTTCATAGTTCATAATTCATAGTTCATAGTTCACAGTTCATAGTTTACGATTTACGACGATGACGTATGCCGACCTGATACTGCCCGTCCCCCTGCGGGGACTGTTTACCTACTCCGTGCCGGAAGGCATGACGGTGCAGGTGGGGTGCCGAGTGGTGGTATCTTTTGGGCGTAGCACGACGTATGTGGGCATCGTCGTACGGTTGCATGGCGAGAAGCCTGAAGGCTACAAGGTGAAGCCCATCAGTGTAGTAATAGATGCGCAGCCCGTTGTCACTGCGTTGCAACTGAAGCTGTGGCAGTGGATAGCCGACTACTATATGTCGCCCATCGGCGACGTCTATAAGGCTGCGCTGCCCGCAGGCATGAAGGCCGAGGACGGCTATCGCCCCAAGACGGAGACGTATATCCGGCTGACGGTGCAGTACCGTAACGTGACGGCACTGCATGTGGCACTGAACGTGTTGGCGCGTGCCAAGAGTCAGCTGGCTGCGTTCACCGAATACCTGGCATTGTCGCACTGGGACCAGATTGATGAAATGAGCAATGAGCAATTAGAAATGAGCAATGTACAGGAGGTGACACGCGAAGAGCTGATGAATGCCAGCGGGGCATCGGCTGAGACGCTGAAACAGCTGGAGCGGCGACAAATGCTGGAGACCTACGAGGTGGAGGTGGGACGGCTGAACCACGGCGGCGAATACCGTCCCGATCTGATCAAGCCACTGACAGCCCCCCAGCAGGATGCCTACAACCAGATACTGATGTCGATGATGAAGCGTAACGTCACGCTGCTGCACGGTGTGACAGGCAGCGGCAAGACGGAGATATACATTCACCTCATCCGGCAGGCTCTGGAACGCAAGGAACAGGTGCTCTACCTGATGCCGGAGATAGCGCTGACGGTGCAGATGATGCAGCGCCTGCAGCGTGTGTTCGGCGACCGGTTAGGCATCTACCACTCGAAATATGCTGATGCTGAACGGGTGGAAATCTGGCAGAAGCAGCTGTCGCCACACCCTTACGACGTGATACTTGGTGCCCGCTCGGCGGTGTTTCTGCCCTTCCAGCGGCTGGGGCTGGTCATTGTCGACGAGGAACACGAGACCAGCTACAAGCAGCAGGACCCTGCACCACGCTATCATGCCCGCAGCGCAGCCATCATGCTGGCGCAATTGAGCAATAAAGCCCCCCTGTCGTCCCACGGGAGAGACACGATAGAAGCCCCATCTTCGTCCCCCGAGGGGGACACGATAGTCTCTGCACATAATAATATAGAAGCCCCATCGGGGGCAGTAGGGATGGCTAAGGTCCTCCTGGGCACGGCAACGCCATCGATGGAAAGCTACCACAATGCCAAGACGGGGAAATATGGACTGGTGGAGCTGAAGGAACGCTACAAGGGCATGCAGCTGCCGGAGGTACAGGTGGTGGACACCGCCGACCTGCAGCGGCGCAAGATGATGTCGGGACCATTCTCGCCGCTGCTGCTGGCTCGCATGCGCGAGGCTCTGGAGCGTGGCGAGCAGGCTATCCTCTTTCAGAACCGTCGCGGCTTTGCCCCCGTCGTCGAGTGTCACCAGTGTGGCTGGGTGCCTACCTGCCAGCACTGTGACGTGTCGCTGACCTACCACCGGCAGATGAACCAGCTGACGTGCCATTACTGCGGTTCTGCCTATAGCGTACCCAAAGAATGCCCCTGCTGCGGCAGTACCGACCTGCGTACGCGCGGCTACGGAACAGAGAAGATAGAAGAGCAGGTGCGCGAGCTGTTTCCCGAGGCACGTATCGCACGCATGGACCTTGATACTACACGTACGCGTAACGCCTACGAGCGAATCATCAGCGACTTCTCCTCCGGCCGTACCAATATTCTCATCGGCACACAGATGATTTCCAAGGGGCTTGACTTCGACCGCGTCTCCGTGGTGGGCATCCTCAATGCTGACACCATGCTCAACCAGCCCGACTTCCGTGCCTACGAGCATGCTTTCATGATGATGTCACAGGTGGCAGGGCGTGCAGGACGCAAGAACCGCCGAGGGCTGGTCATCCTACAGACCAAGCAGAAAGACCTGCCCGTCATCCGGCAGGTGGTCGGCAACGACTTCGTCGCCTTGTATCGTGACATGACCGCCGAGCGCCAGCAGTTCCGCTATCCTCCCTACTATCACCTGACCAACATCTTCCTGAAGCACCGTCAGGAGAGTGTCGTCGAGTCGGCAGCCATCCTGCTTGGCACACAGCTGCGCCAGTGGTTCGGCGGTCGTGTGTTAGGCCCCGACAAACCCTCCGTGGCTATGGTCAAGCAGCAGAACATCCGCAAGCTGGTGCTCAAACTGGAGCACGGCATCGACATGCCCCTTGTGCGGGAATACTTGCTGAAGGCTCAGTCGATGATTCTCGCCGACAAGCATTACTCCGCGTTACAGATATATTTCGACGTTGACCCCTTGTAACAAATAACACTTTTTTCTTATGGTCTTATGTCATCGTATCTCAGCAGATACGTATCGTACTGCGTGGCATAGGGACGGAATGGGGCAGCGATGTCCTGAGGACGGGCAAACAGGCGGCTGACGGCCGGAACAGGACAATCGGCCGCTACTCGGTATAGACGGAACGTGCCGCCGACGGTGCCTACTCGTCTTGAGATGATGGGGAAGGCGGTACGTGCAAACTTCGGACCCTGACCGGAAACGGCGGCATTGACCGTCACGACGATGCCACGGTCGGTCTGCTCAAAACTGAGGTTCATGCTGTCGCCGACTATCAGCAGACCGTTGCCGTCATGGTCGGTCAGCAGGGCGGCATCCACTCCCATGCGGTTGCCCTCGAAATAGAGGTCGCCGCCCTGCAAGGCCCACAGCCCGTAGCGGTTGGCCTGATTGCGGCCAGGGTAGGTGGCAAACGGCCCATGGCCTATCCACTGCACCCGGTCGATTCGGGGGGCGAGCAGGTAGGCTATGCCCAGTTCTGCGAGGAAGGTGTCGGTGGTGTCGGGAGTCAACGTGTAGTCTACCCGCAGAGCCGTGCCCTCAGCCTGTGTCTTGATGTCGGCCTTGACGTATGGGTTGTCTATGGGCTGTAGGTATTGTGCGATGCGCTGGTTCTTCACTTTTAGCTGTTCAGCCATGGTGGTTTTACGGCCCACGCGTACCAAGGGACCGTCTTGAAACAGAGAGGTAAGGGGAGAGAGGTCAGAGACTCCTCCCTGCCAGTCGATGTCGGGCTTGTTTAGCACGAAGCTTTGATGAAGGAAGGTGTGGCTCTGCCCGTCGACAATGTCAAACTGCAGTAGGCTGAGTCCCGACTGACGGGGCAGTGTCAGCGTGTAGGGCACGCTGCTGTGTGGCAGGCAGTCGGTGCTGAAGGTGCCTCGTGCAACGGTGTCGCGGTCGTTAGTCAGCGTCCAATTGAAGGTGACGCTGCCTTTCAAGTTCAGGAAGTCGTAGCGGTTCTCTACCGTCAGGTTAACGGCGACACTGTCGCCGTCTACTTGACAGTTTCCGTCTACAGGAGTGTCACCGTTAATAGGATCGTGGGGGGCGGCAAGGCTGACGAAGGCGCGGGCATAGTTATGCTGAAGTTCATAGTAGTTGGGCAGTGGCGTGCGGTCGGCATAGACCAGCCCGTCGGTACCCTTGTTGCCATACATCTCGAAACCGTAAGGTTTCCCTTGCGACAAGCTTTCCTGCGAACTGTAAATCACCCTTTCTTCATAGCCATAGGGCTGCTCTCCTTGTGCTGCTGTGTGCTGGATGATGGGCATGCCTTGGTCGGCCCACTCCCAAACGCTGCCGCCGACAATGCCTGGTGTGCGCTCGATAATTTCCCATTGGCGGTCATGATCCTCGAAGGAGATGCCCAGCGTGTGACAATACTCCGTGAAGATGACGGGGCGGTCCAGATGCTGGTAGAAACCTCCTATCTGTCCTGTGGTGGGATAATGTGGGGCATAGACAGGAGCAGCAGAGGGGAAGGGAGACACCCCGTGTTCGGAGGGCTTCACGCCAGCCTTCTCCCAGAACTTGCGGAAGTAGCTGCCTACCTGTGGGAAACAATATGGCCGTGAGGGGTCTAAGCTACCGACATAATTGCCTACCTCAATGCATGTCTGCGGCAGCGGGTTCTCGTTGCCCACGCTCCACACGATGACCGATGGGTGCAGCTTGTCGCGCTGTACGGTAGCCAGGGCACGCGTCATGAGTATTCCCTGATAGCTACGGTCTGAGAGGTGCTTGTCGCCAAAGCCGAAAGGCACCTCGTCGACGAGGTAGAATCCTAACGAGTCGGCCAACTCGTAGAACCGTGGCTCACGGGGATAGTGCGACAGTCGTATGTAGTTGACCGACGCCTCTTTCATCATGTGCATGTCCTTCTGCGTCAGGTCGTCGGCAATGACCTTCACGCTGTGGGGGTCGGTGCTGTGGGCATTGACGCCGCGTAACTTTACGGGCTGTCCGTTCACCTTCAGCACGTTGCCTGCTATGGTGATTTCGCGGATGCCAATCTTGTGGGTGAAGGTCTGCAGCGTCTTGCCCTGTTCCTTGACATGCAGCTGCAGCGTATAAAGGTAAGGCGTCTCGGCAGTCCAGAGGTGTGGCTGGCTGACGGGCTCTCCGGTAGAGACGACGTTGCCCTCAGCATCTATCAGCTTGTAGCTGACGGTGGTATGGCGTGTGGCGTTGGCAACCTTGGGGCTGACGATGACCGTGCCGTTCATATAGGTGGTGACGGTCAGGTCACTGAGGTGAGTCTTGGGGACGGTCATCAGCGTCACGTCGCGGAAGATACCCATCGTGGCCCAGTCGTCGAAGCAGTCGAACTCATAGCCCTTAAAGCGTGAGTAGACGCGCATGGTCAGCTGCTGCTCCTCGCCCTTGAACGCTCGTCGTGTGAGGTATGGCGTCAGGTCGAAGAGACAGGTGTTGTAGCCCGACTCCCACGAACCGACATATTGTCCGTTCAACCATAGGTCGTAGCCTCGCAGCACACCGTCAAGTCGTATGTAAACCTGCTGTCCCTTCCACGCCGCAGGCACGGTGAATGTCGTTCGGTAGTCGCCTGTCAGCGAGTCGGGGTAGTCATACATAGGCTCACAGAACCTGTATGCCTCCCAACAGCCGGGCACAGGAATATTGCCTTCCTTCCCGTTCACCCTCAGCTGCCACGTGCCGTTCAGCGATTTCTTTTTCGCAGGGTCGGTAACAGGCCAGATGCCCTTGAAGGCATCCTCCACATTGGCACAGTCGTCATTGCCGGTAATCCCAACGGCCTTCATCCTGGCAAACACGCGCCGCCCCAGGTCAACGGCTCCGTGGGCATCGAAATGCAGCCGGTCGGACTGCAGGCTTAGGTCGCTGGCATCCACTACGTGGAAGTGGCTGTCTTCGCGCGCCAGTCGTTGCAATGCCCCCACAACCTTTGGCGAACCTTGTCGGCTGCCTTTGGCAAAGGTGCCGCAGACGACAGGCAGAGAGGCGTACTCCCTGCACCCGGTCTTCTCGACTAAATGCTGTCGGATGTAGGCAATGACCGCCTTCAGGTTGTCATAGTAGCGATCGGCGGCTGGCTGGTCGCTCTCGCCCTGGTGCCAAAGCAGGCATTTGATGTTGTAGTCGTGTGGCAACTGGTCGAGACAGTCGTCAATCTGCTGGCAGAAAGCCCTAAGCAGCGACTTCTCTTTGGTATTGACGCTCCAGAACCAGCCGTGGGTGCTGTTCTTACAAGCGGTGTCGATAGCTGTTCCTCCCATCGTCTGCTTGATGACGTAGAAGGGCTGTTGCCAGCATTGCTCCAGCAGATAATAGACAATGGCATCGAAGCCCCAGCGGTCGCCCAGGTCAGGACGGCCCACGGTGGGGGCAAACGGCTTGAACGCCCCCGTGGCTTTTGTGAAGTCGCCGCTGCCATAGCTCCACTGACAGTAGTTGTACTGGACATACTTGGGCAGTTCGGCAATGGGCACACGCCCGTCGGCATTGCTCTGTCCGGCGGTCAGAATGACGGGGACAGTCTTCGTTGCAGCGAAAGCAGTGACGCAGAAAAGCAGCCAGAAGAATGTCAGCGTAAGTGCTTTTCTCATAGCTTCTTGTATCTGAGGTCTATTTTGGTGTATTGGTGATCCTTGTTCCAATGCTCGAAGAGTCCGAGCGACTGCTGCAGTGGCTTGCCCTGCTGCTTGTAGACCGTGCCGCTGGGGGCATTGGGCAGTGAGGCAGCCTCGCGCAGGTACTCGTCGCAGTAGTTCAGCGAGCTGAATTCGGGCCACTCGTTGATGATGATGTCCATGCCGACGGCATCGCAGGCCACCTCGTCCTGTGAGAGGATCAGCGAGCAGGCCCACTGTCCGTTGAACGGTGCCTTCATCCACTTCGGGTTTGGTGCCCCGTTGACGTCGCGCGAGCCGTAGGTGCCGTCGATGAGGAAGAACAGTGCCTTCTGCCCCATGTCCTTGTGGCTCATCCAGTCGACGAAGGTCTTATACTGTGGCTTGCCGTGGCGCTTGTCCTGGCTGACGTTGTTGTGGGCATTGCGGCGCCAGATGAGGTTGATGTCCGTCGCACCATACCAGTTCTTCGTGGTCAGCGTCACGCCGGGTCCGCTGTGTGTCTTCAGCAGTGCCGAGTTGACGAGATAGTCGGCATCGACGATACACTTGGCCAGTCCGCGAGCCATCTTGCCGTTGTCCACCGAATACTCAATCTGCTCGGGATAGTACTCACACTGTTCGCGGCCGTCACCGCCTATGTTGTCGATCATACGCACCAGCGGGAACTCACGGTGTACCTTGTTATATATACTGTCGGTGATGGCACGACTGGGTTCGCAGATGATGATGTCCTGCTGGCGCACGCCTCCTTGGCGCACCATCGAGCGTACCAGGGCCAGCGTCGTGAAGGGCGACGAGTTCAGTTCTATCGTGTCGTGGTGGGTGATGGCGTTGTTCAAGTTCAGCTTGACGGCTATCGTCTCGCCTTTCTTGTAGCCCCGGTTACCACGTCCATGGGTCTTGTTGAAGTGGCGGAACAGCGCCTTCCATGCCTTCTGCGGCGTCGTCTCTCCTGTCAGCAGCATGATGCCCTCAGATATCATGACGTCGGCCTTGGCCTGACTGTTCCAACGGTCCTCCACCCAGAGGCCCGTCTTGCCGTCCCACTCGGCCACGCCGGGAGCGTGCACCCATGCCACACGTCCGGGATGGATGCCCCGTCCCTCGCCGATGGGTTCGTTGGGTCCTACCATGAGCTTAGGGCGCTGTGCGTTGAACTCTCCGAAGAATAGACGGTTGCGGTTGACGGCCTCGCTGAGCAGCTGGATGGTCGTCGAGGGTCCAAGGTCGGGAGCCGTCCATGCCCTGAGCTGCCATACCAGCCGTCCGTCCTTGTCGACCTCGATGGCTTGTACGGGAGCGTTCAGCGTGTCCATCGGCTGCTTGTTCCACTCGTTGTACCAATTGTTGACGATGTGTCCGCCGTCCTTCAGGCGTACCGTCTTCTGGGGCTGGGTGACACCGTATCCAGTGGTGTTCAGCTGCCAGACGGTCTGCCCCTGGCGGTTGATTTCCTGTATCATGCCCTTACGTCCTGTGATGAGCAGGTTACCCGTCTTCCCCATCTCTTGTACCGACCAGGGCAGCATGCCCGTCCATCGGTCCACCTCCTGCCCCGTACAGGTAAACTCGTGGATGCAGCCCATGGCCATGTTGGCTACGAGCAGCGTGCCACGGCTCGACAGGCGGGCGTTGCGGAACTGTCCGTGCACGGAGCCTTTCTCGTTATACGGAACGTCGAACTCCCTGACGATGCGTTTTGACGGAATCTCCATCACCACCACCTTGGCTGGCTTGCCGTTCTGGACAAATACCACGTGGCTGCGCCCGATGGGCTGGATGGTATGAATCTCCGTGCCCTTCGGCGCCTCGTAGCTCCACAGCGTCTCGCTCTGCTGGTTCACCTCGGCAATGCCGTACTGGTGGGCCACCAGAATGTTGCCGTCAGTCATGAGAACGGCGTCGCTGATCTCTCCTTTGTGCAAGTGATCCTGATAGCTCCACGCCACCTGTCCGTCCTTGACGATGAACATGCGTCGCTGCTTGCTCTGTCCGGCATAGAAAAAGTCGTGGCGGCCGAGGCTCTCGTCAACAGGCTGCTGGGCGACGGCCTCCATCGTGACGAGCAGCAGGAGGCAAAGGCTACATCTCGCGACGTAACCCTTGCCCATAAAACTACTAACTTTAAAGCTAAAATGAAAAAGTTTCATATCTTTTAAAAAAAAATCATTACTCTCACTTCTCATCACTCATCTCTTACAATAATAACTAAATCTATCTATGATGTTGTAGTTTGTCGCTGCAAAATTAGTATATAAAGTACAAACAGCACCGTCAGAAATACGTCAAAAACAGTGCAAAAATATGTCATGACGGAAATGTGTATGTTCAAAACACAAGATTGACAGGTCGTCCGAGTGGGTTGAGATGGCGACTCGGGACATGCGCGCGTGAATAGGTGTGAGATGTTACCCCCTGTGAACAGAAACCCGTCATTCTGCATACGTTTTTCCGTCAAACTGTAAATAATGGATGATATATGGACTGTGTTTCGTTTTTTTTGTTTATATTTGCAACAGGATTTTCGCGGGTCTCAGTTGCGCTGCGGACTGCAAACCAGATAAGAGATAAAAGATATAAGACAATTATGATGACAAAAAAGACAATTCTTTTGGCCTTGCTGCTTGTCGGTGCGACAGGCGTGGCAACGGCTCAGCAGGCGGTGAACGACAACAACACACCACTGCACCTGATGAAGCCTGCCTACCGCGTGGGCTACGGCATACCCACGGCCGACGACGTGAAAGGAACGATGGACCGCGTGCTGCGCTACATCGACAGCGAGACACCGGCCGTGCTGGTAGACAAGCGCACGGGCAGCGAGGTGACGCGACTGAAGGACATCAACGCCGACACGCAGCTGAAGCAGGGCGGATTCCGGCTGACGAGCTACGAGTGGGGCGTCACCTACTCGGGCGTGCTGGCAGCCTACGAGGCTACGGGCAACGAGGCCTACCGCGACTACGTCGTGAAGCGTCACCAGCTGCTGGCCGACATCGCCCCAGCCTTCCGCCAGCTGCACGAGCAGGGCAAACGCATCGACGGTAATGTGCGTCGCGTCGTCGACCCTCATGCGCTGGATGATTCCGGAGCGGTGTGCTGCTCGATGATAAAGACGATACTTAGCGTGAAGGGCAGGCTGGCCGACGGCCTGCGCCCGCTGGTGGATAACTATGTCGACTACATCATGAATAAGGAGTACCGCCTCGCCGACGGCACCTTTGCACGACTACGCCCACAGAAGAATACGGTGTGGCTCGACGACATGTTTATGGGCATACCGGCCATCGCCTACATGGGACGGCTGACTGGCGAGACGCGATACTACGATGAGGCAGCACGTCAGGTGATGCAGTTTGCCGACCGTATGTGGGTGCCTGAGCGCCAGCTGTTCCGCCACGGATGGGTGGAGAACGTGCAGCCGCATCCCGCCTTCCACTGGGGACGTGCCAATGGATGGGCACTGCTGACCATGTGTGAGGTGCTCGACGTACTGCCCACGACGCATCCTCAGTGGCAGCAGATAGCCAGTCTGCTACGCCAGCATGCTGAGGGACTGGCCCGACTGCAGCACCACGACGGCTACTGGCATCAGTTGCTCGACCGTCCCGACACCTATCTGGAGACATCGGCGACGGCTATCTATACCTACTGTCTGGCGCATGCCATCAACAAGGGATGGCTCGACGCCAAGGCCTACGGTCCCGTGGCGCTGCTCGGCTGGCATGCTGTGGCGGCGTCGGTCAACGAGCGGGGACAGGTGGAGAATGTCTGCGTGGGTACAGGCATGGGCTTCGACGCTGCCTTCTATGCCTACCGCCCCGTCCACGTCATGGCTGCCCACGGCTACGGTCCTGCCTTATGGGCTGGTGCCGAGATCGTCAGACTACTCGGCAGCCAGCACCCGAAGCTGAACGACTCGGCCGTGCAGTTCTACGACGAGGAGGTGCCTACCGACCAGCCAATCTTCAACTACGACGGGAAGATACGGTTTTAATTGAGCATTATAAGATAAAAGTATTTAGCATGATGAAGACACAGACTACAACAACGACTACACGATGGTGGGGCAGGTGTATTCTGCTTTCTTACCTTCTTACCCTTTTACCCTTTCCCGCCATGTCACAGATGGGGCGTCGATTCCCATCGGAACGTAAGGTCATCAACGACCCTAAGACAGGCGTGGAACTGGTGTTCCTCACCACCAAGAGCGGCACAGGCGACTCGAAGATATACCAGACCCACAACCAGTGGACCAGCGACGGGCGGTGGGTCGTCTTTCGCAGCAACCGCGTCAAGGGAGAGGCCATGGCCGTCAACGAGGAGACAGGCGACATCGTACAGGTGACCGAGGGCGGGTTTACCGGCATGCTCTGTGTGGCACGTAAGTCGATGAACCTATACCACATGCGCGAACAGCGCGACAAGAACGGCAAGCGAACGGCCATGGAGGTGGTCGAGGTGAACCTGGAACGCCTCTTTGCCGACAGCGAGGCTGGCAAGCTGAAGAAGAAGACGGCCTACGAGCGCACGTGCGGCACCATACCCATCGAGATGTGCAGCGAGGGCGACATGGCCCTCGACGGCAGCGAGGAGTTCGTGTATTTCCGCCTCGACAAGGAGTTTGCACGCAAGTACCCCATTGCCCAGCAGATAGCACCCAACTTCGGACCGCGCCACATGGGTGCCGGACCTGGTGGCATCGGCAAGATGGACCTCACCACGGGGAAGGCTGAGCCGGTGGTGGCCGTACACTTCAAGGTAGGCCACATACAGGGCAACCCATGGCACCCTGGAGAGTGTATTTTCTGCTGGGAGACGGGAGGCAAGGCACCGCAGCGTACGTGGATGGTCAACGCCGACGGCACAGGGTTGCGACCCATCTACCGCGAGACGGAACACGACTGGGTGACCCACGAGGCAGTCATCAGTGCTGACGAGCTGGTGATAGCCATCATCGGCCACCGGCCCATCAACAACGGTGACCAGAAGCAGATAGCCGGACTGGAGTCCTTTGCCATGTCTGACGACTGGGGACCCTCGGGCACCAAGGAGTATGCCACCGGTATTGCCGTGGTGAACATGCGCACGCGTGAGTTTACGCTGGAAGGACAGGTCGATGGCGACAACTTCTGGCACGTTGCCGGCTCACAGGACGGACACTGGGTGGCGGGCGATGACTTTGCCCGTGAGCTATGGCTCATCGACCGCCATACCAAGGAGCGCATCCTGCTTACGGCAGGGCATAAGACGACGGCACGCGACCACGTGCATCCCACCTTCAAGCCCGATGGCACTGAGATTGAAATTCAATCGGCCATGCTCTCCGACGACGGCCGCTCGATGAACATCTGCATCGTCAGGCTGCCGCAGCACCTCATTGACAGATACAAATAAAAAAGATAAAAAGGTAAAAAGTAAAAAGGTAATAAAGCATTAAGCGTTATGATAAGACTGACTGCAACAACGATAATTCGATGGTGGGGTAGGTGTTTTTTACCTTTTTACTTTTTTACCTTTTTACCTTTTCTCGCCGTGGCGCAGCCCACAGGCGTTGTCAAGCATATCAGTTCGGCAGACGGACTGTCAAACGACTTCGTCATCAGCCTTGCCATCGACGGACAGGGACACCTTTGGGTCGGTACGGAGGCTGGCGTCAACAGAATAGCAGGAAAGTCGGTGGTCAGTGCTGTCCGTGCTCTCACCTCTCTTCACTCACCTCTCACCTCTGACCTCTCACCTCTTTTTTTGTTCGGACGTACAACTGCCCTCCACTGGCACGCCGCCTCGGGCAATATGCTCATAGGTACAGAGCACGGGCTGGTGATGTACTGCGAGGCAGAAGGCACCATGAGCCTTCAGAACGCTACCGACGGATTGGTGGCTTCGAGCGTCAACGACATTGCTGAGGCAGCAGATGGCGGCGTATGGTTAGTCTATGGAAACGGTGCTATACAGCACTTCGACTGTATCACACGGAAGGCAAGAAACCTGCCGCTGAGTCAGCAGCATGGCAACCGCTGTGCCATGGACGACGGACACGGACACCTTTATATAGGACACAGTCAGCATGGCATGACCGTGGTGAACATCGCTGACGGTACGTCACGAAACTACGTAGAGCATGCTGATGCTGACGCCCTGCCCGGCAACAACGTGCGCTGTATCAGGAAGGCCACGTCAGCGGCCGACGGCGTGTGGGTAGGCACCGATGCGGGGCTGGCACTCTTCTCACCGGCAACAGGAACCTTCCGCCGATTCTCCTCGTCACCTCAGGGAAGCAGTGGGAAACCCTACGACGACAACGTCTACGACATTCACCAGACGGCCGACGGCAGACTGTGGGTGGCTACCGACATCGGAGGGCTGAAGACCTTCGGTCCTCTCGCCTCCCACCGCTCATCGCTCACCTCTTATCGCTCACCACTCACCACTCACCTCTCATCACTCAACACACGCTGCATAGTGGAGGACGAGTACGGCAACCTCTGGGTGGGCAACCACGGCACAGGGGTCGACTTCATCAGTGCTGAGCAGCCTCACCGCAGTGGGATAACCGTGCTCTCCGGACTCACCTCTCCGGACTCACCGCTCACCTCTGACCATTCACCTCTGACCTCTCGCCACCAACCGATGGTCAGTGCCATGGCCCGCGACACGCAGGAGGGCATCTGGATGGCTACTGAGAACGAGTTGCTGTTATGGCACAACGACAGCATAATGGGGCGCTGGAACACGCTGGGCAATATCCGGCGGGAGTATGTGCTGCCACGCTCGCTGATGGCCGACAGCCACGGTGGGGTATGGGTGGGCTTGGACGACCAGGGCGTCTACCGCTTCGACAAACTGTCGCAGCGCTTCGCCCACATACCCGTTAGTCCGGAGGGTAGCGACATCCACTGCTTTGCCGAGGATGCTGAGGGACGTGTATGGATTGGCGGAGAGGCGGGTGTCTACGTCTACGAGAACGGTAAGGCCACGGTGCACCAGCTGGTCAGCCGGACGATACATGCACCGGCCACCTGCATCATGCAGACGGCACCACACCGGCTGTTTGTGGCCACCTTGGGCGACGGCATCTACTCCATCGACATGCAGCATGGCACCTCCCGCCACATGAGTACTGGCGAGGGACTGCCGTCGAGCAAGGTGAACCACAGCATACGCTCGCAGCAGGGCGGACTGTGGATAGCTACCGACGGCGGACTGGTGAGCATCGACGACCCCGTGACCCTGAAGGGCATCCATGTCTATGGCCGTGAGCAGGGACTCACCGACCCGCATGTGCTGGCCGTACAGCAGAGCGACGACGGACGGCTGTGGATGAGCACCTATTCAGGCATCTCCTGTCTGGTGCCGGCCACGGGCAGGTGCTACCACTACACCCATCAGGACACACGGCTGACGGGCGGACTGGCATCGGGAGCCGCCATCACCGACTCGCAGGGTAGAGTGATCTTCGGCTCGGCTGACGGTGTTTGCTGCGTCGTGCCACGGCTGGTGGGCAGCAGCAGCCGGCTGTCAGAAGTACAGATTATCAGCTGTGAGGCTTACAACCCTGTGGGACGTAACACAGAGATACGTCAGCTCGTGCCCGACAAGGACGGATGTATGGTGACAACATACAAGCAGAATACCATAAGGCTGACCTTCGCCATGCGCGACTATGCACAGACCGAGCAGGTGGACTACTCCTACATGATGGAGGGCATGGACGGCAAGTGGTATGACATAGGCAACGACCACGACGTGGTGTTCCGCGGACTGCGCCCCGGTCGTTACACGTTCATCCTGCGCGCCAAGCTACGGAGCCAGGACTGGGACCAGGCGCGGCAGGCACGCCTCTCAATCACCATTACGCCGCCATTCTGGCTCACGTGGTGGGCCTTCGTGCTCTACGTCCTGACGGCCATTGCCGTGACGACATACCTCGTGCGACAGTATAAACGCAAGCTGACCCTCCGCAATGCCCTCGAACTGGAGCGGCGTGAGAGCCGTCAGAAACAGGAGATGAACGAGGAAAGGCTGCGCTTCTTCACCAACGTGACCCATGAGCTGCGCACACCACTGACACTCATCCTCGGGCCGCTCGATGACTTGACGGGAGACCACAGTCTGACGATGCAGGCCGCCCGACGTGTAGCCATTATACGGAAGAATGCCGAACGACTGAAAGAACTCATCGACGACATCCTGGAGTTCCGTAAGACGGAGACGCAGAACCGTCGGCTGACGGTGGCTCGAGGCGACATCGGACGCTTCGTACAGGAGATTTGCCTGAATTACAAGGAGCTGAACCGCAACGACAAGGTACAGTTTGTCTGCCATGTCGTCGACGGCCTGCCCATGGTGTGGTTCGACTCCGAAGTCATCACCACCGTGTTGAACAACCTGCTGTCGAATGCCGTCAAATACACCGAAGAGGGCACCATCACCACTACTGTTGACATGGCCGGCTCTCAGCTCAGCATCACCGTTGCCGACACGGGCTATGGTATCAGCCCCGAGGCACTGCCCCACATCTTCGACCGCTACTATCAGGCCAGCGGCACCCATCAGGCCAGCGGCACCGGCATTGGTCTGGCTCTCGTCAAGTCGCTGGCTGAACTGCACGAAGGAACCATCATCGCCGAGAGCCGCGAGGGGCAGGGTAGCCGCTTCACGCTGACGCTGGATGCCAGCAATGCCTACCCCCATGCACTGCATAAGGACGACGAGGAAAATGAAAATATCAGCATGAAACATCACGCTGCCACTACAGAAGCAGGTGACGGCGAGGAGGAGCCTGAGACAGTCGAGACACTGCCGAAACAGTTGCTCGTCGTCGAGGACAATGCCGACATCCGACAGTACATCGCCGATACGTTCAGCGACGACTTCCGTATACTCCAGGCAGCGAATGGCGAAGAGGGTGTGCAGATGGCCATTGTGCATACGCCCGACATCATCGTCAGCGACATCATGATGCCAAGGAAAAACGGCATCGAGCTGACTCGCGAGTTGAAGAGCGACATCCGCACCAGTCACATACCTATCATCCTGCTGACGGCAAAGGATACCGACGACGAGAAGGAGGAGGGCTACGACAGCGGTGCCGACTCGTACCTCACCAAGCCGTTCTCTGCCAAGCTGCTGGCCAGCCGCATCAGAAACCTGCTGGCAGCACGACGACGGCTGACGGAACTCATTGCTGCCACTGGCCAGAGTCACGTCAGCACCGACCATGCCGTTGCCTCAAGTCAAGGTCAGGCTTCTGCTGCCACGCCCTTCGGACCAGCAGCTGCGATGGCACAACTCAGTCCCCTTGACCAGGCATTCCTTGACCGTCTTAACAGCATCATCGAGGAGCATATCATGAAGGAAGATATCGACATGGCCTTTGTCACCGACAAGATGGCGATGAGCCACAGCACGTTTTACCGCAAGGTGAAGGCACTGACAGGCATGACGGCCACGGAGTATATCCGGAAGTGCCGGCTGCGCCATTGCTACCGGCTGCTGCAGCAGGGCGACTACAACGTCAGCCAGGCTGCCATGATGACCGGTTTCAACCAGATGGGCCACTTCCGCGAGACCTTCAAGAGGGAGTTTGGCATCCTGCCGTCTGAAGTAAAGAAAGTAAAGTAAGACCCCATGAGAATTAGCTTACCATTCCTCCTGTTGGTGGCCATCATGCTACGGTGCATGGCCGCTGGCGCAAAGAGCACAATGGCCGTCGACGTGAAGACCTTCGGTGCCGTCGGCGACGGTCGCCACATCGACTCACCGGCCATCAATGCCGCCATAGCACGCGTGGCCGGCGAGGGAGGCGGCACTGTGGTGCTCACCGAGGGCGTCTACCTCTGCTACTCCATCCACCTGCAAAGCAACATCACGCTGAGGCTGGAGCGGGGAGCCGTGCTGAAGGCTGCTCCCGTGACCGACAGCGAGGGCTACGACGATGCCGAGCCTAACGACTCGCACTATCAGGACTTTGGGCATAGCCACTGGCACAACTCACTCGTCTGGGGCGACAGCCTGCACCACGTCACTCTCGAGGGCGAGGGACTCATCGACGGCAGCGGCGTGCTGTCAAGAGGAGCCTCACGACGACGGGGACGAACGGCTGGGCCGACAGTGGCCAACAAGGCCGTGGCACTGCGCGACTGCCGACATGTCA
This sequence comes from uncultured Prevotella sp., assembly GCA_946409435.1. Taxonomy (GTDB): domain Bacteria; phylum Bacteroidota; class Bacteroidia; order Bacteroidales; family Bacteroidaceae; genus Prevotella. The sequence goes on along the minus strand of CAMJWJ010000036.1, from coordinate 5,037 downwards.
CCATCCGCGGACTGAGCTTTCTGCAGTGCGGCCACTTCGCCCTGCTGCTGACGGGCGTCGACGACCTGCTGATAGAGGGTGTCGACTGCGACACCAACCGCGACGGCTTCGACATCGACTGTTGCCAGCGTGTGGTCGTCAGGAACTGCCGAGTGAATACGGTCAACGACGATGCTATCGTGCTGAAATGCTCCTACGCCTTAGGATGGGCGAAACCTACCGAGCACGTGCTGATCGAGGACTGCCACGTCAGCGGCTACGACGTCGGCTCGCTGCTTGATGGCACACGTACCACAAAGACAGAGAAAGCCCCCGACGGCGACGGCCCTACAGGGCGCATCAAGCTTGGCACCGAGTCGAACGGCGGTTTCCGGCATGTCACCATCCGTCGCTGCACCTTCACCCACTGCCGTGGACTGGCCCTCGAGACCGTCGACGGAGCACCTATGAAGGACATCAACGTCAGCGACCTCACCATGACCGACATCTGCAACTCGCCAGTCTATATCCGTCTGGGCAGCCGCCAGCGTGCTCCCGAGGGCTTCCGTCATTCAAGCGTCAGCGGCATTCGCATCCGTAATGTCCACGTCACCGATGCTGACAGCCGATATGCCTGTCTGATAGCCGGTGTGGAGGGTCACCCCGTCCGCAATGTCCGCATCGAGAATCTCTATGTGCTGTACCGTGGTGGACTGACGATGCAGGACTTCCGTGAGCAGCGTGGCCGCAACCCCTTCTTCATTCCCGAGGCACGTCAGAAGGGACAGCGGGGTGAAGCTGACTATCCCGAACCGTCGGCTCATGGCATCCAGCCGGCATGGGGATTCTCCATCAGCCATGCCGAGAACATCCTGCTGAAGAATGTCAGGCTGGAAACCATACAACCTGACGAGCGGCCGACCTACCACTTTGAACATACACGACGCATCCGGCGCCGTTAGCGCGTCAGTCATTTACCCGAAATCTTTTGTTTTTTCTGCACCTTCTGCACCCGCGTCGTTATCCATTGAGTATCACGACGTTGGAGCGGTGCAGATAGGGTGCAGTGGTGACAGATAACTCGGAAATTTAACATTTCAGCACCTAAAAACGTGTACGTAACACCGGTTTTCTACCTTTCATTCGTTAGTGTTGCATCCGTATTTTCATTCCCACGATGGGAATACTTTTTTCCCACGCTGGGAAAATTTTTTTCCCACGTTGGGAAAATCAGTAACTGGCATAGTTGCTGAAATGAAATTGAAGTTTTTGGCGCTTTTGTGTCATTTCGCGTGCCGTTTTGCCCCGAATCTGTCACTTCTGCACCCTATCTGCTCCGCTTAACATGTTGATTATCAATGAGTGTTGCAGAAGTGACAGATTTGCAGCAAAAAAAAATCTTAGGGTATTACCCCATGACGACGTCGAGCACCATCATCAGCACGAAACCGACGGCAAAGCCGATGGTGCTCAGGTTGGAGTGCTTGCCCGAAGATGCTTCAGGTATGAGTTCCTCGACCACCACGTAGAACATGGCTCCGGCAGCAAAGGCCAGCATGTAAGGCAGGACTGGCGTGAGCAGCGAGGCCAGCAGGATGACTGCCAGTCCGCCAACAGGCTCCACGGCACCGCTGAGGCTGCCAATCATGAAGGAGCGCCACCGAGAGTTGCCCTCGGCACGCATAGGCATGGAGATGATGGCTCCCTCGGGAATGTTCTGGATGGCAATGCCTAACGAGACGGCCACCGCCGAGGCCAGCGAAATGTTGGCAACACCCCGTTCGGCTCCGGCAAACACGACACCCACGGCCATGCCTTCGGGCAGGTTGTGGATGGTGACGGCCAGTGCCAGCATGGCTGTACGCGACAATCGTGAGCGAGGACCTTCGGGCGTGTCGGTGCCGATGTGCAGGTGCGGCGTCAGCTCGTCGATGAGCAACAGGAAGCCCATGCCTAACAGAAATCCTACGGCTGCCGGCACGACAGACCATGTCCCCCGCGACTGCTCCATTTCCATCGCTGGAATGAGCAGCGACCATACGGAGGCGGCCACCATCACGCCTGAGGCAAAGCCCAGCAGCGACTTCTGCACACGTGGCGGCATGTCGTCCTTCATGAAGAATACGAAGGCCGAACCGAGCACGGTTCCTAACAGTGGGATGAGTAGCCCTAAAGCTATTGCTGCCAAAGTGCTCGAGATTACTTGGCAGGTTCCCACTTGCAGCGGACGGGTGACACGATGGCACCCTCCTTCTTCAGCTCGGCAAAGGCCTTGTCTACTTCTTTGCGGTCAGCGCCTAATGCTTTGGTCACGTCACCGGCGGAGACGGGCTTGCCTGCCTCGCGCATAACCTGTAATACTTGCTCTTTCATATCCAGAATGTGATAAGTTTTTTTTGTTTAATAATCATTTCGGTTGCAAAGATACAACTATTTTGCAGGATTGCCAAATAGAAAACGATACAAAATTTGTCTAAAGTAATAAAACTTTCAGAAAAATATTGTATCTTTGCAGGCAGTATGCACACACTGAAGGAAGCGTGGGTCAAGGTGCACGACCTGGTGCAGTCATTGACTTTATACAATAACGATTAATAGAATACGTATGATATCTTTTGAATGCGACTACAACAATGGGGCTCACCCCTTGGTGATGGAACATCTCGTGAGGCATAACGGCGCCAAGCCGACACCCTACGGATTCGACGAGTTCTCGGAGCGTGCCAAGGCTCGCATACGGGAGGCCATCGGAATGCCCGACGCACAGATATTCTTCTTGGCAGGTGGCACGCAGACCAATGCTACCACCATCGACTCCATGCTATACCAGTACGAGGGAGTCATCTGTGTCGGCTCGGGACACATCAACGTCCACGAGGCTGGTGCCGTTGAGTTTACTGAGCACAAGATTATCACCATACCCGACGTGCCTGCACCGGAAACGCCCGGAGGTAGCACGGGGAAAATGTGTGCACGGACGCTGGACAAGTATCTGGACGACTTCATGAACGACGGCAACCGCGACCATGCCGTCCATCCAGGACTGGTCTACATCACCTTCCCTACCGAGCTGGGCACGCTATATAGTGCACAAGAACTGGACGAACTGTACCAGGTGTGCTGCCGCTACGACATCCCCCTGTACATCGACGGCGCAAGACTGGGCTACGGACTGATGGCCGACGGGTGTGACATCACGCTGCCATACCTGGCGCGACACTGTGATGTGTTCTACATCGGGGGAACGAAGATCGGTGCACTCTGCGGCGAGGCGGTCGTGTTTACCAACAGGAGGGCGCACAAGCATTTCTTCAGCATACAGAAACAGCACGGCGCCGTCATCGCAAAAGGGGCACTCATCGGACTGCAGTTCGAGGCACTGTTTACAGACAACCTCTATTTCAAACTGGCTCGACATGCCATTGAGATGGCAATGCAGATGAAAGAGATATTCAGGCAGAAAGGCTATCCGTTCTGGATCGACTCGCCCACCAACCAGCAGTTTGTCATACTGCCCAACGAGCAGATTGAAGCCATGGCGGGAAAGATAGAGCTTACCCACTGGAGCAAGGCAGACCTGCAGCATACCGTGTGCCGGTTTGTCACGTCGTGGGCTACAACACAGGAAGAGATCAACGAACTGAGAAGGATGCTGTAGCTGGTGGCAACCGACAAGATGATAACAAAAGAAGCGCCTACAGCAGGCGCTTCTTGAGTTTCCGGGCTTGATGCTCCAGTTTCTTCATCTTCTGGTCGGGACACCACGAGCCGAACACGTTTTCCAGGGTGTACCGAGCTGCCTGTGGTGGGGTGAGTATCGTCTCGTCAGTGTGGCTCAGCTCGGTGACAATCTCCTTGTCGCCTTCCTGCTTCTTCGTGGTCAATTGGAAGGTAATGACGTTCGACGGAGGTGTGATGTTGCGCCCATTGCTGTCCATGGTACCAAACTCCTTGAAGTCACTCTCTACAGTACGCATGCCGCGGTAGTCGAAACGTGACGGACAAAGCTTGTCAGGACTGAGCAGCGTCGTATAGAGCCATGCACAACGCGGTGTGGTATGCCAGCCACGGGCATACTCGAAAGGTGAGACGATGTTCTCGACGGTGCAACGGTTAAAGATATAGCCCCAGAAGGTGTTTGACGTTCGGGGAGCAGCTATCACGTTACGGCCGCTGCCGTCGGCAGAACGCTTCTCGGTGACAATGCGACAACGGTCGAACCACACGTCACCGGCACCGCAGATGAAGTCCACCGTGCCATGAATCTCCGACTGGCTGAAATAATGCTGGCACTCCTCATGGTCCGAATAGTAGGTGTCCTGATACGACAGCATGCGGACTCGGTTGCAGATGGTACGAGTTCCTTTGTCGTGAAGGGTGACGGCACGGCCAGCGCTTTTGCAGGCGTAGTAGTCCAGCTCGTTCTTCAGCGTCAGGTCCTGAAAGTAGTTGCCCGTTCCGCGGTTCTGGAAAATGCCCGTCTTGCTGATCCCTTCGTTCTTCTCCTCAGGATGGTTGCGGATGACGGTACCATCAGTGCTTTGGCCGATGAAGGCGATATTGTTTCCGGTGATACGCGTCAGCACACGGTCGCCAAGATTGTAGTCACCGTCGGATATCAAAATGAACAGCGCCTTCGCGCTGGCAGATGCATTCAGCCTGTTGGCCTCGGCAATGGCTTCAAGCAGGCTCTCGGCGTCGCCCTTTTTCACCACAATGCTGTGTTGCCCGTGACAAGCCAGTGCCACCAAGGCGAAAGTAATCAGTAATACTCTTCTCATTGCTTAGATTAGTTTTTACTTGCAAAGGTACGATTTAGTGGGAACAAAACAAAGAGTTTTGATTCTTTTTTTGTCGAGCGTAAGTACTTTCGCTGTATTTATCTCAGCAAAGGTATGATTTAGCGAGAATAAAACAAAGAATTTCCACCCTTTTAAATATTTTTTTTACTTTTCCCTTTCTGCTTTATATTTTTTTTATTACCTTTGCACCCGCTTACGAGCTATCGGGATGTAGCGCAGTTGGTAGCGCACTACGTTCGGGACGTAGGGGTCGGGC
>CAMJWJ010000035.1 GCA_946409435.1 uncultured Prevotella sp. | reverse complement strand
CGTCAACGGGGTCGTCGGTGGTGCAGACGCACTCTACGTGGTAGTGCTTCATCAGTCCGCGTGCGGAGAACTCAGGCTGCTTCAGCTTCTCGTTACACTCGTCGAAAATCTCGCGTGCTGTCTTCGGACTCAGTAGTTTCTCAATGCCGAAGGCGGTCTTCAGCTCCAGGTGAGTCCAGTGGTACAGCGGGTTGCGCAATGTGTAAGGCACGGTCTCGGCCCACTTCTCAAATTTCTCCCAATCGGTGGTGTCCTTACCGGTGCAGTAGCGCTCGTCAACACCGTTGGTACGCATGGCACGCCACTTGTAGTGGTCGCCACCCAGCCACAGCTCGGTGATGCTCTTGAAGCGATGGTCGTTAGCCACCATTTCGGGAATCAGATGGCAGTGGTAGTCGATGATGGGCATCTTAGCCGCATGGTTGTGATACAGGTCCTGGGCGACTTCAGTCTCCAGCACAAAGTTCTTGTCGTTAAATGCTTTCATTTTTGATTTTGTCTTAGATAATTGTGTAATAATGCGCAAAGTTAAAAAAAATATTCCAATTTGCGGTATTGTTTTCGATTTTTTTTGTTGAAAATCCACGTAAACGATGACGATATAAGTGATGGCGGCAGCAAGCGAAGGCGAGGTAGCACAAAAAAATGTCCCCCGTTTCGCAATGGAGGACACTTGGGTATTAGCTTTCTTTAAGGTAAAAAGATTGTATTCAGGATAACGTTTGCAAAGGTAATTGATTTATATCAACCCTGCAAATATATTTATATGTTTAATAACATGTTTTGCTGGTATCCCTGAACTTCAGCATGCTTTTCTGCTATTTGTTGTCTTTTGTTATGTCAAACTAAAATTTAAAAACCCTTCACCAAGTTTATAATACACAAGTTTACAGCGAGATATGGTGAAGGGTTATTGAAACACCTCAACATGCAGAGCATTTCCAGGAATGCAATGGATTTTTCCGAAAATGCTGTGGGTTGCTGCCGAAATGTAATGCATTTCCGGAATTACTTCATGGATTTTTGCATTTACTCATTGCATTTCTGAATTTATCCAATCGATAATTTCAATGAGAAGGCCAGTTACGACCGTAACTAGGCCACTCACGAAATTGAGAAGGCCACTCACGGAGCTGAGTGGCCCACTCACGACAACATTTTTTTGGATGTCAAGACCTGTGAAGCGCGTTGTTTCCTGCTGTGGCAACAAACTATGACGATGTGCAACCGTAGGAGAAAAGACCCTTCACCGTAAATGCCTGTTTTATATGTCATTACACCGTTGGTGAAGGGTTTTTCGTTTTTTGTTTATGGACTATAAATGAAGCAATTATAAGCCTTAACGTACCATATAGGCTGAGCAATCGTATGCCGTCAGGGCAAATTAAATAGGCATCGTTTTAATTCGTCCAACAGGTTAAAACAATTGATAATGTAAATGAAAGAATAGCAAAAAGATGACTTTTTGTTTTGTATTGTCCCCGTTTATTTGTACCTTTGCAGAAAAATAACGTAACATATATTATGGAAGAGAAAATCATCACAACAGGCGAGGAGAAGAAAAGCCTCAGCTTTGTAGAACAGTTTGTAAAGGAAGATTTAGAGGCAGGCAAGAACGGAGGCAGGCTACAGACACGCTTTCCGCCAGAGCCTAACGGATATATTCACATTGGACATGCCAAAGCCATCTGCATGGACTTCGGCGTTGCTGAGGAGTTTGGAGGCGTGTGCAACCTGCGCTTCGACGATACAAACCCCACGAAGGAGAATACAGAGTATGTGGAAAATATCATGAGCGACATCAAGTGGCTGGGCTTCCAGTGGAAGAACGTCTACTATGCTTCCGACTATTTCGAGAATCTGTGGGACTTTGCCGTATGGCTCATCAAGAAAGGACTGGCATATGTCGATGAGCAGACTTCTGAGCAGATTGCCGAGCAGAAAGGCACCCCCACCCAGCCCGGTGTGGCAAGTCCCTATCGCGACCGTCCCGTAGAGGAGAACCTGCGGTTGTTTGAGCACATGAATACTGCCGAGGCCGTAGAAGGCTCGATGGTGCTGCGTGCCAAGCTGGACATGGCAAACCCCAACATGCACTTCCGCGACCCCATTATCTATCGCATCATCCAGATACCCCACCACCGTACCGGCACCAAGTGGCATTGCTACCCGATGTACGACTTCGCCCACGGCCAGTCCGACTATTTTGAGGGTGTCACCCACTCTATCTGCACACTGGAGTTTGTGCCTCACCGCCCACTCTACGACAAGTTTGTCGACCTGCTACGGGAATACATGCAGGAACTGAGCGCTGAGGAGCAGAAAGCCTTTAATCCTGACATCTTTGCCCACTATGATGGTACGCGCCAGATTGAGTTCAATCGCCTGAATCTGACCTATTCAGTCATGTCGAAGCGTAAGCTGAAGGCATTGGTAGACGAGCACCTGGTCAATGGGTGGGACGACCCCCGTATGCCAACCGTCTGCGGCATGCGTCGCCGTGGCTACTCGTCGCAGAGTGTTCGTAACTTCATCGATTCCATCGGTTATACGAAGTTCGATGCCTTAAACGACTATGCACTACTGGAAGCCAGTGTCCGCGACGACTTGAACAAGAAAGCCTGCCGAGTAAGCGCAGTCCTCGACCCCGTTAAACTGGTGCTGACCAACTATCCAGAGGGCAAGAGCGAGCAACTGACCGCCGTCAACAACCCCGAGAACGAAGCCGACGGAACGCACACCATCACCTTCAGCCGAGAGCTGTGGATTGAGCGCGACGACTTCATGGAGGTGGCAGAAAAGAAATTTATGCGCCTGGCTCCCGGCAAGGAAGTCCGCCTGAAGAATGCCTACATCATCAAGTGTGACGAGGAGCATACTTGCGACAAGGACGACGACGGCCGTGTAACCACCATCTATGCCACCTACGACCCCGAGACGCGTAGTGGAATGCCGGGTGCAGACCGGAAAATCAAGGGCAAGACGCTGCACTGGCTGAACTGCCAGGATGCCGTCAAGGCCGAGATTCGGCTGTACGACCGTCTGTTCTCCATCGAGAATCCCGGTGCCGACGAGCGCGACTTCCGCGAGTTGCTGAATCCCGACTCACTGAAGGTACTTACCGACAGCTACGTGGAACCCTATCTGAAGGAGAAACGGGCTGGTGACTTCCTGCAGTTCCAGCGTATTGGCTACTTCACGCCAGACCTTGACTCCACACCTGACCATCTGGTGTTTAACAAGACCGTTGGACTGAAAAGCAAGTAAAACAGTATTAGCAATACACAGCACGTAATGCATATAGACGAGGAATATTTTAAAAGCGACGAGTTCAAAGAACTGCTGGAAAAATACATGGAATCGACAGAGAATGGCAGCTCTTTGTTCATGGACGTAGACGAGATGGTAGACCTCGCCGACTACTTCAACTGGAAGGGCAAAGACAAGGAAGCAGATGATGTCATCGACTATGCACTATATCTGTACCCAGACGCTGCGCTGCCTAACGTATTCAAGGCCCGCAGGGCACTTGAGAAGAAAGACTATGCAAAAGCACGTGCCTATGCTGAACAAATCGGCAACCATGACGACCCAGACTATCATTACCTCATAGCCGAGATAATGATTTGCGAAGGCAACATCAATGGTGCCGACTGCTATCTGGTGGAATACGGCAAGACCATCGACCCTGACGAGCAGGATGACTTCTTACGCGACTGTGCCAACCTCTTCATAGACTACAATGTCAGAAACAAAGCCCTGGAATGGATTATTCGCTGTCATGAAGACAAGAGCGAGGACTATCGTGATCTGTTGGGACGTGCGCTCCTGACACAGGGCTATTACACGGAGGCCGAACGTATCTTCAACGAATTGCTCGACAAGCATCCGTTCTCTACGGACTATTGGAATGCGTTAGCTTCTGCCCAGATCATGGGCAGCGCCTATTCCGACGCCATAACCAGCAGCGAATATGCCATAGCCATCAATCCTAAAGATTCCGAAGGTTTTGTCAATAAGGCAAACGCGCTGTACCATTTAGAAAACTATGAAGAGGCAGCCAAATACTATCAGCGCTATGCCGAGATGGAGCCTGACGACGAGAGTGCACTTTTATACCAAGGCGCATGCCTTGTCAACATAGGACGCAACAAAGAGGCTGTCAAGTTGCTGGAGCGTGCTTTGAAACTGGCTCCCGAGAGTTCGCAATATCTACCACAGATTTGTCAGGATCTTGCTTTAGCCTATGGCATGTGTCATCGGGTAAAAAGTGCTATGGACATGCTTGACAAGACCAAGAACATGAGTTGTGACCATATTGACATGCTTGTCATGCGTGGGTACATCCTGCTGTATAACCAGCATGTCGAAGAGGCAGAAGAGGTGTTCAATGAGGCTGTCAGACGTTCTGGTAATTCTCCTGCCGTGATGCTGGCAGTTATCACGACGTTCTTAGACACCCATTACTTAGGCATCTGCTATGATATGCTGAAGGAGTTCCTCACGATGACACAGAAGAACTACCCCGAGTTTACCGGTGGTAATGCCTATATGGCCTTGTGCTGCTACGACTTGAATCTTACCTACGAGTTCATGAAGTACCTGCAGATTGCCGTCGAAAGGAACCCTGAAGAAGCCCGGCTGGCACTTAGCTGGCTGTTTCCTGAAGAAATGCCGGTCAGCGAGTACGTTAACTATATGGAGAATAAACTGGGTGAAGGCAGATAGCAGAAGCTAAGTGCGATAATCAGCTAATCATTAACATGATACGAACAAAAGCATCAAGATGAACTTTATTACGACGTTATTAGGAAATCTCAATTATGGTACCATCCTGTTTCTGATGCTCCTTGAGAGCACAGTAGTACCAGTACCTTCAGAGTTTGTTGTCACCCCTGCAGCCTACCATGCGGCAAGCGGACAACTTGACGTATGGCTGGTGATACTCTTTGCTACCATCGGAGCAGACCTCGGAGCCAGCATCAACTACTTCGTGGCACTTTATGTAGGCCGCCCTGTCATCTACAAGTTTGCCAACAGCAAGTGGGGCAAGATGTGCCTGCTGAATCAGGAAAAGGTGGAAAAGTCGGAACGATATTTCGATGAGCACGGAGTGGTGGCTACCCTTACAGGCCGACTCATACCAGGCATTCGTCATCTCATAAGCCTGCCAGCAGGACTGGCACGTATGCATTATGGCAAGTTCCTGCTCTACACCACCATTGGTGCCGGGTGCTGGCATGCCATATTGGCTGGACTGGGATGGTATCTCCATGCCATCGTGCCCGAAGAACAGCTGAACGACAAGATTAGCGAGTATGCCGAGTATATCAAGCTCGTCATCATTGCACTTGTCGTCATAGCCATCGGGTGGTTCGCAGTAAAAGCTTATCTGAAAAGAAAAAGCAAATAAGATTTGTTTATATATAATAATGTTTGTACCTTTGCAAATCATTTAAACTAACTAACATTATGGCAAGAATCAACAATCATCTTGTAATCATGGCTGGCGGCGTAGGAAGCCGATTTTGGCCAATGAGCACCACAGAGAAGCCCAAGCAGTTCATTGATGTGATGGGCGTTGGAAAATCATTGCTGCAGCTGACGGTTGACCGCTTTGAAGGAATCGTTGACGCAAGCAACGTGTGGGTGGTTACCAACAAGGCATACGCTGACACCGTGGCAGAGCAACTGCCTGACATGCCACGCGACCACATACTTTGCGAACCATGCCGCCGCAATACGGCACCATGCATCGCTTACGTTTCGTGGCGCATCAAGTCGAAAGATGCCAAGGCAAACATCGTGGTGTCGCCCAGCGACCATGTCGTGATGGATGTTCAGGAGTTTCGCCGCGTCATTGGTGAATGCCTGAAGTTCACAGGCGAGAGCGATGCCATTGTCACCCTTGGCATGAAACCCAACCGCCCTGAGACAGGCTACGGATATATAGAAGCCAACCTCTCGGCTCAGTCGTTGAGAAATAAGGAGATATTCCGTGTCGACTCCTTCCGCGAAAAGCCCGATCTGAAGACTGCACAAGAGTATATCAAGAAGAACAATTACTTTTGGAATGCAGGCATATTCATCTGGAATGTCAATACCATCGTCAATGCATTCCGTATGTATCAGGCTGGAATCGCCAAGATTTTTGAAGGGCTGATGCCCGTCTACGGTACGGACCGCGAGCAAGCTGCTATTGACGAGCGGTTCCCCGAATGCGAAAACATTAGCGTCGACTATGCCATTATGGAGAAGGCCGAGGAAATATTCGTATGCCCTGCCGACTTCGGCTGGAGCGACCTGGGTACGTGGGGCTCGCTGCACCAGCAGACCAAGAAGGACCTCTACGGCAATGCATGTATCGGTCAGGAGATCAGCCTCTACGAATCGCACAACTGCATCATTCACACCACACAGGAGAAGAAAGTTGTCATTCAGGGACTTGATGGCTACATTGTGGCAGAGAATAATGACACGCTCCTGATATGTAAACTCTCGGAGGAGCAGCGTATCAAGCAGTTTAGCGGACAAGATAAATAATAGTGTCTGGTTCACAGACGATAATTACTGAAATAGCATAAAAGACAATATGAGTAAAATAGCTTTAATAACAGGTATAACCGGTCAGGACGGAAGCTATCTGGCTGAATTCCTAATTGAGAAAGGGTATGAGGTGCATGGATTGATGCGCCGCTCGTCATCGTTCAACACAGGACGTATAGAACATTTGTATCTTGACGAATGGGTACGTGACATGAAGAAGAAACGCCTTGTCAACCTCCACTGGGCTGACATGACCGACTCGTCATCGCTCATCCGCATCATCTCCAAGGTACGTCCCGACGAGATATACAATCTGGCAGCACAGAGTCATGTGAAGGTATCATTCGACGTTCCCGAATATACGGCAGATACCGATGCCAACGGCGTGCTACGACTGTTGGAGGCAGTACGTATCTGTGGACTGACAGAGACGTGCCGCATCTATCAGGCATCAACCTCGGAACTCTTTGGTAAGGTGCAAGAAGTACCGCAGTCAGAGACAACTCCGTTCTATCCCCGTTCCCCCTATGCAGTTGCCAAGCTCTACGGTTTCTGGATTATGAAGAACTACCGAGAATCCTACGGCATGTATTGCTGCAACGGCATACTGTTCAACCATGAGAGCGAACGACGTGGCGAGACATTCGTCACTCGTAAGATTACGCTGGCTGCGGCACGTATCGCACAGGGCTATCAGGACAAACTCTATCTTGGCAACTTGAACTCGCTGCGTGACTGGGGCTATGCCAAGGATTATATTGAGTGTATGTGGCTCATTCTGCAGCAGCCAGAACCCGACGACTTCGTGATTGCTACGGGTGAGTACCACACGGTACGTGAATTCTGTACACTCGCCTTTAAGGAAGCAGGCATCGAGCTGGAATGGAAGGGCGACGGCATTGATGAGAAAGGATATGACAAGGCTACTGGCAAGGCGTTAGTAGAAGTAGATCCAAAGTATTTCCGCCCGGCAGAAGTTGACCAGCTGCTCGGCGATCCCTCGAAAGCCAAGGCAAAGTTAGGATGGAATCCGCAAAAGACCAGTTTCCCTGACTTGGTGAAGATTATGGTTCAGCACGACATGAAGTTCGTGAAGAAACTGTTTCTGAGAGCACACATGGAAGACTGACGGTAATAGTAGGCTGAATAAAATGACGGCAACAATTGACAAACATCATGCTGGAAAAGAATAGTAAAATTTATGTAGCGGGACACCACGGACTTGTGGGTTCCGCTATTTGGAACAACCTGAAGCAGCGCGGGTATCACAACCTCGTGGGCAGAACCCATAGTGAACTCGACCTTACCGACCAAGTGGCTGTCAAGAAGTTCTTTGATGAAGAACGACCTGATGCAGTCGTACTGGCGGCAGCCTTTGTGGGCGGCATCATGGCCAACTCGCTTTATCGTGCTGACTTTATCATGATGAATATGAAGATTCAATGTAACGTCATCAGCGAATCCTATGCTCATGGCGTGAAGAAACTGCTCTTCCTGGGGTCCACGTGCATCTATCCCAAGAATGCTCCACAGCCAATGAAGGAGGACTGCCTGCTGACGTCACCATTGGAGTACACTAACGAGGAATATGCTATAGCCAAGATTGCTGGCCTGAAGATGTGTGAATCGTATAATCTGCAGTATGGCACCAACTACATTGCCGTGATGCCTACCAACCTTTATGGTCCTAACGACAATTTCCATTTGGAGAACAGCCATGTGATGCCTGCCATGATGCGTAAGGTCTATCTGGCAAAGCTGATTCACGACGGCAACTGGGAGGCTATCTGCCGTGACCTCGATATGCGTCCCGTAGAGGGCGTGAGCGGTAAGTCTGGACACGACGACATACTGAGTGTTCTGGAGAAGTATGGCATATATAATAATAAGGTGGTACTTTGGGGAACAGGTGCTCCACTTCGTGAGTTCCTGTGGAGTGAAGACATGGCCGACGCTTCGGTACATGTTTTGCTTAACGTCAACTTCAGCGACATCATAGGCATAGAGAAGTATTCCTCCGTGCATTACGGTGCAAGTACAGATGGTGCCGTAGACCGAAACCACTCTGCAGGACGTGGTGGTGCCATCCCGCAGTTAGGCGAGATTCGTAACTGCCACATCAATGTCGGCACTGGTAAGGAACTCACTATCCGCCAGTTGTCACAACTCGTGGTCAAAACTGTTGGCTTTGAAGGCGAGGTTGTGTTCGATGCCGACAAGCCTGACGGCACCATGCGTAAACTTATCGATGTCAGCAAGCTACACTCTCTGGGCTGGACGCACCATGTCGAGATAGAAGATGGCGTAGGGCGTCTCTTCCAGTGGTACCAGGACAGCCTACGGGCTTAAACATAGTATGACGTCGTGCTATAATCCGTTACAGCACGACGTTTGTTTATGTTTTCCGTTATAGAAGGACATCCCCCTATCCTATAGCGCGATACTCTCTATACGGAATCGCAGGATACCCGCAGGTACACGAACCTCAACAATGTCACCGACCTTGCGGCCCGTTAGTGCCTGGGCTATCGGCGATTTGATGGATATTTTCCTCTCCTGGATATTAGCCTCGTGAGGACTCACAATGGTGTAGGTCATACGGCTATTGTTGGCGAGATTGGTTATCTCCACCTTGGTGAGTAGTCCTACAGTTTCGGCACCAAGCCTTGAAGTGTCAATTACACGGGCATGTTCCAAAACTCGCTGTTTGAAACGGATTCTGCTGAGCAGCCTTCCTTGTTCACGCTTGGCAGCATGATACTCAAAATTCTCGCTCAGGTCGCCCTTGTCGCGGGCTTCAGCAATGGCCTCACGAACCTGAGGTAGCTCTACACTTTCTAACTGATGGAGTTCGGCTACAAGTTTGTCGTAGCCTTCTTGTGACATATATTCCATAGTACTGATGACTTTTTTACTGATTATTGGAAGTCGTTCAGAAGTTGAGCCACATACATGGCTTCATCGTCTGTAATTACCTGGTTACAAGGAATGCTCAATTCCCCTTGATGTATGGATTCCGTGATGGGTAGCGACAGCCCGTTCCACTCATGATAGCAAAGCTGCTTATGAGGCGGAATAGGATAGTGAATCTGCGTCTCCACACCCCGTTGCTGCAAATACTGTTGCAACTCGTCACGGCGTTCGCAAAGAATGGGAAAGATGTGCCAGACGCAATCCCTGTCAGACATGGAAAGACGAATCAACGGATTTCTCACCTTATTATAATATATAGCAGCAATCTCCTTTCGGCGGGTATTGTCGCTATCGAGACGAGGTAGTTTGGCATCAAGGATGGCGGCCTGCAATTCATCAATACGCGAGTTGCGGCCCAGATAATCGTGGACATACTTCTGGTGGCTACCGTAGTTGCCGAGGGCGCGAACCATTGCAGCCAGCTCGTCGTCATCTGTGGTCACGGCACCGGCATCGCCGAAAGCACCGAGGTTTTTACCAGGATAAAAACTATGACCTGCGGCATCGCCGAGACTTCCCGTCTTCTCAGGCTTGGCATTGCCGAGGTTCCCCGTCCCATGCCCATAGGTACAGCCATGAGCTTGCGCATTATCCTCGATCAGCTTCAACCGGTATTTCCTGCAGATATCGCCAATAAGTGGCGTATAGGCACAGCGGCCATAGAGATGCACTATCATGATTGCTCGGGTACGGGGAGTGATGGCCTGCTCTATACGTGTATCATCTATCTGCAGGGTGTTAACGTCTGGCTCTACAAGTACCGGAACCAGTCTATTTTCTGTAACAGCCAATATGGAGGCAATATAGGTGTTGGCTGGCACGATGACCTCGTCACCATCCTTCATAACCCCCATTTCCTTGTAGGCTCGCAGGATTAGCGTCAAAGCATCCAGTCCGTTGCCGCAACCAATACAATACCGTGTACCTATGTACTCGGCATAGTGTTGCTCAAAGCGGCGAGTGGCCTCTCCCCGCAGATACCACCCAGAGTGCAGCACCTCGTCGGCGGCATGCACAAATGGTGCGTTAATAGCCTTTAAGTCCAAATATTTAATCATCGCAGTATCTTATTTTCACTCTCCCTATTTAGGCAGCAGCGTATTCTTCACTCTTCACTTAAGCGTCCATTCGTACCAATCATAGCAGATGCCACGTCCGCCGAAACCTTCTTTCTGATAGATCAGCTGTTCGTTGAGATAAGTGCCATGTCGCTCAGTGGATATACCAAAATCAAAGTATACATGCTGTTTCAGCATTTCGTCAATGACGACGGAAAACAACAAATCAAGCGCATGGAGTTGCTTGCCTCGTGGGCTGGCGGCAATGTACTGCGAATGAGCCACACGGTCCGTCAGATAGAGCACCGTACCGCCAACCACCTCACCACCTTCCTTGGCAATGAAAAGACGAATATGTTCTGGCAGCCGCTGATGCAGCAATTCCATCTCTTCAACGGTATGCACAGGATAAAGTCCATAGCGCTCACGAAGATTTTCTGTTAGAATCTTCCAGAAAGGACGAAGATCGGTACTTTCTTCAATGCAGATACCTGCTTGTCGGGCGCTACGGACTCCACATTGTCGTATGCGATACCATTGGTTTGGGTACTCGCGACTAATTGCTGAGGAAATGCTCCGTGTGAGTGTGGCATTGCATATCTCAACGAGTGCATAGAGATCTTCTTCCGATGGCAGGCGGTGATATATCCAAGGCGTTGGTTTATACACAACCTTCTTTATGCCCTCTTCTCTCAGTTTGTCATTCAGCAAGCGGAATATGTCCAGCACATCTGCGGCTGTAACTTTTTCATTCATCACTAGTCCTCCGTATGTCAGCCCCTGATGAGAAAAGAAAGTATTGTCTGCAACATTGCCGGGTAGCAGGGAATAAAGCTTTCCACGCCGGTAAACCATGAGCGAATGATCGTGGAAACGGTCGGCATGATAGTCCATATAGCGACGGTCGAAGAGAAATGTGCCGTTCTTCGACTGTGCAACGAACTGATTCCACTCGTCAGCGTGTTCGTGTGAGTAGTTTCTTATTTCGAACATCCCACGTATTTCAGGAATTCATCGTAATCTTCTATATAGTCTTCGGCATCATAATGCTCGGAAGCCAACACCAAACAGACAGCACCCGAGGAGAAATCGTCCAAGGTACGCCATGTGTTAACATCAATGAGAAGTCCTTGCCAGGGATGGTTCAGCAACACTGTCTTGCGCTCACGTCCATTGTCAAGCGTCACATGGAAGGAGCCGCTCAGCGCAACGACAAACTGCTGGAGCCGCTTGTGGGCATGGCCGCCACGGCTCTCGCCACCAGGCACGTCGTATACCCAATAGGCCCTTTTAATCTCAAAAGGCACCATTTCCTGAGCCTCGGCAACCGTCAAGTTGCCGCGGGGGTCAGTAATTTTGGGCAGTTCTATCAACTTAATGTTCATGCTCAAATTTGGTGTAAGGATCAGTACCAAGGACGGTTTTGGCCAAGCGCTTGGCTTTGTCACGTAGTGCGTCAACATCGTCGTCAACATCACCGTAGCAGAGTACAACGCCCATGCGACGACCCTTGTGGGCCTCCGGCTTACCGAAGATACGGATACGGGTACGGTCTTCTTTCAAGGCATCCACGAAGTTGTAGTCCAGCAGTGAGCGGTCGACAGGCGTCTTAGCCTCCGTAGGCGACAGTATGACTGCCGAGGCTCCAGCGTGTTCGAGGTGAATGCCGGCGATAGGCAGCCCCATGACGGCACGGAAGTGCAACTCAAACTCACTGAGGTTGGTGGTATGTCCCAGCGTCACCATACCCGTATCGTGCGGACGAGGTGACAACTCAGAGAAGATGACATCGCCCTGCTTGGTCAGGAAGAACTCGACGCCCCAGATGCCGGCACCTGTCAGCGCCTTCGTCACCTTGTCGGCCATCGTCTGTGCCTGTTTCAACGCCTCGTCAGAAATCTTATAGGGTTGCCACGACTCGCGGTAATCACCTGCTTTCTGCACATGGCCTATCGGTGGACAGAACAGCGTGGGCCAGCCGTGCTGCTGGGTGACGGTAAGGAGCGTGAACTCAGAATCGAAGTCAATAAACTCCTCGATGATGACCTCCTTGACGTCACCACGCGACCCCTCCATGGCTTCCTTGAAAGCCTGCTCCAGCTCGTCATCGTTGTGGACATAGCTCTGTCCGTGGCCCGACGAGGACATCAGGGGCTTGACGACGCAGGGGAATCCTATCTTATCGGCAGCTGCTTTGAACTCTTCAAAGGTCTTGGCATAGAAATACTTGGCAGTACGCAGGCCTAACTCCTTGGCAGCCAGGTCACGGATGGCTCGGCGATTCATGGTGTAGTTGACGGCGCGTGCCGAAGGGACCACCTGGATGCCCTGCTCCTCAAACTTGAAGAGACGTTCCGTGCGGATGGCTTCAATCTCGGGTACGATGATGTCTGGCTTATGCTTGTTGACAACAGCCTCCAAGGCATCGCCGTCGAGCATGGAGAACACTTCACGCTCGTCGGCCACCTGCATGGCTGGTGCATTGTCGTAACGGTCGCAGGCTATGACATATTGTCCTGCACGCATGGCGGCAATGACGAACTCCTTGCCCAGTTCTCCCGAGCCTAATAATAATATCTTTTTCATAAGGGCTTGGGTAGGCTTTTAGCGGTTATTATACATCTTCTCGTAGTACTTCTGGTAGTCGCCTGAAGTGACATTGTCCAGCCACTCCTGGTTGTCGAGATACCAGCGGACGGTCTTCTCAATGCCCTCCTCGAACTGCAGCGAGGGTTCCCAGCCGAGTTCCTTCTGAAGCTTGCTGCTGTCAATGGCATAGCGCAGGTCATGGCCGGCACGATCGGTAACAAAAGTAATTAAATCCTCGTCAGCACCCTCGGGACGACCTAACAGGCGGTCTACGGTCTTGATGACAACCTTGATGATGTCGATGTTCTTCCACTCATTGAAACCGCCGATGTTGTAGGTCTCGGCAATCATGCCCTTGTGGAAGATGAGGTCGATGGCACGTGCGTGGTCTTCCACAAACAGCCAGTCGCGGACGTTTTCACCCTTGCCGTAGACGGGAAGCGGCTTGCGGTGGCGGATGTTGTTGATGAACAGGGGTATCAGCTTCTCTGGGAACTGGTAGGGACCATAGTTGTTCGAGCAGTTGGTCACGATGACGGGCATGCCGTAGGTGTCGTGGTAGGCACGGACGAAGTGGTCGCTCGAGGCCTTTGCAGCACTATACGGCGAGTGGGGATTGTACTTCGTCGTCTCAAGGAAGAACTTGTCGCCGTAAGCCATGTGGTGCTCGGCACTGCTGGCCGTCGTGGTGAACGGAGGCTCAATGCCTTCGGGGTGTGTCAACTCCAGGGCACCATACACCTCGTCAGTCGAGATATGGTAGAAACGCTTGCCCTCATAGCGCTCGGGCAGCGACTCCCAATAGAGTTTGGCAGCCTGCAGGAGACTGAGTGTTCCCATGACGTTGGTCTGGGCGAAGGTGAAGGGGTCCTTGATCGAGCGGTCCACATGGCTCTCGGCAGCGAGGTGGATGATGCCATCCACCTTCTTGTCTTGCATCAGCTTGTAGAAGGCGTCAAAATCGCAGATGTCCATCTTCACAAACTCGTAGTTGGGCTTGCCCTCAATGTCCTTGAGGTTAGCCAAGTTGCCGGCATAGGTCAGCTTGTCGAGGTTGATGATGTGATACTCAGGATACTTGTTCACAAACAGGCGCACCACGTGGCTTCCAATAAAGCCTGCGCCACCGGTAATAACAATTGTACGTTTCATATACTATAAAATTTATTTTTTGTCTCCTAATGTTATAACTTCACAATCAGTAAATTTATTGCCTTCGACGGTTAGTCTTATCAGCGTACGCTCCTTATGCCACCCCTGCAAACCAGCAGCACCCGGGTTGATGTGCAGCAGATTCAGGGTCTTGTCGAACTTCACCTTCAGTATGTGCGAGTGTCCGGCAATAAACAGCTGGGGCGGCGAGGCATAGAGTTGTCTGCGGATGCTGTAGTCGTAGTTGCCAGGGTAGCCGCCTATGTGCTTCATCAGCACGTCGACATCCTCACACTTCCAGCGCAGCACCTCGGGGTACATCAGCCGCAGGTCGCCGCCGTCGCAGTTGCCACAAACGGCCCGCAGCGGGCGAAACTCAGCTAACTTCTCGGCAACTTCCAGCGAGCCGATGTCGCCGGCATGCCATATCTCGTCACACGGTTCAAAGTAATGCAGATACTTATCGTCCCAGTAAGCATGGGTGTCGCTGATGATTCCTATCTTCTTCATATTGATACTACACTATGTCTGTTGGCTTTCAACCTCTTCATGTACAACCACAGCAGCGGTATTGTCATGGCAAACGAGCCGAAATCGCTGACACACATGGAGTACCACACGCCGTCGAGACCGAGGAACAAAGGCAGTACGTAGGCCAGCGGAATAAGCAGGATGAGCTGTCGGGAAAGCGACAGGAATATCGAGACCTTCACTTTTCCGATACACTGGAAGAAGTTGGTGATAACAGCCTGAGAACCGACGACAAAGAACACCAGCATATTGAGTCGGATGCCCCGTGCCGACATGTCAATCAGCGTTCGGTCAGTGGTGAACACGCGGGCTATCTGCTGAGGGAAGAGCATCGACAGCGTCCATCCAGCCAGCAGGATGGCCGTTGACGTGCCGATAGTCAGCCAGAGACAGCGGAACATTCGGTCGTACTGCTCGGCACCGTAGTTGTAGCCGACGATGGGCTGCATGCCTTGGTTCATGCCCATCACAAACATAAAGAGCACCATCACCACCGAGTTGGCTATCGAGTAGGCTCCCACAGCCATGTCACCGCCATAGCGCACAAACTGGTTGTTCATGAAGATGACCACCAGGCAGGCACAGAGGTTCATGAGAAACGGTGAGATACCTATTGAAATGATGTTACG
This sequence comes from uncultured Prevotella sp., assembly GCA_946409435.1. GTDB lineage: Bacteria > Bacteroidota > Bacteroidia > Bacteroidales > Bacteroidaceae > Prevotella. Next base: position 6,904 of record CAMJWJ010000035.1, on the reverse strand, counting down.
CACCAGCACGCCCTTCAGCTTGTAGATGCCTCGCCTGAGGTGCAGCAACTCCCGCTTGTCGGATAATATCCTCATCTGCCAGCAGAGTGCCAGCGACTGCGATGTAATGGTAGCCAGTGCAGCCCCTCGTATGCCCCATCGCAGCCACCATACAAACAGCACAACCAGCACGATGTTGCATCCCACGGTAAACAGCGTGGCATACATGGCATGGCGTGGCTTGCCAGCCGCACGCAGCACGGCATTCATGCCAAAGTACATGTGGGTCACCATGTTGCCCAGCAGAATGACCGTCATGAAATCGCGGGCATAGGGCAGCGTCACCTCGCTGGCACCGAAGAATCGCAGGATAGGGTCCAGGAATATCAGGCTCACGGCCATGAAGATGAAACCGATGATGAGGTTCAGCGTCACGGTATTGCCCAATAGGTGTTCAGCCGTCTCATAGTTCTTCTGGCCTAACTTCACACTGATGCAAGTCGACGCCCCCACTCCGATGGCAGCACCGAAGGCAGCACTCAGATTCATGAACGGAAACGTGATACCCAAACCAGCAATAGCCTCTGCGCCCACCATCTGACCTATCATGGCACGGTCGATGATGTTGTAGAGGCTCGATGCCGTCATGGCAACGATGGCGGGTAGTGCATACTGCACCAGCAGTCCGCCCACGGGTTTTGTCCCCAGCTCAAGGGCTGCTTGTTTGTTGTCCATAATTTATTAAAGTGCAAAGGTACGAATAAGCGAGCGAAAAACCAAATAACTTGTATCTTTTTTTCTGAGCGAGAGCACCTTCTTGCAGTTAAACGTAAAAAAGTTGACTTCGCGGAGCTAAACCATCTCCTGACTGTTGCTGAAGGATACCAGCAGTTGACATGAAAAAAACGATGAATTTTGAAGATTTTGATTAGATTAACAATCAAAATCGCGCTCTGCTCTCGATTTTTTCGTACCTTTGCCGTCTGAATGCTAACCAAAGAGACAAGAATGCAACGACTGATACTACTGCTCACCCTGCTGATGACCACAGCTGGACTATATGCCGACGGGAATCAGGAGACGACTGAGCGCATACGATACAAGTACGGGCCTGCCTATATCTATCGCGTCACACTCACCGACAAACAGGGCACTACGGGGTCGCTGGACCATCCTACACGGTACCTGTCGCGGCGAAGCGTAGAACGTAGGAAGCGGCAGGGACTACCCGTCGACTCTACCGACTTACCCGTATCTGTCCGTTACCTGCGGATGATTGAGAAAGAGGATGTTGCCATCATCGGACAGAGCCGCTGGCAGAACACCGTGCTGGTACGCCTCCGTGACTCATTACAGATTCAGCAAATAGCTCGACTTCCCTTTGTCAAGCAGACCCGCCTCGTATGGCTGTCTCCCGATAGTGTCACGCCATCAGCAGTCAAGACCAAGTATCACCAGTGTTTTGAAGAACGCGACAGCGTCAGCAGCGATCCCTACGGGACGACATCGCAACAGATACGCTCGCTGCAGGGCCACCGGCTGCACGACCTCGGGCTGCACGGCGAGGCGATGATGATTGCCGTGCTGGATGGAGGCTTCAAGAATGTGGACAAGATTCCGGCTTTCCACCGCATCGACATACGGGGCTACCGCGACTTTGTCAGCCCGCCCTCGCCCAGCATCTTTGCAGAGACAGACCACGGCACGAAGGTGCTCTCGGCAATGGCCGTCAACGTACCCTATTATTATATAGGAACGGCTCCGAAGGCCAGCTACTGGCTGCTGCGTAGCGAAGACCAGCAGACGGAGCAGGAAGTAGAGGAGGACTACTGGACGATGGCTGCCGAGTTTGCCGACTCTGTGGGCTGCGACCTCATTAACTCTTCGCTTGGCTATACCGAATATGACCACCCGTGGATGAATCATAGCCTCTGGCAACTCGACGGACAGGCAGCCTTCGTCTCGCGCTCAGCGTCCATGCTGGCTTCCAAGGGTATCATACTTGTCAATTCTGCCGGCAATTCCGGTATGGGGACTTGGAAGAAGATTGGCGTCCCTGCCGATGCCGATCACATCCTGACAGTAGGGGCCGTGCTGGCGGAGGAGCCTCACAAGATAGCACCGTTCTGCAGCGTGGGACCTACGCAGGACAACCGTATCAAGCCTGATGTCGTAGCCATCGGCGCTCCGGCTCGGCTGATTAACGGACGTGGGGTGATACGTGACGACATGGGGACCTCGTTCTCTACACCCATCGTCTGCGGGCTGACGGCCTGTCTCTGGCAGGCACTACGCGACAAGTCTGCCGAGCAGATGATAGAACTCCTCCGTGAGTGCAGTCATAACTACTTCCATCCCGACAACATCTACGGCTACGGCATGCCCGACTTCTGGCGTGCCTACCAGATAGGAACCTATAACAACCTCCAACTGCCATGACAACTGCCAGCTATACACTCAGAAACCTGCTACGCCCATGACACCGTCTCGCTATACACTACGCCAACTGAACCTGATGGTGCGCGATGCCATTGAGACAGCCCTGCCCGACGAATACTGGGTGGAGGCAGAACTCTCGGAGTGCCGCGAGCATGGTGGCCACTGCTACATGGAACTGATTGAGAAAGACGAGCACTCGAACACCCCCGTGGCCCGTGCCTCGGCAAAGTGCTGGCGGCAGACATGGCTCATGGTACGTCCCTATTTTGAGCGAACCACAGGACAGCAGCTGCGGGCCGGTATGAAAGTGCTGCTACGGGTCTACGCCCAGTATCACGAGGCCTACGGTTTTTCCTGGATAGTGAGCGACATCGACCCGACCTACACGCTGGGTGACATGGCTCGTCGCCGGCAAGAGATTGTCAGGCAACTGAAGGAAGAAGGTGTCTTCGACCTTCAGCGCGACCTCCCTCTGCCATTGTTCTGTCAGCGTATTGCCGTCATCTCTGCACCAAATGCCGCAGGATATGGCGACTTCTGCCACCAGCTGGAGGACAATCAATACGGTTTTCGTTTCAGCGTGACGCTGTTTCCTGCCATCATGCAGGGTGAACAAGTAGAACAGAGCATCATTGCCGCGCTCAACGAAATATATGGCAGATACCAGTCCTCGTCGCTCACCAATCATCCGCCCTTTGACGTGGTATGCATCCTGCGTGGTGGTGGAGCCACGGCCGACCTCAGCAGCTTCGACACGTTGCCGTTGGCCGAGAATGTAGCCCAGTTTCCGTTGCCTGTCATCACCGGCATTGGCCATGAGCGTGACGAGAGCATCCTTGACATGGTGAGCCACACAAGAGTGAAGACCCCTACAGCCGCAGCAGCCTTTCTCATCGACCGCTTGTTTCAGGTATGGGAACGAATATCACAAGCTGAAACCATCATCCAGCAACATGTTGTCAACCACATACGCTACCAGCAGCAACGCGTCGGCCAACTGGCGCTGCTCATCCCTACCCTCGCCCAGCGCTGTCTCAGCGACGAGCGCCACCGCATCGAGATGACGGCCAGCCGGTTGCCTGTAGCCATTGAGCGCCGCCTCAGCGACGAGCGCCACCGCATCGAGATGACGGCTGGCTGGTTGCCTGTAGCCATTGAGCGCCGCCTCACCTCCGAGAAACATCTGATAGCACAACTGGAGTTAAGACTGCAGGGCTTTGACCCGCATATCCTGCTCCGTCGGGGCTACAGCATCACGCTCAAGGACGGTCGTGCCGTACGTGACCCACATCTTCTGCGTCCAGGCGACGAGGTTGAGACAAGGGTCGAGAAGGGAACGTTTCATTCCGTCGTCACCTAACGTTTCCACGCGTCCTGCCTATCTCTTACGTTAATATATGTCATTAAGTATAATAAAGTATTGTAGTTATGTCTGAACAAAAATACGAAGAGGCCCTGGCTCAATTGGAGACCATTGCCCGCAAGATGGAAAGCAACGAATACAATATAGACGAAATCGCTGCACAGTTGAAAACTGCACAGCGACTTATCAAGTTCTGCAAGGACAAACTGACCAAGACAGAAGAAGAGTTGTCAAAGATCAAGGCTGAAGGTGAGTGAAAAGACGGGCTGCGATTCCACGCGGCCTTCTTACGACAAGGTGTTATAGACCCGGCATCACCGGCATGATTTTACCTTCTGCATCGAATGTCATGGGGTCTATGCATACCTCACGATGGTAGCCTGCCGACCAGTCGAGCTTAGCACCCTGTGGGCGCTGGAAGCGGTGGTAGACGATAAACCACTCGTCGGTGCCGGGTTTCTGTATGACGGCATGATGCCCTGTGCCGAATATCTGGCGGTCGTCGTCACGTTGCAGCACGATAGTCTTCTCGGCAGCAGTCACTGGCTTGCCGTTGCGCACCAGTGCCGTTGGCGAGTCGCTGATGGCATAGCGCACACGGTAGTTCTTCGAGCGGGTATCGTTCTCCGACCACATGAAATAGTACAGCCCGTTACGGTAGAAGACGTATGCGCCTTCATTATAGTTGTAGCGTCCCTTGTCCTTACGAGGCAGCACGACTGTCGGCTCGCCGCGGAAGCTCACCATGTCGTCGGCAAGCTCGGCACAGATGATGGTGCCGTTGCCCCAATAGAGGTAGTATTTGCCTGTCTTCGGGTCCATGAACACGTCGGGGTCTATCGTGGCGCCGCCGTTCTTCATCACGGGCATGTCTTTCGGGCACAGCGGGCGCCCCAGCACGTCCTTGAATGGTCCTGTAGGCTGGTCGCTGACGGCCACGCCAATCTGTCCCTCGCCGACGAAGTAATAGAAGTACATGTAGCCGTCGTCCCGTTTGCCCTTCCATGCTTTCTTTCCTAGGAGTTGTTTTTTCACGGCGGGCGTCACCTTGCGCTCGATGATGCATGGTGCCCACGCCTTACGCTTAGCCCACTGACAGTCCTTCTGCAGGTCGAGGATGACACCCTCGGGTTTCCACTCCTTCAAATCGGTGCTGGAGTAGCAGCGGAAGTCATGGTTGTCCCACTCTTCGCAGCCGTCGGTCGTTGGGTAGAGATAGTACTTCCCGTCGCGCTCGGAGTACATCACTTCGGGGTCGGCATAGAGTCCGGGGATGACGGGGTTTAGCTTGTTGGGCTTCATCGTAGCCAGCTCGTAGCCGTCGCTCCAGGCTTGCAGCCGGTCGTATTCCTCCTTGGTCAGCCGTAGGAACGAGCCGTGCTGCGGACGGTTCACACCCTCGATGTTGCGGGGCTTCTGGAAGTTTCGCATATACTTGTCGGCCAGACAGAGACGGTAGTTGCGGGGCTTTGACGAGTACTCTATATAGCCGATGACCCAGTCGTCGTGGCCAGACAGCTGGAAGGCAGACACCCCCTCGCACTTCTTGTTTCCCTCGAAGCTGACGTAGTCGTCCTCTACCGGTTCGGGCCATGGTCCTGTCAGCAGGGGAGCTGCCGTGGTGAAGAGGCCGGGCTTGCCTCCCTCCTTCTTGATCATCATGTGCCATTGGTTGTCGCTCTCCAGCCAGTTGATGTCGGCATCGATGGTGGCATAGCCCCAATCGAACAGCAGACAGGGCTGCGTCAGCTGGGTAAACGACTCGTCGGCATACGAGTAGTACATGCGGTCGTACTTCTCCTCGCCGCGGTTCAGCATGGAGTAGTAGATGAAGTAACCGCCCTGGCGGCCGTCGGGCCAGCGGTAGTCGCCGTCCCACATAATCTGCGGGGCCCACACGCGGTTAATGGTCGACCAGTCCTTGTAGACGCTCTCGGCCTCGGGATTACAGAAGATGCTCGTGCCCTGCCGGTAATCGAAAGTCTTCGACTGCCAGTGTATCAGGTCGTCGCTCACGAGCAGGTCGATGCCGTAGTTGTCCCATTCGGCCTTCTTCCCAAGGTCCTTGAAGCGTCCGACGTTCATGTCGGTACATACCATCAAGTAGCCCGTGCCGTCGTGCTTACGGCAGATGTAGGCATCGCGCGTAGCCCCCTCGATGCGTGCATGCTCGTAGTCGCTGAATATGCTGTCGCCGTTCAGCAGGTCATGGTAGTGGAAACCGTCGCGGCTCAGCGCGTAGGCTGTCCATGCCCTCGAACGGTCGTTCATGTGGCAGTACAGGTAGCCGTAGTCGCCCTTTTGCAGGTTGCCCTTCGGCGTCTGAGCCGATAGCGTTGCCGGGGAGCACAGCATGGTCGTAAGGAAGAATAGGATGTGAGTGATTTTCATTTCTTTGTTATGTTGTTTTGTTTCTGCAAAGGTACAAAATAAATCTCACATATCAAAACAATAATGGTATAAAAAAATCTATTATTCAATTTTGCGCATAGCAGATAAATATCCTCCGGACGAAATTCTGCGATATTACAATTATTACAATTACAATTAATATTTTTTCCCATTTTCATAGATTGATTACCTATAATAACATCTAAATTAATATTATCTATATATATAAATTATAATTTATATATATAGATAACTAAATCAAAGACCTTCATTAAGCAGGGAGGGAGGCAAAAAAAACCAATTGTAATTGTAATAATTGAAATTTCCAGCAACGATTATCCATTCACTATTCAGAATTACTCGCTTGCTAAATTCCGCTACTAAGCCATTGGCGACATTTACTCAGCGGACGATGCAGACGGTACCGAAATTTCGGAAAATTGTGTGTTTGACTGGCTGAATGTAGTTTTCTTGCCCTTTTTCTTGCATGACATCAATTTTTTTTGTACTTTTGCGGTCAAATTGGAATTTCAAAACATAAAAACATAAATAAGATGAAGAACTTAGACTGGGGAAACCTGTCGTTCGGTTACATGAAGACCGACTACAATGTGCGCTGTTACTATCGTGACGGCAAGTGGGGCGAGATTGAGGTCTGCTCCGACGAGTATCTGAACCTGCACATGGCAGCCACCTGCCTGCACTACGGCCAGGAGGCTTTCGAGGGACTGA
>CAMJWJ010000034.1 GCA_946409435.1 uncultured Prevotella sp. | reverse complement strand
GAACTCGTTGCCCTTCAGCTGGCCGAGCTTCTTCTTGTTGGCGATGATGTACCAGCAGAACATCATGCAGGTCTGGTTGCCGTTCAGAATCTCCCACTCGCCCTTGGCGTTGCGGCAGACGATGGCCAGACGGTCGGCGTCGGGGTCGGAGGCGATGACGAGGTCGGCATTCAGGCGTGTGCCCAGCTTCATGCCTAACGTCATGGCCTCGGCATTCTCGGGATTGGGGCTGACGACAGTGGGGAAGTTGCCGTCGATGACCATCTGCTCGGGCACGACGTGGATGTTCTGGAAGCCCCATGAGCGCAGAGCCTCGGGGATGATGACGCGGCCCGTGCCGTGCATCGGAGAATAGACGATGTTGAGGTCTTTCTGGCGCAGGATGACATCCTGGTCGACCATGGCCTCCTTGACAGCCTGCAGGTAGTCCCAGTCCATCTCGCCACCGATGATGTCGATGAGTTCCTTGTTGCCCTCAAACTTCACGTCCTCAATCTTGACCTTGTTCACCTCGTCGATGATGCCCTTGTCGTGCGGAGCCAGCACCTGTGCACCGTCGTCCCAGTAGGCCTTGTAGCCGTTATACTCGCGGGGGTTGTGCGATGCCGTCACGTTGACACCAGCCTGACAGCCGAGCTGACGGATGGCAAAGGAAATCTCAGGTGTGGGGCGCAGGCTCTCGAAGAGGTACACCTTGATGCCGTTGGCCGAGAAGATGTCGGCAACGGTCTCGGCAAACATGCGGCCGTTGTTGCGGCAGTCGTGACCGACCACCACCGAGCACTGCTTGCCGGGGAAGGCCTTCAGGATGTAGTTGGCAAAGCCTTGCGTAGCCATACCCACGATGTACTTGTTCATGCGGTTGGTGCCAGCACCCATGATGCCACGCAGACCGCCCGTACCGAACTCCAGGTTCTGGTAGAAAGCGTCGATGAGGTCTGTCTTGTCGGGGTTGTCCAACATAGCCTGTACTTCCTTACGTGTCTCCTCGTCGAAGGCCGGAGATAGCCATACCTTTGCCTGTGCCTCGCACTGTGCAATAAGTTGAGCGTTGTTTTCCATATTCTCTTTGTTGTTGTTTGAAATTGTTTTAGATTTTATATATGGAATACAAAGGTAATAAAAAAACGTTGTAGTTGGTGCAATCCACCATAATATTTTCGTTTTTTTAGCAAATGGACGATGTTAAGCAGGAAACCACACGAACTTCGCCCGTCTCACTGTACTGCTACTCGGTAGCAGACTCAGCAGGACGGACGAAGAAAAAAAAGATATACAAAGAATGACTATTCTTCGTGAGGCTTTACCTCCACACCTACAATACGGAATTGCTGACTGTATTTGTTCCTGCTCATTGAGCTTATAAAGGACTTTGCATGATCTAACTGCATATAAAGTTTATCTGCAAAGTTGGTAGCAGTAAACAGCATCTTCATCACTTTCAACTCGTGCGGTTGGGCAATAAATACAGGTTTATTGCTGACTGTGGAATCAACACCGAATCGCTGGCCTTCATCAATTCTAGGGATACCTCCTTCAGTGCTCTCCGCATTTGCAATGGTAACATAGTAGCAGGTTATCCGTGTATCAGCCTCGTTCTCCGTATTAGGAGCTAACGCCAGCGTCACGTCGTAGGTCTTTCCTGGCTGTACCAGATGGTCAAGTTCAAAAGCCACACTGGGTTTGGTGGTAATACCACTTCGGAAAATATTTTTCGATAGTTTTGCGAAAGGACTGCTATAGCAGCGCTCTGACGGCATCCTGGTCAAGATGCAGACTTTCTGCTATCGTTTCTACCGTCTGGCCTGACTGAACCAACATCCTGACGAGTGTGCGCAGCTGCTCGGACTTCTCGGCAAGCTGCTCATTTTTCGCAGCAAGCTGCTCGGACTTCTCGGCAAGCTGCTCGGACTTCTCGGCAAGGTCGCGCTCCAGGCCATAGACCTTGCCTTCCTGCTCCTTGATGATGGAGTAGTACTCATCCTCCACGTTCATGTCCTGACGCATCTCAACGTTCGACGCTGCCATCAGCAGACGGTGGAAGATGGGCTGCATGTCGGTGTCGGCGGCATCGAAGGAGCGCTCGTCGACGTTCAGGTAGTGCTGGTTGTCCTCGCATACCCGCGTCTGGTCGAAGATGCTCAGCACCTTGTCGAGCCGGTTGTTAATCTTGCCGTGCAGACGGGGTATCTGGACGATGATGCTGTCGTGGTTCAGACTGTCGACGAACCTGTTGGGGATGCCGCGTGTGACGAGCCGGTCGTCGTAGTCGTAGGCATGATGGCGGACGTAGATGACGGGGTCCTCTATCTCGCCCACGGTATGTCCCAACAGGTAGACTGCCACCATGGGCAGTGCATGACGGTCGACGCTGCCGGCCACGATGTTCTTCGGGTTCTGGTAGTGCACGCCGAGATACTGGCGGAAGCGCAAGGTCTCGGTGGGCAGCCACGTCTTCTGAAGCTCGATCAATATGAGCTGCTCCTCGCCATTGGGCTTGCGGATGGTGGCCCCGAAGTCGATGCGGAAGATGGACAGCAGCTCCTTCTGGCCGTTGCTGTACTCATGGGGGCGCACCTCTACCCTGACAATGTCCTCCTTCAGCAGGGCTGACAGGATGGTGCGGGCTATACGCTCATCCTCCATGAGGTATTTGAACACGGTGTCGTAGATGGGATTGGCAATGGTAATCATAACTCGTCTGTCGTTAATGCACGCTGCAAAGTTAGGAAGAAAATTCCGAACTGCCAAGCGATTATCGGATAAATGTTGCAAAAAAAATGGACTGGTTCAGTATAGAATCCGAACATGTCTAAAGGGTGTTGCACAGATTTGTTGAAGGATTACACCGATTAATGCCACGATGATGTGGCTGTAGGTAATTTGTGAAATCAAGAATGCTCCATAAAACATGGATCTTGAAATCAGTGAAATCCGCACAATCTGTGGTTCTTTTCAAAGGTGCGAAAGTGGGATTATTTCGTCTTTTTCTTCACGGCGGCACTCTCGTTCTGCATGCGGTCGAGGGCTGTGACATAATAGACACAGCGGCCTGACTGCTGGGCGGGCAGTTCGTAGTGGGTGTCGGCGGTGACGGCAACGATGTGCGAGGGGTCTTCAAGGTCAACACGCTCGCCATGCCCGAAACGGTAGACGACGTAACGGGTAGCCTCATCCCTCCAGCCCCTACCCTTCGGCGCAGTCCAGAAAAGCACACGCTGGCCGTCGACATCAATGACCTTCACCTTACGCGGCTTCTTGGGAGCCTTGTGGTCGATGGCTGGCGACAGCGGTTGCAGGGCAGGATGCTTCCAATAATGGGTGCGCAGCAGGGTGCCGTAGTTGCCTACGTTGTCGACAGCTGCCTTGGCATACCATAGCACGGTGCCCTTCACGTTAGGCAGCTCTTGGTGAAGCGCCATCTTAGCCGGCAACTGGTGGCGCTTGGGAATCTTGGGGTCGGTATATTTGACGGTACGCTCCACGTCTTCGCCGATATAAAGCGGCACCATGCCACAGTGGTCGTTCCACCACCGGATGAGCTCCGTATAGTCGGCGGCAGGGTGGCCCATCTGCCAATAAATCTGTGGCACACAATAGTCTATCCACCCCTTACGGGCCCACAGCAGCACGTCGGCATACAGGTCGTCGTAGTTCTGCAGACCATTGGTCTGGCTGCCGTCAGGGTCGCTCTTCTTGTTACGATAGATGCCGAAGGGCGACACCCCGAACTTCACCCACGGCTTGATGGCATGGATGGTCTCAGAGAGCTGACGGATGAAGCGGTTGACATTGTCGCGGCGCCAGTCACCGACGGTGCTGAAACCGCCGCCAAGGGCAGCATAGTCATCGGCATCGGGAATGGCAATGCCTGGCGTGGGATAGGGATAAAAGTAGTCGTCGATATGCAGACCGTCAACGTCGTAACGCTTCAGGATGTCGGTCACGACCTCGCAGATAAAGTCACGATTGGCCTGCTGGGCAGGGTCGAGCAGCGTCAGCCCATCGTACTCAAAGCAGCGCTCGGGGTGTGTCACGGTGACGTGGTTGCTGGCCGAAGTGTGGGCTACCTTCGTCTTGGCACGATAGGGGTTGATCCACGCATGCAACTCCATGCCGCGACGGTGGCACTGGTCGATCATCCATTGCAGGGGATCCCAATAGGGAGTGGGGGCAACGCCCTGCTGACCGGTCAGGTAGTAGCTCCAAGGCTCAATGTCGCTGGCATAGAGGGCATCACACTCCGGACGAACCTGGAAGATGATAGCATTGCAGCCGTCCTTCTGTAGCTCATCCAGCTGATAAGTAAGCGTCTGCTGCATGGCTTGTGTGCCGACACCCTTGAACTGGCCATTGACGCACTGAATCCAGGCTCCACGGAACTCGCGCTTCTGCTGGGCTGTCGTCGTCAGCGGCAAAAGGGCAATGAGGAATATCAGTAAAAAACGTGTCATCATGCTGTCTATCGTTTAAAGTCCTTCATAGCACGGTCCATCTCGCGGCGATCTTCCTTCTCCTTCAACGTCTGCCGCTTGTCAAACTCCTTTTTACCCTTACACAAAGCGATGTCCATCTTGGCACGTCCCTTCTCGTCGATGAATATCAGCAGCGGCACGATGGTGTAGCCCGTCTGCTTGGTGGCCGAAGCCAACTTGTTGATCTCACGACGTGTGAGCAGCAGCTTGCGGTCGCGCTTCAGCTCATGGTTGTTGTATGAACCGTAAAAGTAGGGGCTGACGCTCATTCCCTTCACCCACAGCTCGCCGTTGATGACGGTGCAGTAGGTGTCGACCAGACTGGCCTTACCCAGCCGGATGCTCTTGATTTCGGTGCCGGTCAATACGATGCCGGCCGTGTAAGTCTCGATGAAGAAATATTCAAACGAGGCCTTCTTGTTACGTATGTTGACAGGACTTTTCTTCCTGATGAGTTCTTCTTCCTTGTTCACCTTTTTATTTACGGATTAAAGATATAACGAAATAACGGAATAACAGATTATTCTCATTCAAACAATGGTGGCAAAGCGGTCGATGTGCTCGTCAAGATAACGAGCTATCTGCTCCGTCCACTCTTCCTCTTTGTCAACGAAGGCATCGTCCATGTCGTCGAACTCGGGGAACTGTTCAAACAGTGCCATGAACTCGTCGTCCGTGCAGTCACGCTCTATCTGGCGCCCATACTGATCGTACAGCCGGTGGCCGTCGTAGACAAGCTTGGAGAGGTCGTGCAGCCCCCACAGCTTGAGGGCTTTGGCAAACGGGTTATGGAAGATGAAAGGGCCGTAGCCGTTGTGTATCAGCTGGACAAAGCCACCGTCCATCACCTCAGCATGCAGCACATCCCATGCTAACAGCGTTATCTGATCACTATTCAGTTCATTCATGTTCTGTGCCGAGAGTTCACCACCGATAGCCTGCTTGACAGCCTGCACGAAAACTGCCACAAAGGCATCCATGCCCTCGGCGGCTGACTGACGCAACGTAGCGTCGTTGACTGTTACTTGTTTCATAATCAGTTGCAAAGGTAGTGTAAAAATCACGAACTACCAAAAATACAACAACTTTTCTCACTCGTCGAATAGTTGCAGGGCTTCGTAGATACGCTGCACTGGCAGTCCCATGACATTGAAATAGCTGCCGTTAAGGGCTGTCACCCCTATGTGGCCTATCCACTCCTGAATGCCGTAGGCACCAGCTTTGTCGGAAGGGTGATAGTGTTCTACGTAATAATCTATCTCACTGTCCGTCAACTGTTTGAACGTCACATCGGTGACAACGGAAAAGCTGTGCTGACACTTGGCGGTAGTCATGGTTACCCCCGTAATGACCTGATGGGTCTGGCCGCTGAGACGTCGCAACATGTGGCGGGCATCGGCATCGTCGGCAGGCTTCCCCATCACTTCGCTGCCAAGCACCACGATGGTGTCGGCCGTGATGACCAGTTCGTCGGCTGCCATCGTCTGACGATAGGCTGCAGCCTTCTTGTGCGAGATATACGCGGCTATCTCCTGTGTCGGAAGGTCGACTGGAAAACTCTCGTCGATACCGCTGATGACGCGCACCTCGAAGTCGACATCAATACCCGCCAGCAGCTCCTTGCGGCGCGGCGAATTGCTTGCTAATATAATATGGTATTTCATGCCATTTCTCATTTCCCATTACTCATTTCTCATTTATAATCACCACCCAAACGCCCTGTCGTCCATCATCCAGCGTCCCTGTGCACGCAGCGTTTGCTCGATGACATCACGGCCACAGCCGTAGCCGCCCTTCAAGTGACTCACGTAGAGGCTGGCCTCCTTCACCTCAGTACAAGCATCCTTTGGGCAGACGGGACAACCCACCAGGCGCATGATTTCGAGGTCAGGGATATCGTCGCCCATATACATCACCTCGTCGTCGCGGAACCCATAGCGCGTCTTATATTCCTCGTAGGTCTTGATTTTCACGGAAGCACCAAGATAGATGTCCTCCATGCCCAAGCCACGGTAGCGCAGGCCGACGGCCTCAATCCGGCAGCCCGTAATGATGGCGATGCGAAGGCCAAGCTTCATGGCAAGCTGGATGGCATAGCCGTCCTTAATGTTCACGGTGCGGCGTGGCTGGCCATCCTCACCAAGCGTGATAGTTTCGGCGGAGAGAACGCCGTCGACATCGAAAATGATGGTACGTATCTTTGTTAAATCGTAATTGATCATGCCAAAAGGTTTTTGGGGGTTGTGATACCGTGGTCTTCCTCGGCCAAGCGGTGGATGCTCTGCGACAACAGGTCGTAGACTTCCTGCAACTGCAGCTGGCCATCGAGCAGATGGTGCTGCTTGTTGATGACCTGTTCGTCGTAGCGAACAGCAGGACCTGTCTGGGCATCCAAGGGATGCAACTCGTGTACCTTGCTGGCAGTCTCGTCGATGAGGGGGAGCATGACGCTGAACGGAAGGCCCTTCTGCTCCAACAACTGGGCGGCAAGGGCATAGCAGTGGTTGGAAAAGTTGCAAGCGAAGACGGCCGCTAGATGCAGGAACTTCCTGTCGTCGCTGTTCAACTCGTAGACGCTGTGGCTGATGCTCTCGGCTAACATGTGCAACATTGATAGCGACGAGGCATCGCTGGCTTCCAGAAAGACAGGAATATCGGAAAAGTCGACATGCCGCTCTTTCGAGAAGGTCTGCATGGGATAGAAAACACCGTAGCGGCTGGTATGGTTGGTAAACAGCGACAAGGGCATGGATCCGCCGGTATGGACGAACAGCTGTCCTTCCCTACCCTTCGCAGCCTTGCTGATGACATCCGTCAGCGCGTCGTCCTTCACGGCAATGATGAAAACATCGGCCTCCTGTGGCAATGCCTCCAAGGTTCTGCTGTTGATGCTCACCACGTCGTGGCCCGCCTGCAGCAGCGCCCGCTCAAGATTGGTGGCCAACCGTCCACGTCCTATCAATACAATATTGAGCATTTCTCTTTTATAGATGAGTTAAAACTTGTCCACATGCACGTTTTCCCACTTCAGTCTGTCCTCGTTCTGCGGTTTCCGCTCGTCTGCCTTGTGGCCAACGGCCAAGATGCAGAGGCACGACAGGTTTTCGGGGATATCAAGCACACCCTGAATGACGGTGTCGGCCGTCGTGCCGTCTGACAGGCCACGACCACGCATCTGAATCCAGCACGAGCCAAGCCCCAGGTCCTCAGCCTGATACTGCATGGATATGGCGGCTATAGCACCGTCCTCCACCCAGCAGTCGTTCTGCATGGGGTCGCCAAGTACGACGATGGCCAGCGGAGCATCTTTCAGGAACTGCCCGCCCAAATCTTTGGCATCGGCAAGCTTTTCAAGGTCAGCCTTATCGTCTACCACCACGAACTGCCATGCCCGCTGACCTTTAGATGTGGGTGCCATCAGCGCGGCACGTAATATCAGTTTCACGTCGTCGCCGTCGATGTCCTCATTGGTAAACTTACGGTGTGAACGGCGTAATTGTACTAAATCCTTAAACTCCATATCTTCTGTATTTATTAAATGATGCACAAAGGTACAAAAAAAATCCAACGAAACAAGTAAAACTCAGAAAAATACACTATCTTTGCACCATATTTTCACTACTACCACCATGAAGGTGACCTTATACGAACATGTAGAAGAACTGCCCGAACTGATAGCGGGCAGTTATTTCCATAGCCGTCAGCTGATGGAGGTCTGCCAACGGATATCCGGGCAGAAGGCGTACATGGCTGTTGTCAGCGACGCTGACGGGCGGGCCATTGCTCACCTGCTGGCCGTGGAGCGCCGCCGCAGGTCGTGGTTGCCGCCGTTCTTCTATTCTC
This sequence comes from uncultured Prevotella sp., assembly GCA_946409435.1. GTDB lineage: Bacteria > Bacteroidota > Bacteroidia > Bacteroidales > Bacteroidaceae > Prevotella. The sequence continues at coordinate 14,454 of CAMJWJ010000034.1, read as the reverse complement.
ATGTCAGGGTGCTGGGCGAGGGTGTCTATACCGAAGGGCTTGGTGACGGCACGCTGTTCGGCATGATGGTAGACAGTCTGACCAAGCGGCTGTCCTCACGGGTGCTGTTTATTGAAATCAGCCACCTGTCGCAGAAGATGTTCGGCTACAGACAGTTGCGTCAGGCAGGCTACTTCCCAGTCAGATGGATGAGCATTCACAACTCGCTGCACTCGCGTCGTCCCGAGGAACGTATCACATCACGCATGCAACACCGTGTGGAAAATGCCATCAAACGAGGTGTCACCACAAGGGTCGTCAACACGGAAGAAGACTTTGACGCAGCAATGAAACTCCTCCGGCAGCACCTGCACTCCAAGCCTCGCCGCTACATGCCACAGCCGGAGTTGTTCCGCGAGATGATGGAACAAGGTGTCTGCCGGATATTCATCACCCACTACCACCAGCACGTCATCGGCTGTACGGTGGTGGTCTACTCTGACAACGATGCCTACCTCTGGTATTCGGCATCAAGGCGTAAGACGTTTGCTACGCTCCACCCCAATGCCGTTACATTCTGGAACACGATCCGAGCGGTTCATCAGGAGGGGTGCCAGCACATCCGATTTATCGACGTCGGACTGCCCTTCCGCCGCAACCCTTACCGCGACTTTATTCTGCGCTTCGGAGGCAAGGAAGTCAGCGGCTACCGCTGGTTTCGCATCTCCATTGGCTGGGTCAACAAGCTGGCGTCGTGGCTGTGGAGACAATAAGAAAAAGTGAAAAGGTGAAAAAGCAAGAGTATCTTTTCACTTTTTCACCTTTTCACTATTTTACCTTTTACTTCACTGGCTTGATGGCAAACGTGAAGTCGTAATCCTGGCGTGGCATACGATACTGGCGCTCGGGCCATGCTCCCCATGAGGTGACACAGCCCAGTCCCATTTGCCGTTGCTGGATATGTACCTGCGTCAGCGGGCGCTCCACAAGGTCGCCGCTGTGCTGACCCCAAATATGCTCCTTCTGAGCACCGGCATCAAGATCCTCCACCAGATAAGGCAACGCTGAGCACTCCATCGGGGCATTGCTGTAGAACTCCAGGCCACGCTGGCCGTCAGTCACGCGGAACCAGCGGACATCAGTATGGTTTCCACTCTCCTGCGGACGTACATAGGGGAAATACTCGTCCTTGACAGCATTCTTGTAGACACCGAGGAACTCGCTGCTATGACGGTCGATGTAGTTCTCGTGAGGGCCACGGCCATAGTATTGTACCTCGCCATACTCCTTAGTCATCTGAAGCTGCATGCCGTAGCGGAAGAGGTAACTGTCCTTCAATTCACCATTGGCCTGCATCTGCTGACGTACCAAGATGGTGCCGTCAGCCTGCAGCGTGTAGGTCATGGTAAGCAGACACTGCACAGCGGGAATCTCCATGGTAGCCACCACGCTGTTCTCCTTCAACGTGACGCCGGTCACCTTCAGACGGGGCGACCTCCACGGAGCGAAGCGCATCTGCATGCGGGCACCGTAGTCGTTGTCCGTCGGGGCACGCCAAAATTCCGGGGTGACAGGCTGACGGTCGACAAGCATTGGACGGCCGTCGACGTCGAGATAGTCTATCATGCCGTCGCCCTTGCCTACGGTCATCGTGGTTCCGGCAGCCGACAACTTCAGATAGCTCTTCGTCTCCTCAACATCCACCTTTGCCTGCTCGGCTTTCAGCTCGGGATACTTATAAGGCTGAACTACGAACTGATGACGGGCCAGCACCTGTCCCTTATTAATATAAGGTGTGGCCTTCAGGCTGCGGAACTCGAAGTCGACACATATCTCTTCATCGGCATGGTGCTGCAGCACGCGCTCCAGCATCTGCTTCATGGCATCTGCCGTAATTACCCTGCGTTGCTGAGGGGCTATGCCGCTAATGTCTATTTTGCCAGTGTGTCTTTTAACTCTCCACTCCAGTTCCATGTCGTCGAGCGATGTGAAGAAGTTCTCGTTGAACACCTCCAGTCGGCCGTCCTTCAGCCCCTTATCCTCAATCCATGCGTTCTGGTAGTAGTAACCCACCTCGTAGGCATGTGGGTTCAGCCTACGGTCGGGGGCAATGATGCCGTTGCAGTTGAAGTTATAGTCGCTGGCGGGGTAGCGGCCGTAGTCACCACCATAGGTAAAAATCTCCTTGCCGGTGATGGGGCTCTTGTCACGTACAGCCTGGTCGACGAAGTCCCAGATGAATCCACCCTGGTATTTCGGATGCTTACGGATGATGTCCCAATACTCCTTGAAGCCTCCCATCGAGTTACCCATTGCGTGGGCATACTCACACTGGATGAGCGGCCGCGGATTGTCGCCCTGAGCATACTTCTCGCAGTCACGATAGCCGTAGTACATTGGGCAGAAGATGTCTGTCTTGCCGTTCTGGCCAGCCTGCTCGTACTGTACAGGGCGTGAGGTGTCGACACTCTTGATCCAGTCGTAGACACGCTCGAAGTTGGGACCGTAGCCGGCCTCGTTGCCCATACTCCAGATGATAATGCACGGATGGTTGCGCAGCGAGAGTACGTTGCCCTCGTTACGTTCCAAGTGCATCTTGGCAAAGTCCTCACGCTTGGCCAGTGTACGTTCACCATAGCCCATACCGTGGCTTTCGAGATTGGCCTCAGCCACGAGATAGAGACCGGCTTCGTCGCAAAGGTCATACCAGCGCGGGTCATCGGGATAGTGCGAGGTGCGCACGGCATTGATGTTCAGCTGCTTCATGATGCGGATGTCCTGACGCATGCGGTCTACCGACATGACGTAGCCCCCGTCGGGGTCCAACTCGTGACGGTCGACACCCTTTATTAATATCGGCTGACCGTTGACAAACAGCTGGCCGCCCTTGATCTCAACATGACGGAAACCTACCCGCTGACGAATGGACTCGACGACCTGCGTGCCTTTCTTCGTCGTTACATACAGGGTGTAGAGATACGGCGTCTCTGCCGTCCAGCCCTTGGCACCGTCGATGGTCTGCTGCAGGCCGGTACCTACCACGTGGCCGTCAGCATCCTCCAAGCGAGCCTCAACCTGCAGACCCTTGGGGGCCTTGACGCTGACACTCAACAGGCCTTTGCCGTCGACATAGTCCTGACTGACGATGAGGTCCTCTACATGCTGCTTCGGACGGGCATAGAGGTACACCTCACGGGCTATACCTGTAAAGCGCCAGAAGTCCTGGTCCTCCAGATAAGAGCCATCACACCAGCGCATCACCTGCATAGCGAGCAGGTTCTTGCCTTTCTTAACATATTTCGTGATGTCAAACTCGGCAGCCATCTTCGAGTCCTCGCTATAGCCCACATACTTGCCGTTGACCCACAGCTTCAGGTTGCTCGTGGCCGAGCCTACGTGGTAGACTATCTGCTGGCCGTTCCAGTCGTCGGGTAGCTGGAACTCACGACGGTACGAACCGGTGTAGTTCTCCGTCTCGCCAATGTACGGTGGGTTACTGTCGAACGTCGTGCTCCAGGCGTAGCCGATGTTCCGGTAGATACGGTCACCATGGCCGTTCATCTCGAAGAGTCCCGGTACGGGGAAGTCTTCCCACCTGCTGTCGTCGTAGCCCACTTGCCAAAAGTTGGCGGGAGCATCCTGATGGTTCTTGACAAAGTAGAACTTCCACATGCCTTCCATCGACAGGTAGCGGGCCGATGCCGACTTGTCGCCGCCACGGGCCAGCGACTCGTTCTCGAAGGCGAAGAAGTTGGCACGTCGTGCCTCACGGTTCTGTTGGTTCACTTGCGGATTGCGCCACTCGGGCGTCGTGTCGGCAGCCTGTGCCGAAACGGCAGCTACAGCAGCCGTCATGAGTGTAAAAATCAGCTTTCTCATCATTGTTTTCGGTGATTAGTCCTGCAAAGGTACGAATAAGCGAGAACAATACAAAACAAAATGAACAATTTTTGTTTTTATTGTCGAGAGAGAATGCCTACGCTCAGTCGGCATAGGCCTCCTCACCTATCTGCTCGCGCCCGCCGATAGTCATCTTGCGCAGGTCGTAGAACGAGCCGTTATAGATGTTGAAGTCGACGTTGCCCTTGATGCCCGGCAGCTGACCGACATCGGTATGTTGCCAGAACTTCCAAGGACCTTTATACTCTACCTCGTCAACGTAGTAGTGGGCTATCCAGTAAGGATAGTCGTCGAACATGGGGTCGCTGAGATAGCGCATCTTAAATTTATAATAGGTATAGATGATAGGCTTCACGCCATAATGCTGCTCGACGATGTCAAGCCATTCCTTTACGCTCTGCTTGAATTCGTCGTCGCTCTGCTTATCGGGCTTGTGCTCCACGTCGAGTACGGGAGGCAGGTCGCCGTTCTCCAACATGACTTGACGGATAAAGAAGCGGGCCTGGTCGGCAGCTTTTGAATGTACGCTATAGAAATGGTAGGCACCCCGCGTAAAACCATACTCACGAGCCTGATGGAAATTGTCGGCGAAATTCTCGTCGATACGTGTAGCACCCTCGGTGGCCTTGATCATGATGAAGCGGATGGGGTACTTGTCTATCATGCCATTGTCCTTCAGTTCCTGCCAGTCGATGTTGCCCTGATGGTGGGAAATGTCGATGCCGTGAATCTCGTAGCCTTCTGGATAGTTCACGTCGCCATAGAGCGCGCGCCATCGAAAGCCGAACGGCCCTACAAAGATATAATAGAAGAAGAAGACATAGACCGCCACGACGAATGCCCCGCCTAACCACCAAGCCCAACCAGGCATGTGCTGGAGCAGACGAACAAAAAGATTTGGTCGACCGTGGTGAACAGGGCTGGAATATCTCTGGGCTTTGCCTGTCCTCTTTGCAGAAAACTTTGAACTTTGAACTTTATGATTACTGCCGGCTTTGCGGTTGGCAGTTTGCGACAGTTTCCTGTTGTTGCTCATCATAAAATTCAAAGTTCAAAGTTCATGGATTGATGTTCATGGCAGGTCAGGCCTGCTCAAGAGCCAGCGTCTTGGTGGGCTGGTCACAGACCTCCGTAGGTCCCCAGTACTGGATAGGACCAGGATAGACGTATGCCGTCTCACGAGCCCAGCGGTCGCGCTCCTTGGCAAAGGCCTTGAAGGGGGCACCGTCGAGTTCGACGAGCGCCTTACGGATAACGGGTTTCATCTCGCCGTTACGCTTCTCCATGTTCATCATCATGGTGATGGGCACACCACCGGCAATCCACTGGTCAGCCGGAGCTGTGGTATTCTTCACGATAGCCATGTAGCCCGTCTTGCCGTTGGCAATGAGCTGGGCAGCACTTGTACCGAGGGCATAGCAGTAGTCGGCATCAAAGTTCGACGGAGCAGCACAGCGTCCCTCGTAGCCGAAGAAGTGGTGCTGGGTGGCAAACTTACCCGTGTACTTACCTTCCTTCTTCATCTTCTCCAGCTTCTGGGCTACCATGGTAGACAGCAGTTTCTCGGTCTCGATGAGCGACACCTGTACGTTGCCGTGAGGATCGCGGTCGAGAGCCAGCTGGCGAGCCACGCCTGTAGGCAACGAGTTGAAGACGGCCAGGTTCTCTTCCGTCAGATGGCTCTTGGCAAAGTCAATCTGCTCGGAGCGGCCCATGTCCTTCACCTCGGGCAGAGCCAGCACGTCGTTCAGCTGGGCGATGAGCTTCTTGATAGCGGGAATGAACTCGATGACACCCTCGGGAATGATGACGGTACCGAAGTTGTTGCCATCGGCAGCACGCTGGCACACGGCGTTGGCGATGTACTCAACGATGTTGTCGAGACTCATGGCCTTGGCCTCAATCTCCTCACTGACGAGACAGATGTTGGGCTGTGTCTGCAGGGCACACTCCAGAGCGATGTGGCTGGCCGAGCGGCCCATCACCTTGATGAAGTGCCAGTACTTACGTGCCGAGTTACAGTCGCGCTCGATGTTACCGATGAGTTCAGAATAGGTCTTGCAGGCGGTATCGAAACCGAATGAGGTCTCAATCTGGTCGTTCTTCAGGTCACCGTCGATGGTCTTGGGACAGCCGATGACCTGCACGCCATACTGCTTGGCAGCATAGTACTCAGCCAGCACACAGGCGTTCGTATTCGAGTCGTCGCCACCAATGATGACGATAGCCTTGATGTCCAGCTCGCGGATAATCTCCAGGCCCTTCTCAAACTGCTCGACCTTCTCCAATTTGGTACGTCCCGAGCCAATCATGTCGAAACCGCCCGTGTTACGATACTGGTCGATGATGTCGGCCGTCAGCTCCATGTAGTTGTGGTCAACGAGTCCGCCGGGACCGAGGATGAAACCGTAGAGACGGTTCTCCGGATTCAGTTTCTTGACCTGGTCGAACAGTCCCGTGATGACGTTATGACCGCCAGGAGCCTGACCGCCTGAGAGGATGATACCGACGTTCATCTTCTTGTGGTTAGCCTCGTCGGCCGGTTCAAACTCTACGATCGGCATGCCGTAGGTATTGGGGAAGAGCTTCTTGATTTCTTCCTGGTTACCCACACTCTGGGTTGCTGCACCCTCCTTCACTTTCACCGCGCCCTGAAGTGCCTTAGGCAACTTCGGCTGGTAAGCGGCTCTTGCTTGCTGCAATGCACTTTTTTCCATTGTTTTTTGTGTTATATTGATGAATAATTGAATTTTTGAAGTGCAAAAATAATCTTTTTCTGCGAGAAACGGAAAGAAAATATGCCTTTTTAATATTTTTTTGTGATGAAAACCTTGACATATCGAATATTTTTTGTATCTTTGACCTTTGAAATGAGAAAATAAGAAAATGGAGGACAAGAATTATGGCAAACAAGAGATCACTTAAACAAACCATTAACCTGATTTGCGAGGAGCTTTTCAGCGAGTGCGTGGCAGCATCACTCTACAGCACCAACCGTGACGGTGGTAGGGCATTGCTGTTCAGCGTCGTCAAGATGCAGGACGACTTCATCCGCCGAGTATCGCACCCCGAGCCAGGAATGCCTGCGAAGAAATACTTCAAGCAACTGCGAAACGACTTTGTGGTACAGGTAGACCACATCATTGACCACATCAACAACTTAGCATAGCATGTTACAATCATTTTGCGCATGGCTGCTGTACCGGCGAATGGGGTGGACGGCAGAAGTGACAGAGCCTCATCCCGACAAGTTCATCATCTGTCTGGCGCCGCACACCAGCAACTGGGACTTCCTGATAGGCCAGCTATACAGCCGCAGCACGGGCATGAAGAGCAATTTCCTGATGAAGAAGGAATGGTTCTTCTGGCCATTGGGTATCCTGTTCCGCCGCATGGGTGGCATACCTGTATGGCGCTCCAAGCATACCAGCATGACCGACAACCTGGCCGAGACGGCACGTCGGCTGCCTGCCTTCAAGCTGTGCATCACACCGGAGGGCACGCGCTCCAAGAACCCAGACTGGAAGAAGGGTTTCTATTTCATTGCACAGAAAGCCGGCATACCTATCTTATTATATGGAGTAGACTATGAGCAGCGCCGCATTGTCTGTACCAAGACCATCATCCCCAACGGCGACGTGGAGGGACAGATGCATGAGATAAAACAGTATTTTAAGGATTTCAAGGGCAAGCACCCTGAGAACTTCACCATCGGAGAGGCAGAGAGCAATGACTGACATGAGGCAACACACACTACGAAGGGTGAGAACTGTCACATGGCTGCTGTGCCTGCTGGCCTGCACATCCATGTATGCCCAGTCGCCCAAGGACGAAGCCAAGTTGGCTGAGCGGCTGAAGGAGTATTTTGCCAAGTACAAGCCGAAGGGTACACGTCTCTCCACACAGCCCCGCATGCTGGACTACCAGCTCGACAACGATGAGCGGACGCTGACCATCACGGCCGACGAGTTCTTTGCCTGTCAGGAGTTCACTCCCGAGATTACGGCTCATATCTATAAGAAGATCAAGGGCGAGCTTCCGAAAGTCTACCGCGACTACGAGCTGACGGTCATCACCAACGGTATGGCTATCGACGAGCTGATACCGAACCGACTGTCCAAGAACGCCGACAAGTCACGGCTGTGGGGCGACATCGACTACGACGGCGAACCGTGGGTGAAGAACATATCCCACCCTGCTGAATACACCCACGGTCTGCAGGGTCGCCACCTGTCGCTGTGGGCCAGCCACGGCCGCTACTACGACCAGAAGCGCGGTGGCTGGCGCTGGCAGCGGCCTAAACTCTTCGGAACCACCGAGGATCTCTACACACAGACCATCGTGGTGCCTTACCTTATCCCGATGCTCGAGAAGGCCGGAGCCGTCGTGTTCACACCCCGTGAGCGCGACTGGCAGAAGGAGGAAGTCATCGTCGACAACGACGGCCAGCGCCGTAACTACATCGAGGTGACCTCGCACGGCAAGTGGCAGACGGCGCCGATGCCTGGTTTTGCATGGCATGCCGGCAGCTACCAGGACAACGAAAACCCCTTCGAGGCTGGTACGGCCCGCATGGCGAAGACGACGAGCAGCAACAAGCGCTACTCGCTGGCTACCTACCAGCCCGACTTCAAGAAAGCCGGCCGCTACGCCGTCTACGTCAGCTACCAGTCGCTGCCCAACAGCATCGACAACGCCCTGTACACCGTCTGGCACCGTGGCGAGCGTACGCAGTTTCATGTCAACCAGCAGATGGGCGGTTCCACCTGGGTCTATTTAGGCACGTTCGACTTTGATGCCGGCTACAGCGAGTTCAACCGCGTCACCGTGTCCAACCAGAGCAACCGCAATGGCGTGGTGACGACCGATGCCGTCCGCTTCGGTGGCGGCATGGGCAACATCGAACGCTTCGGCGAGACCAGCCAGCTGCCCCGTGCCCTGGAGGGTGCCCGCTACGCTGCCCAGTGGGCTGGCATGCCTTACTCCGTGTATAGCGGACGCGCTGGCACCGACGACTATGCCGACGACATCAATGTGCGCTCGTTTATGACCAACTACCTCGGCGGCGGCTCTTGCTACATGCCTACTCTTGAGGGGTGCCGCGTGCCGCTCGAACTGTCGCTGGCTGTTCACAGCGATGCCGGCTATGCCAAGGACGGACAGGGACTGATTGGCTCGCTGGCCATCTGTACCACAGGGTTCAACGAGGGCAAGCTGAATGCAGGCATCTCACGCATGGCCTCACGCGACTTCGCCGACGCACTGCTGTCTAACGAGGTGCTCGACCTGAAATACAAGTACGGCCAGTGGAACCGCCGCGAGCTGTTCGACCGTAACTACTCCGAGACGCGTGTTCCCGAGGTGCCCAGTGCCATCCTCGAGACGATGTCGCACCAGAACTTCCCCGACATGCGCTACGGCCAGGACCCGAACTTCCGCTTCACGCTGGCACGCAGCATCTACAAGACCATCCTTCGCTACGTCAACGACCAGCACGGCCGGCCCTTCGTGGTGGCTCCGCTGGCTCCCGACAACTTCCGCATTGAGTTCCACGACCGCGGCACCGCCCGCCTCAGCTGGAATGCCGTCAACGACTCCCAGGAGCCTACTGCCGTGCCGACAGCCTTCATCGTCTATACGGCTATCGGCGACGCCGACTTCGACAACGGCACGCTGGTGCGCTCGAAAAGCAGCTACGACCTGAAGCTCGAGCCAGGCCAGCTCTACCACTTCCGCGTGACGGCCGTCAACCGCGGCGGCGAGAGTTTCCCGACGGAGGTGCTGTCGGCCTGCTATCAGTCGGAGAAGGCTAAGACGGTAATGATTGTCAACGGTTTCCACCGTGTGTCGTCGCCAGCCATTGTCAATACCGACTCCGAGCAGGGCTTCGACTTGGCCGACGACCCCGGCATCACCTACGGTCCGACCTACGGCTGGTGCGGAAGCCAGCTGAACTTCGACCGCTCACAGATGGGCGACGAGAACGGCGGACTGGGCTATAGCGGCGAAGAGCTGACGGGCATGCTCATTGCCGGCAACGACTTCAACTATGTCAAGACACATGCCGAGGCCATCGCTTCGGCCCGCCTGTACAACATCGTGAGTTGTTCGAGCGAAGCCCTTGAGACGGCCAAGGTACGCGCCGACAAGTGCGACGCCATCGACCTGCTGTTAGGTCTGGAGCGTCGCGATGGCCACAGCCTGAACGACTATAAGACCTTCACGTCGTCGATGCGCCACACGCTGCAGCAGTTTGTCTACGGCGGCGGAGCACTCATTGCCAGCGGAGCCTACATCGCCTCCGACATGCAGGAAGCCTCCGAGCAGCAGTTCCTTGAGAAGGTGCTGCGATGCCGATATGCCGGACGCGCCACGAGCGACGACAATACTATCCACGGCATGGGCACCACGCTGACCTACTGGCACCAACTGAACGAGGAGCACTATGCTGCCACCTCCGCCGACCGCCTGCAGCCCGTGAAGCCGGCCTTTGCCGCCATGCAGTATGCCGACGGCAGCGACGCTGCCATCGCCAGCAAGAGTCCGTCAGCCCGCGTGTTCATCATGGGTTTCCCTTTCGAGTGTATACAAGGGGCGCAGAAGCAGTCGGCCATCATGCTGGGAATATTAAACTATCTTCTACAATAAATTATCGTTAGTAACATGTACAAGATTCAAACTAACTCATCAGGTACTCGCAGTATCGAAGTCAGTGAAGAACACCTTCAGACCATCGAGGACTACCACCTCTTCCGCGACCTCATCGACAGCAACGGATATGTTGACGAGCAGGTGCTCGACAAGCTCAAACTGAACGTCCGCTCCATGCTGGAGTCCGACGCCGGCAAGGACAAGCGGCTGCTTGACCTCTGCCTGGACGTCATCTATCACTCCAACATGAAAGCCTTCGGACTGCAGCAGCTCGTGCTACTCTTCATCAACTGGAAAGAAAGGGCGAAGGAATAAATGGTGAAAAGGTGAAAAAGTGAAAGAGTGAAAAGGTGAAAGAGTATAGGCTGACAGACTTTCTTCCGACTACCAAGAAGGAACTGGAACTGCGAGGCTTGACGGAGGTGGACGTCATCATCTTCTCGGCCGACGCATACGTTGACCACCCGGCTTTCGGAGCTGCCGTCATCGGGCGCACACTGGAAGCCGCGGGCTATCGTGTGGCCATCGTTCCACAGCCCGACTGGCACGGCGACTACCGCGACTTCCGCAAGCTGGGACGCCCGCGGCTGTTCTTCGCCATCGCTCCCGGCTGTATGGACTCCATGGTCAACAAGTACACGGCCGCCCGCCGCCTGCGCTCGGAGGACGCCTACAGCCCTGACGGCCGCCACGACCTGCGCCCGGAATACCCCACCATCGTCTACAGCAAGATTCTGCGCGAGCTGTTTCCCGACGTCCCCATCGTGCTCGGAGGCATCGAGGCCTCCCTGCGCCGACTGACCCACTACGACTACTGGCAGGACTGCCTGCGCCCCAGCATCCTCGTCGATGCGCCTGCCGACATCCTCATCTATGGCATGGGTGAGAAACCCATCGTCGAACTGGCCAACCGGGTAAATGAAGAATTAAGAATGAAGAATGAAGAATTTGCTACCGCCATACCATCGGCAGACAGTACAGCGGCAGTTAAAACGGCGGCAGACAGTACGGCGGCAGCAAATTCTTCATTCTTCATTCTTCATTCTTCATTAAAAGACATTCCCCAGACAGCCTATCTCGCCGACGACATCACGCCGACGGCCGACGACATCGTGCTGCACAGCCACGAGGAATGCCTGCGCAACAAGCGCGCCCAGGCCGAGAACTTCCGCCACATCGAGGAGCAGTCGAACATGATGCATGCCCGACGTATCCTACAAGGGACAGGGAACCGCTACGTCGTCGTCAATCCACCCTACCCGCCGATGACCACTGCCGAGCTCGACGCCTCCTTCGACCTGCCGTACACCCGGCTGCCCCATCCTAAATACAAGGGCAAGCGCATACCGGCCTACGAGATGATCAAGTTCTCGGTCAACATCCACCGCGGCTGCTTCGGAGGCTGTGCCTTCTGCACCATCTCGGCCCACCAGGGCAAGTTCATCACCTGCCGCTCCAAGGAGAACATCCTGAAGGAGGTGCGCCAGATCATCCAGATGCCCGACTTCAAGGGCTACCTCAGCGACCTTGGCGGCCCCAGTGCCAACATGTACGGCATGCACGGCCGCAACCAGAACGCCTGCGAGAAGTGCCGCCGCCCCAGCTGCATCCACCCCCAGATATGCCCTAACCTCGACACCAGCCACCAGCGGCTGCTCGACGTCTACCATGCCGTCGACGCCCTGCCCGGCATCAAGAAGAGCTTCATAGGCAGTGGCGTGCGCTACGACCTGCTGCTCTACCGTAGCAAGGACGAGGCTGCCAACCGTGCCGCCGAGGAGTACACCCGCGAACTCATCACACGCCACGTCAGCGGACGGCTGAAGGTAGCCCCCGAACACACCTCCGACCACGTGCTCAACCTGATGCGCAAGCCGTCGTTCCAGCAGTTCCGCGAATTTAAGCGCCGCTTCGATGCCATCTGCCGCGACGAGGGTCTGCGCCAGCAGATTATCCCCTATTTCATCAGCAGCCACCCGGGCTGTACGGAGGCCGACATGGCCGAGCTGGCCGTGCTGACCAAGCGGCTGGACTTCCAGCTGGAGCAGGTGCAGGACTTCACACCCACACCCATGACCGTCAGCACCGAGACGTGGTACACCGGCTACGACCCCTATACGCTGGAGCCCGTCAAGAGTGCCAAGACGCCCAACGAGAAACAGGCCCAGCGCCAGTACTTCTTCTGGTACAAGCCCGAGGAGCGCCAGCACATCGAGCAGAGCCTGCGGCGCATCGGGCGTGCCGACCTCATACAAGAACTATGTCCCCACTATGCAAATCATAGAACAGAGCCTCGTCCCCAAGAACCCAAAGGCGAAAAGCGAGGACGGCATCGTCGTCACCGCTGACTTCATAGCCGTCATCGACGGCAGCACGTCGAAGAGCCTGCTGCGCCACAGCCTGCTGCGCAGCAACGGCCGTTACGCCATGCAGCTGGTCAGCCGCTACATCCGCCGCATGCCCAAGACCACCACCTGCCAGCAGTTTCTCAGCGGCGTCACTGCCTACGTCCGCCAGCACTACCGCCGCTCCATGCTGCCACGGCTGGCCGAGCACCCCGAGGACCGACTGACCTGCTCAGCCGTCGTCTTCAGTCGCGTCAGCCGCGAGCTGTGGATGGTCGGCGACTGCCAGGCAATGCTCTCACCGCTCACCTCCGACCTCTCACCGCTCACCTCCGACCACTCACCTCTTACCTCTCCCCACTCACCTCTATACTACGACAATCCCAAGCCCGCCGAAGCCGTGCTGGCTGCCATGCGTGCCGACGAGGTGCGCCGTCAGCTGGCTACCGGCAAGACCGTCGACGAGCTGCTGCGCAACGACACCGCCCGCCCCACCATCATTCCCCGCATGCTGGAGACCATGCGAGAGCAGAACGTCACCTACAGCGTCATCGACGGATTCCCCATCTGCGGCCAGCACGTGCGTACCATTACCCTCGACTTCCGGCCGTGGGAGGTCGTGCTGGCTTCCGACGGCTACCCCTTCCTCTGCCCCACCCTGGCCGAGAGCGAGAGCCGCCTCCGCCGCCAGCGCAACGTCGACCCGCTGAACATCGGGCCTGACTTCCAGGCCACCAAGGCCTTCCACCCCGACTACAACTCCTTCGACGACCGCGCCTACATCCGCTTCCGCGTGTAGCCAACCAAGATTTTTTGTTTTTTTCTGCACCTCTGCACCAATCATGTTAACCTTGTGAACTTCAATGTGTTATCGCGGTGCAGATAGGGTGCAGTGGTGACAGATAATGCCGGATTTTAACATTTCAGAGCCCCATTTTCGACTAAAATCATGATTAGAACTGTAGGAAATGTTGTCCAAGTTCTTTGACCTAAAGGTGTAAAGTGTGGCTTCGCAATGTCCATGTTGTCTGACGTTCATTATTCCCACCGTGGGAAAATTTCATTCCCAACGTGGGAAAATTTCATTCCCACCGTGGGAAAATGAGTAACCTGCGTAGAGAGCTACCTGTCCACACACCGTGCAAAGCTATAATTCAAGTGAAAAATCATCGAAAATTTGCCACTTTTTTGCTGTTTTTGCCCCGAATCTGTCACTTCTGCACCCAATCTGCTCCGCCTAACCGGTTGATTATCAGGAAGTGTTGCAGAAGTGACAGATTTGCAGCAAAAAAAAATTCTTTAAGTAAACTATGACGGTTCACTTGATTCTGAATCATGGGCATACAGGAATAAACAATTCTCGTTCGCATATTATTAACGATATATATATTCATTGATTGCAGGCAGAATCAAAAACCTGTCCCCATGATTACGGTGCAAAGATAGCTAAAAATTACCAGATGCAACATTTTTTTGCAAAAAAATTGTTGGTATCGAAAATAATTCCTATCTTTGCACTGTCATTATAAAATGAGATAGAGATATGCCAGAAGTATTTAGATTCTTTGGATTCTCCTTC
>CAMJWJ010000033.1 GCA_946409435.1 uncultured Prevotella sp. | reverse complement strand
GTATGGCAACAAAGAATGGTCGTCGCGTACTGGCTTCTCGCCGCGCTAAGGGCCGTAAGAAGTTAACTGTATCTGACGAGCACCACGGAAAGTAATACCGTGTCAGAATCATAAAGCCGGGCAGAGCTTCACACAGAAGCCTTGTCCGGTTTTATTTTCAACTCAGCAAAAGTGTTAATGAAAGTCAACAGGCCATAATATATCATAAAAAGTTTAATAATTATACACAATCTGTTAAAATATTCACTATATTTGTGGAAAATTTAATCAAAAAAACCAAAAACTATGAAAAGAGCTTTGTATTTAGCCGTTCTATTGCTATGCTGTGTCATTGGCACAAAAGCTGAAGGCATGTATTACGAGTACTCACCGAATGACAATGAACAACATACTGTCATTTACGTCTCGTTAGTAGATAACTCTGGCGCTCCCGTAAGTGGATTTCTTGGCGCTTTCATTGACGGCGAATGCCGCTATGAGGCACAGCTCCAAGACATTAATGGCGAGCAGTTATACGTGTTGAGAGTTGGTGGCGATGTTACAACAGAGATGAACAAGAACATCACGCTCAGGTTCTATCAAATGAATATGACAAACATGTCGGGTAACGAGTACCTGTTGGAAAACACTTTCCCATTCCAAGGAGATGTCTCTGTCAACGAGCCGTCGTCTCCCACAAAGATCACATTCATACCAGTAACTGACGTCGCTTGGAGTAATACTATCAACGTGGCAAGAGGCGCAACGGTCAACCTGACAGACTACATCGAAAGCAAGACCCCAGAAAACGGTATACTCCCTGTGCTAACTTGGGAGCCTGCCGCATCAGACTATTACACCATCGCGGGCAACAACCTGACGGCAGTCATGGTCACCGAGGGCGAAGGAACACCCATACAGGCTATGTCGGGAAATACACCACTTGGTAACACTATCAGGGTGAAAATCTTCGTCCAGCTGGAAAGTGCAATGTGGAACGACGAATACACAAACGGTGCAACTCTTGCTGTAGGTGACAACGAAGGATTGAACGCCATTCTTAATAATGGATACACGCTGACACCCGCAGACGCCTCCACCACCTTCACATGGACTTCCAGCAACGTAGACGTGATAGAGCAGACCATGGATGCAGGCTGGCAGGTCAAAGCCAAGGGTACCACCACCATCACTGGTGTGGCCAACGACGGTAGCGGTGTACAACTGCCGCCGTTGACCGTAACGGTCATCCAACCGGTGACAGCTATCAACCTGAAGAACCGCTTCCTGCTGGCCGAAGTCGGTGAAGACTTTACCGACCGTCTGAACGCAATAGCAGAAGCATATCCTGCTGAAGCCAACAACAAGAAACTGAATTGGGAAATAGTGCCCACAGGAGGACCTGTCACTTCCGTTGAGAAAGGCACCGACAACCATTTCAATGCCGTAGCATTTAACAGCGAACTGGTACAACTCTCCGTGACGGCAGCCGACGGCTTTGGAGCCACAGAGGGAATCGTCGTCTGTGTTTTACCCAAACAGCCTACTGCACTCAACAACGTTCAGTCTACGCTTTCGCTCATGAAGCCATCAGACAGCAATCCTGACATCACGGCCAACATCACCGGCAACGTCAATATCGTACCGAATGACGTGGACCAGACAGACTATAGCGGCACCATCAACGCCTTGCTCATGGAGTTGAAGAACTCTCTTGTCATCAACGATGAAAACCTGCAGAAAGCACTCTACTACATAGACTATATCGAGGCAGCTATCAGCAATACAGTGACATTCAGTTTCACGGGAAATGAAGGAATCCTGGAAACCACCGAAGGATATACGCTGATTGGCTCTGGCACATTCACGGTGAACGCATCCATCAATCGCGCAAAGTTCAATGTCTTAGACGATCCCTCAGCGTTTACGCCTGGTGCCGCACCTGATCCGTCTCTGCTGTCGGAAGAACTGACCACCATGTTTACTGTAAATGTGGGCAACGGACTGGCAGGATTCTACATACCCGCCGTTATAATGGCCAAGGGCGAGACATTCCGTATCAAGCTGACAGAGCAACCTGAGGGTTCTGACTTCGACAAGACTCAGATCAGTTTACGCATTGTACCAGACGCAGGCTCGTTCCCCAACGGATGGACCTACGCCACAATAACACCTGCAAACGACGACGCCACTGGCCTGAGCTTCGACATTGATGCCCAGAGTATCGGAAAGGGAACCATCTATGTAGACTATGGCGATAAAGCAGACTTCAGCCACGGAGACATAGACGTTCAGCAGCTGATGAACGTAAACGGCGGATGGCAGTGGGTTGCCCTGCAGCAAGACTTCATATCCTCTATGGACTCACTGAAGGCTGTCTTCGGACTCGCAGACCTGAAGGAGATTCGCTCGCAGACACAGCTGATGATTAACGACACACAGTGGGGATATGTAGGCGAACTGACCCGCATGGATGCCGGACAGACCTATAAGGTATGCATGAAGGATGGTGTCAAGAAGTCCTTCGCCATAGATAACATCAACGGCTATCTACAGAATGTGACGTATTCCAACAACGTCAATACCGTCAAAGGATGGAACTGGGTGGGCAATCCATACCAGTACTACCAGTCGGTCAACGACATCTTCCCCGGTGTTGCATTTACTGAGGGTGACATCATTAAGAGCAAGAACGCTGCCGCACACTACAGCAGCGGACATTGGACTGGTGAACTGAAATACCTCACTCCGGGTGAAGGTATTCTGCTCAAGGTGCAGAATCCTGGTGTCGTGACCTTTGCCGCAGAAGGTGACATGGCTCAAAACACGGTTGAACCTGCTGGAGTACGTGACATGATTGGCGACCAGCCCACCCCATGGAATGTAGACGGCAGCCCCTTCGACGACAATATGGCCATGGTGGCACAGATTTACGGTGTCAACGACCCGTCACGTGTGACCCTCTGGGCTTTCGTAGGCAACGAGTGCCGCGGTCGTGGCGTAGCCATCGACGGGCGTCAGTTTATCACTGTCCACGGCAATGTAGGCGAGAAGGTGACATTCTATCTCTACGACGCACTGACCAACCACTTCCATGAAGTATTCGGTTCACGCTCACTTGCCTCTTCGCTCGGCACAGTGGCTGCCCCTGTGGCACTCCACGCTGGCAAGGCAGTGACAGCTATTGAATCCATCACCATTAGTCCGAAGGACAACGGTAAGTTCTATGACCTGCAGGGCCGTCCCGTCAAGGACAGCAACATGACGAAGGGCATCTACGTCAGCAATGGGAAAAAGATGGTTGTCAAGTAAGTGTTGTCTATGCGACATACCCTCAACAGCATATTGGTGGCCTGGCTCTTACTGCTCTCCGCAGCAGTAAGGGCACAGGGATTTGTCTGCCCTGACCTCAGCAGCTACCACCAATCATCTGTTTACTACATCACGCTAAACGATGCCTCCGGCAAAGCAGTCAACGACCGCTATACTGCAGAAGGTCTGCTGGGTGCTTTTGTGGGGAGCGAGTTGCGTGGTGTAGGAAAGGTTCTGTCCACTCCGGCGGGTACGATATTCGTCGTACGCGTCTGGGGTGATGACAGCGACCCTGCAACCTGTGATTTCCACCTTATTAACGGACAACTGGAGTACAACATAGGCCAGCAGCCATTCAAGGCCACAGGTGAAGCCACCTTCGGTTCGCCCTCGCAGCCCATTGCACTCACCATCGTCCCTGTAACAGGTGTTGAACTGTCGCCATCATCGGTCAGTATCTCACAGGGAGGCACACAGAATGTGGAGGCACACTTGATGCCACAGAACCATTCCTCGCTGGTCACTGACGTCAAGTACAGTTTCACCAGTTCCGACGAACGGGTGTTCACCGTAAGTACCGAAGGGGCTTTCTGCCGTCTTACTGGCATAGCTCATGGCACGGCAAACCTTGGTGTAAAGGTCACAGGGAACGGCGATCAGATGCTGTTCAGTGCGGCTGCCACCGTCACTGTGCTGATAGAGTCAGTACCTGTAACAGGCATCCGCAACAACATGGAGTCTGACCAGGTCACCGTCACTGAGGGTAATGATTTCAGCCTTAGCTGGACACTGCTTCCCGAGAATGCCACCGACCGCCGCGTGGGAATCAGCATTGCTGATAACTCCTTATTATATTATATAGAGAACGAGTTGGGACAATACACATTCCATGCTGTAAAACCAGGACAAACGACCGTCACCGTCACCTCCATCGACAACAAAGAGGTGAAGTTGGTCTATACTGTCATCATCAACGAGGCAGTCGTGCCACAGCCCACACGGATGACCTTTGCCCAGGCAACCGCTACGCTATCGAAACTACACGACACACAGCTGATGCTCCAGGTCGACGGCAGCTACGACCCTCAGCGCGTGGAACTGGTGTTTTCCACCGTTCCCAACGGCGAACCTGTAGCTATCGCCACCCCAGCCAACGACAACAGGCTGACATGGACGGTACGAGGACGGTACGTGGGTCGCTACGGTGTCCGCATTCGATATAATGGCGAGCTGATGAACGACAACTGCTCTATAGACATCCCTGCAGAGGTGAGCTTTGAGAACGGCTGGGACTGGATATCACTGTATAACGCTACAGCTTATCCGTTGACCAACGAGACAGGTGACTACCTGGCATCACTCAACATCAATGCCAACAACCGCATTCTGGAAATCCGCTCACAGCATGCCACCGTGATGTATGACCCGGAATTTGGACTCTTTGGTGATCTGTCAAGTCTTACTGCCACCGACGGTGCCTACAAGGTAAAGAGCAACTTTGAGGAGCAGTATGCCGCCACAAAGGTGTTCAATACGGGCACCACCCCTGGCGGTGACGCCACAGCCGCCATGATGCCAAGAGTGGAGCCGGGCTACACCTGGATAGGATACCCCCATGAGCAAGACCACACACTGGCCACACTGCAAAGCCTGCTGGCTGCCACAGCCCACGAAGGCGATGCCATTATCGGCCGCGACGCCTTCATTGAGTTCGACGGCAGAGAATGGTTGGGCAGCCTCACGACTTTTGAGGCAGGAAAGGGTTATATCTACTATACCGAAACCGACACCGTCTTCAGAATCAACTGGGGCAGCTACTACATGCCGAGCGAAGCATCCCCTCTGTCTCCCATTGGGCGAAAGGCAGCAGGAGAGCAGTCCTGCCGTTCGGATGCCCGTGACCTGCCGTGGACGTATGATGCTCACCGCTATGCCTCGTCAATGCCCGTTGTGGCAAGGCTGTCATCCCTTCCTAACGGAAGTTTGCGGGATGTCTCCGAATTCACGGTTGGAGCCTTTGTAGACGACGAATGCCGCGGCTTAGGTGTCGCTGACACCAAGGGACGGCTGTTCATATCGGTTACTGGCGACCCAGGCGAACAGGTCAGTTTCAAACTCTACGACCACGCCAGCAGAGAAAGCATTGACCTTGACGAGACCATTCTGTTCGGCACCCCGAAGGGCAGTCTGCGTTCCCCATTGCTACTCACTGAGACAACACTTGGCATACACACTGTGCAGACAGCAGCACCCCGACTGACGTATAAGGACAACATCATCAAGATAGAAGGTGCCAGCAGCACAGTACCTTGTTGCATTAACGTCTTCAGTTTGGGCGGACACACGGTGCTCACTGTCAACGGCCATACTGCTGATATGAGCAGCCTGCCAGGTGGTATCTACACCGTGAGAGCTTCCTACGGCCATCATGTCACAACTATTAAAATAGCGAAATGATAAACCGCACAGCCATGATAGAAACATTCCATTGCCGGTGGATGACGACGGTCGCTCTGGTCGTTGCAGTCTCTCTGCTGCCTCTCGATCACGCCAAGGCTCAGGATATTGCTTCCATTGCCAAGAGTGACCCCTTGGTGATTAGCGGAACCATCGGCACGGCCAACACTTATCACTACTCGTCGGTGGGTGACGGTTATGCATCGCCCATGAGTAACATGGTCTACGCCAACCTCAACATCAGCCTTTTCGGCATCTCCATGCCCTTCTCGTTCTACTACAGCAACGACAACACCAGCTTCAGCTATCCACAGCTGTCGTTCAACCTGACGCCAACCTACAAGGAGTGGACAGGTCACATCGGACAATCGTCCATGGACTTCTCGCCCTATGTGCTGAACATGTCGTGGAACGGCATAGGCTTGGAATACAACGGAAGGAAACTACGTGTGGGAGCTTTTTACGGTAAGTTGCGCAAAGCCATCAACGACGACCCCACCGACCCTGCCGCCCGCCGCCCGCAGTACGCCCGCATAGGCTGGGGCTTCAAGATTGGCTACGGTACGTCGACCAACTACATTGACCTCTACCTGTTGCGTGCCTACGACCGACTGAATACCATTGACGAACGCTGGCACGATGTCGTGGCACCACAGGAGAACCTCGTCGTCGGTCTCAAAGGATGTGTCACGCCAGTCCCCTGGGCATCGCTGACAGCGAACGTTGCAGCATCCGTGTTCAACACCGACAGCAGGATGGACAAGATACAAGACAAAAAGGCTACACGCTGGGACAAGGTATTCGATGTACGCTACTCGTCGCTGATGCGTTTCGCCGGTGACGCCACATTGAATCTTGCCCTACCCTTTGGTGTCAATGCAGCCGTTTGCTACCGCATGGTACAGCCCGACTACACATCGTTGGGAACCTACTATATGGCCAACAACTACCACAGTCTGGGCATCACCGCCTCAACCATTCTGCTGCACAAGGTGTCACTGTCAGGCACATTTTCCGGCCAGCGGGACAATCTCACCAACAAGCAGATGTACACGACCTCTGGCTATGTCTACTCACTGATGGCCAGCACGCGACTGGGCAGTCACTTCAACATCAGTGCCTCGTACAACGGATATACCCAGAAGCAAAGTGACGGAACGGCAAAAGTGAACGATAGCACACGGGTGGACAGACAGTTGAGCAGCTTCTCGCTGACGCCTACCTACATGACCAGTAACGAACTGCTCGGGCACACCGTGTCGCTCACACTGAACTATACGTCCAATCGCGACCGCAACAGCTTTACTGAAGCCCAGAACCACAGTAACATCAGCACAACGGCAATAGGACTGAACTACGGGCTGAACGTCAAGCCATGGGAAATGGACTTCGGATTCTCCTTCTCACACCAGAGCACGAGCGGCTTCCGTAGCAAGTACCGCAGCGAGGTGGCTTCACTGATGGCCAGCCGTTCGTTCCTGAAAGAGAAGAACCTAAACCTCAGTGGTACACTCTCCATGTGCTACAATGAAGTGAAGCGGCAGTCGAAGAGTCTCTCGATAGGCGGCGATCTCTCGGTAGCCTACACCTTAAAGAAGGTCCACTCCTTCTCAGCAGGCTTCAGCTTTAACAAATATGGCGACGTGAACGTTTCGCAGACACGGTCAAGTCTCGACTGTACCGACATAACCTGCTCATTGAATTACGCCTATACCTTCAGCCTTTTGGAAATCAAGCGCAAGACGAAGTCCGAGGCTGGAAACTGACACATGAATAATGAAAGAAAACATGAATAAGACTCAGCTTATACATAACTCCCTGCTGGCAGGAGGCCGAAGGATGCTGCTATTCGCAACATTCATCATTTTTCATTTTTCACAGTTCATCAGCCCTGCCCTGGCGCAGGACATCATCGTCACGCTGGTTCCTGTGCAAGAGGTACTCCCGCCCCAAGCACTGCTCTACGTCAGCGACCCCGGCAAGTATTTCAATGTGACCATCACCAACACCTCGCAGCAGTCTCAGGATGTCTATCTGGCCCTCCAGCTCAGACAGACGATGCCTGCGTCGGGATTGAGCATCACCACCCCACCGGGCCGACAGCCGCAGCGACCGTTCACCATACCCGCCAACGGCACGCGCCAGTTGACGATGGTTGAAATCAAGACCTTGTTCAACCATGTGCCAGCAAACGAGATAAGCGCAACGTCAGGACTTTTCGATGACTATTCAAACGGTTCTTTCGGACTGCTGCCCGAAGGACAGTATGAAGCAAAGCTCACAGCATACCGTTGGGCATCACCCAGGCTGGCCACACCTGTAGTGGTGAGCAGTCCGGCTGGAGGCGTGGCACATTTCACAGTATGCTATAAAGCACAAGCTCCGCAGTTCCTAACCCCCGTCTCAACCTCCCTGTCGCTTGAGAACAACAGCGTGGCCGAAGTTGACGCGCTGACACCTATATTTACTTGGACCAGACCCGTGGTGGCATGCAATGCAGCAGCCATCAACTTCAAGTACAGCTTCAAGATTGTCGAGGTGATGAAGAATCAGAATCCCGACGATGCCATCGACCACAACCCCGTAGTCTATAAGGTAGATAACCTCTTGGCGGCACAGTGCATCATACCTGCCACCGTCATCAACTCACAATTCTATACCGACCGAACCTATGTGGCACAAGTTACTGCCACAAGTACCAATGGTGGTGCGCTGAACTATGTGATGCTGGAAAATCAGGGAAAGTCGAACTTCCGTCAGTTCCGCATCAAGACCAACGACATGAAGGAAGAGAAGAAGGAGGAAAAGAAGGAGGAAGAGAAAAAAGAGGAAGAGCAAAAAGAAGAAACTAAACAAGAAGAAGAAAAGGATTATTCCATCACCCTCGGTGACTTTGAACTGTGGGGTGACATTTCGAAGGACTCGCTCTATACTTTTTCTTGGCCACAGCTGACCAACCCGGCATTCTCGGAAGAGGCCGGCGCACGAAAGCTTTTCATGGACAGCGGCATCAAGGTGGAGTGGATAGCTCCGCTGTTCAAGGGCGGCGAAGGCGATGACCCAGGATCCATTGAGATGGCCTACGATGTCGAGATGTACGGCAGCAGCCAAGCCACCAACCTCAAGGATGTATTGGCTACGAAACCCATTTACACGAAGCGAACCAAAGAGCTGGAGGACAGCATTCCTTGGGACGACATCAAGAGCACGGTGCAGAACGGTACCTATATGGCCATCCGCATAAAACCCGTAGTCACCAAAGGGTCGTCTGTGGCTTTCACCGGCGACAGCACACATATTCGCGACTTTGCACTTGTAGAACTGCTCTCGAAGAAGTACTTCCAGTGCTCGAACATGAAAGACATCAGCAACACCACACCCACTACGAAGAGCGCTTCGGAACTAAAGGGTAAGAAGGTGGAAATCGGAGAATACGTGCTGACCATTGACGAAATCAGTGAAGGTAACAAAAAAGACACCTGGAAGGGAAAGGGGCACGTGCTTTGGCAGCCGTTAGGCATGAAAGTCAACGTGTGCGTCAAGTTTGAGGATTTAAAAATCAATACCGACAATCAGGTCTTTGACGGCCAGGCCATTACCTACAGCCAAAACAAAACGAGCAGCATAGAGGTAGTCGACAAACTGTTCTCGGACTGGGGTATCGACAACCTCATCAGCGACACAGGCATTCCTTACGCCTCTGAGCTTCAAGGCAAGGCTACAGGAAAGGTGAAGGACATTGCCAAGAAGATTGACCTTTCCAAGTATTATGGCTATGTAAAGAAAGGTCAGGCTGTTGTCGATGCTTTCCTGACTGGTGAGGTAAAGGATCTCTACATGCCGCTTGCACTGCCAAAGTCCATCAATAAGTCACCTGTCGACATACAGATTGTCAGCATGAAATTCGCCGCAACACATGCCACAATGGATGTGCTTGGCGAGTTCACGCTGCCCAACTCCAAATACACGAAGAACGACATTCTCGTACTCGGTGCTCCACGCCTGTGTATATCACCTAACCGCGTACTCCCCGAGTCCGGAACAGTAGCGCTGTTGTCCGACTTCACAATCGTTGATCCAAAGTCATCTTACGAGATGACTTTCAAGGCTCCGAAGGATGTCATGCAGCCAGAAGACGGATGCTACATTGCCTGGCACGACAGCAAGTTCGAGATCTTAGGCATCGATCTGGACATGAAGATTCCCGGACTGGTGAAGGACAACAACGGTAACCCCACGAATGAGATGCCTACGCTGAACGTGAGGGTCAGCGTAGCCGACTGGGATGACTGGATGGTGGACGACATCACTATCGACCCATTCCAGGCTAAGGCATTACCTGGCTGGACATTTACTGCC
Source organism: uncultured Prevotella sp. (assembly GCA_946409435.1). Lineage (GTDB taxonomy): Bacteria > Bacteroidota > Bacteroidia > Bacteroidales > Bacteroidaceae > Prevotella. The sequence continues at coordinate 12,982 of CAMJWJ010000033.1, read as the reverse complement.
ACTGACATTGTCTACGACCATAGTTTTTACCGGAACTCCAATAGGATGGGAGCTTTCCCCCAAAAATATGACAAGTCGAAGGCTGGCATCACGGGTGTCGTCACCGATAAAGAGGGCAAAAAATACAATGTCACTGGCGACAAGGACTGGCAGGGATTATACATCAAGGAGATTGGCATCAAGTTCCCCAAGGCTCTTGAGATTGGCACTAAGGGCGACAAGCGTCTGAGTATTTCTGCCAAGGACATGTTCATCGACAAGTCCGGTGCTACGCTGGAAGTGACGACGAGCAATCTCCTTTCGGCAAAGACTGGCCAGATGGGAGGCTGGGAATTCTCGCTTGACAAGGTCTACGCCACATTCATCCAGAACAACTTCAACGACTGTGGTTTTACGGGTACATTTGCTGTACCGTTGCTGTCGGGCAAGATAGGCTATGACTGTAAGGTAAAGAAAATGACGTCGAACACGTCCGATGCCTCACAGTATGCTTTCATCTTCAAGACACAGCAGGTTGACGGTCTGTCGCTCGACTTCTTCCTTGCTGAGGCCAAGTTCAACAAGGACCAGACATACTTCTTGCTTGAGTCAATACCTAACAAGAGTGGCAAGCGGGAGACTAAACTGGAGTTGATGATGGGCGGTGACCTCACCATTGGCGGTACGGACTACCTGAACAAGAAGATCAAGAACTCCAGCCTGCCAATGAAGTTCGAGATTCCCGGCGTGCATTTCTGTGGCATGCGACTGGCCAATTGCACGTCGTGGACATCTCAGTATGAGGGTAACATGCAGAGCGCGGCGAAGAACGCCAGTCTGAAAGGCACTGTCCTCTACAACGGGAAGGAATTCAATCTGGCAAGTGGCAAGGTATATTTCAATACCGGCAAGTGGTCGTTGGCCTCTGCCGCCAAAAAGCTGGGACCATTCACCTTCTCGCTGGATAAATACAAGTTTGACTACAAGGACAAAAAGCTTGCTGCCACTCTTGAAGGTTCCATCAAGTTCATTGATGGCATTGAGCTGAGCGCTGGCGCAGGTTTCACCATCAACGCCAACGTCACGCTGCCCAGCGACCTTACCAAACTTTCGAGTCTGAAGGTCAGCTATGGCAGCACAGACTTCAATAGTGTCAGCGTAAATGCCAAGTTTGCCGGCATGGAGCTGGATGGTAGCCTCACTGTAGAACGTGGCGACAAGTCTAAGGAAGGCTACACAGGCAAGCTAAAGTTCACCATGCCTGGCGACCTCTTCTCTGTCGACGCCAGAGGTGGATACTATAAAGACAAGAGTACAAGTTCTACCTATACCTACGGTTTCTTCTATTGTCGTCTTGCCAGCAACGTAGGTGTACGATGCGACCCCGTTGTCATCAACAGCATTACGGCGGGATTCTACTACAACTGCAAGCGTAAGAGTGACACAGAATGTACACCGCAGCGCGGCCTGATCGGTGTTGTTGCCGGATTAGGTCTTTCAACCACGGCAGGCCAGGAAGCACTCAAGGCCGAGATGGAAATGACTGTCATCTACGACTCGAAGAACAAACGCCTCTCGACGTTCATCTTCAATGGTGATATCTCTGCCGTCAGCGGACTGGTTACTGCCAAAGCCAACATCGTCTATGAGAACAACAACACTTCCCGCTACCTGCAGGTCGACATCACCGTCGATGCCAAGGCTGACGCTGATAAGGTTGTCTCGGCAGTCACTGGCTCAAGCCAGTCACTTAGCACCCTGAAAAAACAGCTGAACAGTGCCTACAAGACCTTGCAGAAGAAGGATCCTACAGGCTCGCTGAAGGATATGGACGAGAAAGACGGCAATCCTGACAAATCGAAAGCCTCGAAGAATGGCGAGTCGTGCTCAGCATCCATGGGTGTCAACGTGTCGCTGCAGGTCAAGGTGACATGGAAGGAGAAAGGCACAACCTACAGCAAGCCGAAGTGGCACCTCTACCTTGGCGAGCCAGACTTCAACAAACGCTGTTCGTTCACTTTCCTGAAGTTTAAGTCGAGTGTGGTCAGTGTAGACATCGGTGCCAACGGCTACATCTGCGTGGGTAACGAGTTGCCCAACAACGGCAAGTTGCCCGACATACCTTCCAACATCCGCCAGTTCCTCAATGGCGGTGGCGACAGCAAGGGTATCGAAAGTGCCGACGTGTCGAAGGCTAACCGCGCCCGTGAGGCGTCGATGAAGGAGTTCAACGACCAGATAGCCACCATTGGCGGTGGCGTGATGTTCGGTGCGCAGGTTTGGGGATACCTGAATGTCGACCTCGGCATCTTCTACCTCTATACCGGTGCTACGGCAGGCTTCGACATCTCCATCATCAAGTTGCCCAGCAACGTTTACTGTACGAACATCAGTGGTCAGCCGGGCTACAAGGGATGGTACGGCTACGGCCAGTTGTACGCATACCTATATGCTAAGTTCGGCCTCCGCATCAACTTAGGTTTCTGGAAGAAGGACTTCGACGTGGCTGACGCTGCTATCGGCGGTGTATTCCGCATGCAAGGTCCCAAGCCCAGCCACTTCGACGGCGAGGCCCGTGTGAAGCTTCGTCTCTTCGACGGTCTGGTGAATGTCAACCGCAAGTTCTCGTTCTCCTGCGGTAAGGGCTGCGACCTCTTCTACGGCAATGCCCTCGACAACTTCGAGCTCTTTGGTGATCTCTCCATCGGCTATGCCGATAAGGAGCTTGGCTGGAAGGAGTCCAACGCCATCAACCCCAAACTGCTGCAGCGGCCTTACCTCTACACGCAGGCTCCCCTCGAACAGCCGTTCCGTGTGGTCGACCAGACAGAGTTGGCCCGCATGCGTAAGAATTATGACGGCGATGCCAGCGACCTGGAAGCCCAGGCCAGCCGCACCTTCTACTTCCGCTCGGGAGCCATGAAGTCGGTGACGGTCTATGAGTATTCCAGCGAACCCAAGTCGAGCTATGCGCTCAATAATCCCACCTACAAGCGCACGTTCTACATCAAGTCAACCGACGGCACCAACACGCTGCTCGACATCACTCAGCTAAATGCCAACCGCTGGTATAAGATGGAAGTCACAGGCTATGCCAAGGAGATACATAACGGCAAGGAGGTGGATCCGCTCAACTACGACGAGAAGAAGAAGAAGTACGTCAACAAGGCCTGGTCGCAGACCAAGACCTACTATTTCCGCACGACTTCATCGCAGAGCATCGAGGACTGCCCCACGCTCGACGACTACGTAGCCATCGCCTACCCGTCGAAGCTCAACCAGATACAGTACACCGACAAGTACCTCTACGTCCATGAGCACGACCTGAAGTATCCCACCATAGCACTCACCACCAACCTGAAGAACACGTCGTTCAAGAAGGGCAACCTCTACTGGCGACTCTATAAGGGCAGTAAGCTTCTCTGCTCGCGCAAGAACAAGTGGGAGACCACCAAGAATACGTGTAACATGACTCCCGAGTCGGCTATCACCGGCTACAAGCTCAATGAAGGCTACTATCTCAAGTTGGAGTATGAGACGTCGAAGACTGTCAGCGGCAAGGTGACCACTACCACTACCACGCTCGTGAACCTGGGTGTGTATCCACGCAACACCAACTGGAAGACAGGCTACAACGGCTATGCGCTGGAGTACGAAAAGCCCTTCCTGGGTGCTCGCATCAACAACGTCACCTTTGCCAACACACCGTCCAAGATCAGCGACTATGAGATGTCGCGCGACGACAAGAAGATCGGTGGCTACGAGTACCGCCGCTACGACCCGTACCTGCACATTGGTTATCTGGCCAACTATGCCTTCTTCGGTGGGTGGGAGTTTGATGCCGACCGTATTGCGCTCGACGTCACCACAGCCCAGTCGCTCATCTACACCGACAAGGGTGGTGTCTACGAAGGCAAGCTTGGTTCCGGACAGAACGAGTACAACTGCTACAACGACTACAAGAAGATTAAGGCGCTCTCTATCTACGACCGCGACCAGTGGTCAAAGACTACCGAGTATCCTCTGCCGCAGATAGACGACGGTAAGTATAACTATGCACTCACCGGACTGCAGCGTGCCAACGGCTACGTGCCCAGCAGCGACAACTACAAGCGAGTCAAGCCCTACATCACCGATATGTACCGGCCTTACTATCTGGCCTACAAGATTGACAACCAGATACTGAGCTACGTGAAGCAGATTGACAAGATAGACGCTGACAACAAAACGTTTACCAATGAAGCCAATGGCATGGAGAAGTGGCACTCGCAACGCGTGGGCACCTACTGTACGGCCAGTTCTGGTCCTGGCTCCATCATGATTCCGGCCTATCAGTTCCCCATCATCTGGGGTAGCATGCTTAACAATTCAGGTGTCAAGAAGAAGCTCACCGCCTGGGGTACGCTGAAGGGCTACTCCTCGGCCGCAAAGAAGAACAGCAACGCCCGCGGTCATGAGGGTAACTCAGAGTGGGTGTTCTGCGACCTCTTAGGTTCCGAGAACGTGAAGGGCGACTCCATGAGTAAGAAGAACAAGCACAAGCGCACCAATTTCCAAGACGACACCACGGACTTGAAGCGTATGACGAAGGCCAACTTCAGTGTCTACCGAGTGAATTCCTACGACTACAACAACTGCCAGTACACCGTCAATACGTCGCTCAGTGGTGCCACTTGGTTCGAGAGCTTCGACGTCAGCTACCCGCTGACCTACTATAACAAGTAGCGCCGGTGCAGACTGTAGTCGCTAACAGAGATTATCTAATGACTTTAGAATACGACAGAAAATAATGAAACCGAGCATCAACATATCTAAGTTCCTGGCCGCCGTCACCCTGGCAGCTGTCGCCCTGACGGGCGCCATAGGCACCATGGCCATGACCGGCAGCAACACCGACATGACGTCTCAGTATCCCGACGACGAGGACACCACGTTCTTCATGCGCTACCTTCCCGGCGAGATACGCGACACGACGGCATTCAAGGAGGAGCAGCTCTCACGTCAGGACATCGACCTCACAGCGAAGATCAACCTGCTTACGCGCTGCTACGGCGACAGCGTGGTGCTCCGTTGGGCAGCCGACGACTACGTGACGTGGCGCTACCTGAACCGTGTAGGTGTCAACATCGTTCGCATGGACGAGCAGTCGCTGGAGGAGGACACCCTCGTGTTAGGCTTGCGTCCCCTGCCGCTGGAGCAGATGCGCACCCGCTACAACGAGACCGACTCCGTGGGCAACATGGCTATGGGCGTGCTCTACGGTGAAGCCACTTTCTCGGAGGATGTGAAGGAGGGTGACCCCGAGAACATGGGCACCGCCTACCAGATGAGTCAAGACCAGCAGATGCGGTATGCCATGGTACTGCTGGCCAGCGAGTGGCGGCAGGATGTTGCCCGCGACCTGGCCATGCGCTTCTGCGACCGCACGGCACGTAAGGGCCACACCTACACCTACCTTGTTTTTCCCGCCGTCATCGACACTACGGGGCGCACACCCATCCGCAGTGGTCTCCGCGAAGGAGTGGAGAACGTACGCTACAAGCCACAGCCCTTCAACGTCGAGCTGGCCGACTCCATCTCCTACCCCAACGGCATCTACATCAGCTGGCCCGACAGCGGATATTCCAGCTACGAGGTGGAGCGCCGCCAGGGCAGCAGCCGCTGGAAGCGAGTGAACGAGCACCCCTACATCATCATGAATGCCGTGCCTGGTGCTGACTGTTTCTACAGCGACAACGTCAGCCAGCCTGGTACCTACCAATACCGCGTCATGGCTCACGACCCCTTCGGCGACCTCACCGACCCGTCGCCAGTCCACAGTGTCACCATCCGCGACATGATAGCCCCCACCCCCCCACGCCTGACATGGATTGACATTCAGCGCCCCGACGAGAACGACCCCGGCAAGCAAGTGTTGGCTGAAATCCACTTCGTGAAGGACACCATGGAGGCAGACTTTGTAGGTTTCGTTCCCATGTACTTCCACGAGCGTATCACCGAGGGCAAGTGGAAGCCGCTGGTGGAAAAGCCTATAGCACCTACCGACACCATGGTTACGGTCGACGTCACTAACCTGGCAACAGGACAGCTTGTCATGGCAGCCTACGACACTGCACAGAACGTGAGCTATTCCATCCCCCAGCTATTACGTGTCGCCGACATGTCGCCTCCTCCGGCACCACAGGGTGTCACCGCCAATGTGAAACTTGTAGAGAACGACACCGTCGGGCAGCCTCCGCTGGGCTTGATTACCCTGACATGGAAGCCCATCGACAGCGAGGACATCGACTACTATGAAGTCGTATTCGCTAACGACTCCACCCACGAGTTCATGACGCAGAAGGGTGGCATCGTCAACGACACGATGTTCACCGACACTGTAGCTGTGGACGTCAACCAGAAGTATATTTATTATAAGGTACGAGCCGTGGATTACTCCACAAACATAGGTGAATTCTCCGACTTGTTGCAGGTGATACGCCCCTCGGCAATACCGCCCACTGTTGCCCACCTCGACTCCAGCTACGTCGACGGTCGGGGCGTATTCATGCGCTGGGTGGCCGGCAACGACGAGCAGATGGCCTACCACAACGTCTATCGCCGTTTGATTGACAGCCAAAAGGAGTGGACGCTTCTTCGCCGCTGCGATGCCGACTCCGTGAAGTCCTGCAACGACTATATCGACCTGCTTGATACACCTCAGCACAACAGCAGCGAGGAGTATGTCTACGCCGTTGAGTCGTTCAACTACTCAGGGGTGAGCAGTGGCCTAAGCCTACAGTTCTGTACCCGCTTCACGGGCGATGCCGTCTTCGAGCAGAACATCCGCCTCTATGCCAGCTACAACGAAAACTCACAGGAGATGCGACTGGCATGGGAAGTGGCCGATGTGCCAAAGGGCGACGACTGGTACTTCTGCATCTGGCGGCAGGGCGAGGACGACGACCGCTTCAAGTTCCTCCTCTCTGCCGAACCCAATGAGCGCGACTTTACCGACTACCTTCTTAAACCTGGGCAGACAGCCCACTACTACATTCAGATACAGATGGAAGACGGCCGCGAAAGCAAACCGTCGAACATCGTCACGATTAAAGCACCTGCCAAGCAATGAAGAAAACAGCAAATCGAATATTAACGGTTCTTCTCACGACGCTATCCCTCACCTCGTGTGGCTTGATGGAGATGGACACCGAAGAGCTGGTAGCCGTCGGGATGAGTCTTGGGCGCGACTCGCTCTACATCATGGTTGGCGACCAGCTGGAGCTGACACCCGTCTTCACACCCGACACGGTGACCCAGTCCGGCATCCTGTGGACGACGAGCGACGATGACATACTGGCCGTCAGCGATGGCGTGTTCACCGCACTGCGCCCAGGTTGGGCACAGGTACGTGCCGAAAACATTAGCTACATGCTGGAGGACAGCTGCATGGTATGCGTCATGCCCCGCTGGGAGACCACAGGCCGTGAGTACCCCTACGAAATGTTGGTTTATGCCGATGTCACCGTCGGCGGCCAGCCATTCAACCCTGAGACGATGATGCTTGCTGCCTTTGTCGACGACGAGCTGCGCGGAACAGGGCAGCTCATGGAGTGGAAGGGGAAGAACTATGTCCGCTTCCGCGTAGGCAGCGAGATGCGCGGCACCGACTCTGGCGGCAACAACGAGGAGGTCAGTTTCCGCGTCTACTACCGCCGGGAGCTACGCTACGCCGTTTTCCCCCAGTCGTTAGAGTATGACGGCGAGGCGCACGGTACGCTTAGCAACCTTTACAAACTCAGCATATAGTATACAAAAACATATCAATCTTTGCACCTATGAAGACGACTGTTAACAACATACTGCTCACGCTGCTTTCGCTGCTGCTTGTCACGTCTTGTACGCTGTCCATGGAAGAGTGGGTCGAGGCGGAGGAGGACAAGGGCTACGACGAAGTGGAGACCTTGGAAAACGAGTACATGAGTCTGGACTACAAGTACAAGGAGGACACCCGTTCGCTGACCGATAACATACAGGAGTACATTGTCCAAGTGGAAGCCGACACCATTATCTACTTCCTCGACAACATTCCGTCTGAATGGCTGCCCAAGGTGGGAGGCCACGTGGTCGCCAACTGCTGCGAGCTGTTCCCCATGGGTCTGATAGCACGAGTTCTCAGTGTGGAACGCGGCAACGGCATGTATAAAGTCACCGTCACTAATGCAGAGATTGAGGATGCTTACGAAGAATTCGACCTCTACATCGACACACAGATATGGACAAGCAATGATGACGAGGAGGCCGACACCATCAACCTGGACGAGAATCCATCGTTGGCGCGGCAAGTCATCACGCGTTCTGGTGCCGCGAACCATAAGGTGCGGCAGGTCATCACCCGTGCTCCGGCTGCGGGTGACAACACACACGAGGTGGTCATCCGCGACTGGTCCATGTTCCGGGCCATGAAGGATAGCGAAAGGACAGGCAAAGGCAGCTCCATGACGCGTGCCACCAAACTGGAGGACGTCTACGAAAAGGATGTCAAACTGGACAGCACAAAAGAAGTAGAAATCCCTGTTGTACAAGTGACTGCTGACGACGCTTTTGGCAAACTTATCAAGAAAGCCACTAAGGATGTTATCAACACCGTAGATATCCAGCTCACGCATATCACCAGAACAAAAATGAAGAAAATCGTTTCGCTGAAGGAAAAGCGTGAATACACCCGTACCCGAACCGACAATGGCTATAAACTGAACGTCTGCGTAGGCCACGACCTCACAAAACGGGAAAAGAAGGAAAGCGATGATGCTGAGAAGACACGGTTGGCCAAGGTGGCCGATCTGATAAAACAATCATCAGCCTTCAGCAAGATAAACGAGAAGCTTCCCAACACGAAAAACGGCGCCGAGCTGGATGTTGACGACAAGTTAGTATTCATTTTGGAAATACCTTTTGGCTCGGCACCTATAGGACTCATCGTCAGGCTGAAACCCGTAATGGAAGTGAAATGCGGCATTTTCGGTGTCGGACAGGTCGTCTTTTGGACATCGAGCGACCAAGTCACAACAGATATAGTAGACGGGAAAAAGGTTAAAGACGAAAAGCTAACCGACAAAAAGAAGGCAAACGGCAAGAGAGACGTCTATCCACCCGGTAACGAATACGACATGGCGGGAGTGTTCGGCACCTTCGGAGGATCTATCGGTGGAGAACTGTTTCTCGGCATTGGAAAGAGGACTTCAGCTAAAGAAGCCTTAGGTGTAGGCGCGTATGTAGAACTCACCATGAATGCCGAGTTGAACATCAGCGCCACTTTTGCTGGCGACAACCGTTTAGCATCGTCAAACGACTTCTTCAAACTGTACGGAAAGGCGAAGGTTGGTGGGAAAATCTTAACCGCAGGACTCTTTGGCGACGTAAATCTTATCTCTACTGAATGGACGAAGGATTTCGCCAACGTACAATACTTCCCGACGGTAGAATTCAAGAACGAGTCTTCGGCAATTGAAGCGACTGACAGCAAAGGAACCTATGAGAAACAGGACATCACATACTTCTTCCCCAGTCTCGGTATGCATACTACAGGTATCTGGTACGCCATGAACGAACCTATTCTCGCCGTATTCAAGGAAGACCCCAAGGACTTGAGCAATCCAGACGAGATACTCAGAGAGCCGGCATTTGTAAATTCCAACAAGTGGAAATTAAAAACCAATAAGGAATACACCTTCACGCATAAGAACTACAATATGGGCCAGTCGTTCTATGTTGTACCGGGCGTACAAAACCCTGGCGGAAAGAACCGTGAGCTGTACAAGCAGTACAAGAAGACCGTACAATCAATCCGCAAGCCCAACATAGAATATAAGATAACGGATAATGGTGATGGCACTTACGACCACATTTACCAGACCCTGGGTGATTATTGGGGTGATAATGGAGGAGTATACGAATTTGCCATGCCATTCACCCTGCGTAACGGTCACATGTTAAACGAGTACTGGGAGGATTGGGGTATACACTTCGAATTAGGAATCGATAAACAGAGACGTGTCGGCAAGTGGATTAGCCTAAAGGACAGAATAACCAAAAGCGGCAAATTCATGCCGAAAATAAAATTCTACACCGAAGTTAATGCAGCAGAGCACAACATTTATGTTGAAAATGCCAGTATCTATTATAAACTGAAAGGATCGCAAACGACCTTTTACATAAACAACAGCTATGACGGTCATTCCCTTGATTTCTCATACTTGAAATATAAAATAAATAGTGTTGATGGCGACATCCAGCTGATAAAGCAACTAAAAATGGAAGCAACCTGGGAGGATGAATTGGACGACTTCAGTAGCTTCAAGACCATGTCGTTGAAAGCCCAATAGGCAGCACGGCACGGTCACGAGTGGCCTACTCGCGCCTGTCTGACGGCCGTACACCGCAGGTACTGTGTTGGGTAAAGGTTTACCGCTCCCGACACAGTATTTATTTTTCTAAACCGGTGTCAAGACAGGACATCCGAACTGCTCCGTGGAGGTGATTGGCCGAGACACCTATAAGGTTAATTCCAAACTACCCTACACTGCCTACACCGAGGATCAGTGTAGGCAGTGTAGGGTAAGTTTCCGTTAAGACAATAGGCAGCCCTTCCATCGCTGTGACAGCATGGGAAAATGCAAAATTATAATAATAATCTGAATTTATGGGGCAAAAGGCTTTGCATTCTCAAAAATTCTTTGTACTTTTGCTGATTAAAATCATAGAAAGTATATCAATGAGCGCAAAGGAATTCTTTAGCAAGCTGTTCAGCCGCTATCTGCTATGCCACTTGCTGGCTATGGCAGCAGTAGTGGTGCTGCTTTGCGTGGGTGTCAAGTTCGGACTTGACATCTATACTCATCACGGCGAAGGCATCGTGGTTCCAGAACTCAAGGGCATGACCTTCGAGAAAGCATATTTGCTGCTGGAAGAGGATGGACTGTCAATTGTCGTCAGCGACTCTGGCCACAACAAGAAGATGCCTGCCGACTGCATCCTGGCTCAAACGCCGGCGCACGGCCAGCGGGTCAAGGAGGGTCACGTGATATACGTGACGGTCAACTCGCCATCGTCGCCCACGCTGGTCATCCCCGACATCGTCGACAACTCCAGCGTCCGTGAGGCCGAGGCCAAGCTGACTGCCATGGGATTCCGGCTGACCACAGCACAGATGGTGACAGGAGAAAAGGACTGGGTGTACGGCATCATCTGCCGCGGACGCCGAGTGTCTAACGGTGAGCGACTGCCGACAGACTATCCTCTGACACTGATGGTCGGCAAGGGAACCTTCGACGAACTGGACGAGGTGGACTACGTGGAACCCGCCGACCAGTCTGCAGAGGGAGAGAAGGACGACTTTGAAGAAGTGACGGAGCCACCGACAGACTTATAACACTCATGACGGAAGAACTGGATGACATCTTGCTGGCCGACGAACTGGAGGCGATGACCCCTGAGGACGGCGACGACGGACAACTCTATGAGCACTTACGCATGGAGGTGGACCGCGGCCAGGACCCTGTGCGCATCGACAAGTACATGGCCGAGCACGTACAGCACTCGTCGCGCAACCGCATCCAGAAGGCTGCCGATGCCGGTTTCATACATGTCAACGGCCAACCGGTGAAAAGCAACTACAAGGTACGACCCGGCGACATCGTCACGCTGATGCTCGACCGGCCGCACTACGACACCACCATCGAGCCGGAGGACATACCACTGGAAGTAGTCTACGAGGACGACCAGCTGATGGTTGTCAACAAGCCGGCAGGCATGGTGGTACACCCTGGAGTAGGCAACTTCCACGGCACACTGGTCAACGCCATCGCATGGCACCTGCGCGAGTTGCCCACCTACGACCCCAACGACCCGTCGGTGGGACTGGTACACCGCATCGACAAGGACACCAGCGGGCTGCTCGTCGTAGCCAAGACGCCCGAGGCCAAGACCGAGCTGGGAGCACAGTTCTTCAACCACGACACCCACCGCTCCTATCAGGCACTGGTGTGGGGCAACTTCACGGAGGACAACGGGCGCATCGAGGGAAACATCGGGCGTGACCCCCGCGACCGTCAGCGCATGGCAGTCTTCCCTGCCGGCGGCGACGTCGGCAAAACAGCCGTCACACACTACCACGTGCTGGAGCGCTATGGCTACACGACACTCGTAGAGTGCAGGCTGGAGACCGGGCGTACCCACCAGATACGTGCCCACATGAAGCACATCGGCCACCCGCTGTTTGCCGACGAGCGCTATGGCGGCATGGAGATTCTGCGCGGCGAGCGCACCGCCAGCTATAAGGCATACATCCAGAACTGCTTCAAGCTGTGCGGACGGCAAGCCCTCCACGCCCGTACGTTAGGCTTCGTCCACCCCACGACAGGCCAGCAGATGGACTTCAGTGCTCCGCTGCCTGCCGACATGGAAGCGCTGATAGAGAAATGGCGTCATTACCTTAAATCGGTATAACGGCATAACGAGAGAAACAATAATAAGAATAAGAAGTAAAAGAAATAAAAATGAAACAACTGAAACGCAACATTGCCATCGTCTGCGGTGGCGACTCTTCGGAGCACGACGTGTCGCTCCGTTCTGCTCAAGGACTGTATTCCTTCTTCGACAAGGAACGCTATAACGTATATCTGGTCGACGTGAAAGGACAAGACTGGCACGTCGAGCTGCCCGGCGGACTGACGGCACGCATCGACCGTAACGACTTCTCGTTCGTAGAGGACGGAAAGGCCAAGCTGTTCGACTATGCCTACATCACCATCCACGGCACACCGGGCGAGAACGGACTGCTGCAGGGATACTTCGACCTCATCGGGCTGCCCTACTCTACCAGCGGCGTGCTGGTCGAGGCCATGACGTTCGACAAGTTCGTGCTCAACCAGTACCTGCGCGGCTATGGCGTCAGCGTGGCCGACTCGCTGCTCATCCGTCAGGGCTACGAGCAGCTGGTCAGCGACGACGAGATAGAGCAGCG
>CAMJWJ010000032.1 GCA_946409435.1 uncultured Prevotella sp. | reverse complement strand
CATAATTCGTTTTTATCCGTTGTTTTTAATAATCCGTGGAATCCGTGAAATCCGTGGTCATAATAACAATTCGTTTAATTCGTCTTAATTCGTTGTTTTAATCAGACAACCTGTACAACTTGGACAACATTCTACCTGTTGTCTCGCATAAAAGTTGTCCCAGTTGTCCATGTTGTCTGACATTCATAATTCGTTTTTATCCGTTGTTTTTAATAATCCGTGGAATCCGTGAAATCCGTTGTTTTTATCTGTCATTTGATGATTACTTTCTTGTGGTTCTTGATATACATGCCCTTGCTGAGCTGCTGCTTGTCGGTGCCCATATAGCGGCCGTTCATGTCGTAGTAGCCACCGTCCTGCGTGTCGCTGACGGTCGGGCGCTGGCCGATGCCGGTGGCATCCTTGGCCTGCGGATTGACAAACAGCACGTTGCTCACCTGCACGTTACGGTCGGCCGTCGGGTCGGAGAGCTGCAGCTGGATCAGGCGGCTGCTGGCAGCGTCGATGACCTGGTTGCTCATCGACAGACCGACGACACGGTACTGGCCGTCGCCGCGCTTGACGAACGTCAGCTGGTGGTCGGTGATGGCGGAGCCTAACTTGACGCCAAGCAGCTCGGTGCCCTTAGGCAGCGTCACGTCGAACTGGAAGGCGGTGAACTTCTCCGTCCTGTCGATGTCCAGATACAGGCGGTCGGCTTTCGCCGTCAGCCTGACATCCTCGGCAGCTATCCTGTCGATGTTGCTGGGACCGGCCATGTAGCGACTGCCACCGGTGTTGGCAGCGAGCGCGGCATTGACGATCAGCGTCACGTCGAAGATGTCTATCTCGTCGTCGCCGTTCATGTCGGCCATGCTCCGGTAGAAGTTGCCTGTTGCAGGCTCACCTAAGATGTTCGTCACCGTAGCCACGGCATCGGCAATATTCACCTCACCGTCGCCATTGGCATCGCCCTTGCTCAGCAGCCGCGAGAAGTAGCCCGGATTCGCCGTGCCGCCGTCGATGTGGGCGTAGGCAGCGTCGATGTGGTCGGCATCGAAGGCCGTTCCCATGCCACCAACAAGAGCGGTACAGTCGTAGAACATGAAGTCGCTGGCTGTAACGTTTTCCGTGCTCCATCCTTCTCCTACATAGATGGTCGTCATATTTCTACATGCAGTGAACATATAGCTCATGTCCGTCACGTTGGCCGTATTGAAATTGCTCAAGTCGAGACTTGTCAAATTGGAACAGCCCCAGAACATTTCGACCATGTTCGTCACGTTGCCCGTGTTGAAGTTGGTTACGTCAAGACTTGTCAAGCCACAGGCAAAGAACAATCGTTCCATGTTCGTCACGTTGGCCGTATTGAAGTTGCTCACGTCGATACTGGTCAGGGCGGAACAGTAAGAGAACATGAAATTCATGTCCGTCACGTTGGTCGTATTGAAACCACTCACGTCAAGATTGGTCAGGGCGGAACATCCATCGAACATGTGGGACATATCCGTCACATTGTCCGTATGGAGACACTCGATGCCTGTAATCGTGGTCAACAATTCACACTTTCGGAACCAGTAGGCAGTGCTCGTAGGCCTATAGGCATCGAACGACGCATCGAAGACTGCGGTCTTGGCGGTGCCGTAAGGTGAAGTGGAAGTGCCGTTAATAGGAGTATTGTTGATGTTAATTCCTCCACGCTCTGCCCTCATGTTGTCGTAGTAGAACGTCACCACAGTACTATCACTGCTCAGCACGGCGTAGGCAACCGAAGCATTCTTATCGGTAAAGTAACCCGGATTCTCCGTGCCGCCGTCGATGTGGGCGTAGGAAGCACTAACGTTGCTTAACACTGTACCCATGCCGCCGACAAGGGCGTAACATTCCACAAACATGCTACCGCCACCGTCGATAAGATTATCCGTGCTCCATCCTTCTCCTGCATAAATGGTCGTCAGACTAGAACAGCCACCGAACATCCAGTCCATTTCCGTTACATTGGCAGTGTTGAAGCTACTCAAGTCAAGACTGGTCAGGCCAGAACAGCCATAGAACATATAGTACATGTTCGTCACGTTGGCCGTATTGAAGTTGGTCACATCAAGACTGGTCAGCCCGGAACAGCCAGCGAACATTTCACTCATGTTCGTCACGTTGGCCGTGTTAAAGTTGGTCACATCAAGACTGGTCAGGCCAGAACAGCCAGCGAACATCCAATCCATGGCCGTCACATTGGCCGTATTGAAGTTGGTTACGTCGAGACTGGTCAGCCCGGAACAGCCATAGAACATGAAACTCATGTCCGTCACGTTGCCCGTATTGAAGTTGGTCACATCAAGACTTGGCAGGGAAGAACAGTTATAGAACATTCTTTGCATTTCCGTCACGTTGCCCGTATTGAAATTGCTCAAGTCAAGACTTGTCAAGTTGGAACAGTCCCTGAACATATAACCCATGTACTTCACGTTGGCCGTATTGAAACTGCTCAAATCGAGACTTGTCAGGGCGGAACAGCCAGCAAACATGCTCATCATATTCGTCACATTGGCCGTATTAAAGTTGCTCAAGTCAAGACTTGTCAAGCCAGAACAGTCATAGAACATGTCCTGCATGCTCGTCACATCATCCGTATGGAGATACCCGATGTCTGTAATGGTAGTCAGTGAAGAGCATCCCATAAACCAGTTGGCAGTGCTCGTTGGTCTATAGGCATCGAACGATGAATCGAAGACTGCTATCGTGGCGGTAGCATAAGGAGCAGTGGAATCTGTATTGTTGATGTCAATTCCTCCACGCTCCGTCTTCTGCCTGTCATAGTAGAACGTCACCACTGTACCGTCGGTGCTCAGCACAGCATACGCCTCGGGAATGGCGGGAGCCTCCGACGGCGTCAGCGTGATGCTGTTCTTATATATCTCCAAATAGGCATTCTCTACGGTGAGGAACACGTTGATGGACTGGTCGGCAGCAGGGTCGATGGTCGTGGTGAGGGTCTGGACATACTCGGTGTCGTCAGCGGCCTTGGCAACGGTGGTCACCGTCACCTCACTACCCCAGCGGCGCACGGTCAGGTCGACAAGCGCACCGTCCATGCCCTCGCGGAAAGCATCCCAGTCGGTCCAGTTGCTGGAGAGTCCGTCGCCATTGTAGTAGTCACCCCAGCCGTAGCTGTCGGCACGCAGGGCGAAGTACTCCGGTGTGCGCGTCGAATCAGCCGTGCACATCAGCACCCAGTTGTCCCAGTTGTTTACCTTGTCGCTATGGTTGGTAAACTGCATGTGCAGCGTGTGGTCAGCAGGTATCTCGTAGTTGCTCGAGAACGCCGTCCACCAAGCGGAGCTGAAGTCGGTATTACCAACGACATCGATGGTGTCGTTGACGAAGGTGGCCGTGACGGTGTGGTCATCGTAGATGCTCGTAAGCGTATAGTACGACACACCCGTCGAGTCGGCAATAACCTGCGAAGTGACGTCGGTACCATCAAGCACGACCGTTGCCAGCCTGTGGCTGTCGGCAGGTGTGAAGGTCAGCAGCAGTGAGCCTCCTGCATCGACGGAAACCTCCCGATTAAAATCAGTGTATTCCGTTATCGTCTCTCCACCGGCCGTCACAGAACCTCCGCCAAACACGTCCACAGTAACTGTATAAGTCGTCGGCGCATTGATGTCGGAGAAGTAGCCCGGATTCTCCGTACCGCCGTCGATGTGGGCGTAGTTAGCGTTATTCTGGAAGTCATCGTACACCGTACCCATGCCGCCGACAAGGGCGGTACAGTTGTCAAACATGTCACCACTTTCGGTAACATTTTCTGTGCTCCACCCTTCTCCAGCATAGATGGTCGTCAGGCCAGAACAGTCATCGAACATTTCACTCATGTTCGTCACGTTGGCCGTGTTGAAGCTGCTCAAATCAAGGGTTGTCAGGCCAGCACAGCCTTTTAACATACCGCTCATATCCGTCACGTTGGCCGTGTTGAAGCTGCTCAAGTCAAGACTCGTCAGACTGGAACAGCTACTGAACATGTAATTCATTCCCGTCACGCTGGCCGTGTTAAAGCCACTCAAGTTGAGACTGGTCAGGCTGGAACAGTTGTCGAACATGCTGGTCATGCTCGTCACCTTTTCCGTATTGAAGCTGCTCAGGTCGAGACTGGTCAGGCTGTTGCAGACAGCGAACATGTATTGCATGTCCGTCACGTTAGCCGTATTGAAGTTGCTCACATTGAGGGTTGTCAGGCCGTTGCAGAAAGCAAACATGGTGTTCATATCCGTCACGTTGGCCGTGTTGAAGCTGCTCAAGTCAAGACTGGTCAGGCCGGAACAGTCACGGAACATACCGCTCATATCCGTCACATTGGCTGTGTTGAAGTTGCTCAAGTCGAGACTGGTCAGGCCAGAACAGCCTTCGAACATGCTGATCATGCTCGTCACGTCATCGGTATGGAGATACTCGATGCCTGTAATAGCTGTCAACAAATTACAATTTTGGAACCAGTAGGCAGTGCTCGTAGGTCTGTAGGCATCGAACGACGCGTCGAAGACTGCTGTCGTGGCACTACCGTAAGGTGAATTGAAAGTTTCAGTATTGTTGATGTCTATTCCTCCGCGTGTCCCCATCATGTTGTCGTAATAGAATGTCACGACGGTACCGCCGTCCGACAGCACGGCGTAGGCAGCCGAAACATTCTTGTCGGTGAAGTAGCCCGGGTTCGCCGTGCCGCCGTCGACGTGGGCGTAGGCTGCGTCAATGTGGTCAGCATCGTAGACAGTACCCTTGCCGCCGACGAGGGCGGTACAATCGTAGAACATGCCACCACTTTGAGTAACATTTCCTGTGCTCCATCCTTCTCCTGCGTAGATGGTTGTCAGACTGGTACAGTTAGCTAACATGAAATACATGGTCGTCACGTTAGCTGTATTGAAACTACTCAAATCGAGACTGGTCAGGCCAGAACAAGACTGAAACATAGTATGCATGTCCGTCACGTTGGCCGTGCTGAAGCTGCTTACGTCAAGAGTTGTTAAGCTGGAACAGTTATAGAACATTCCTCTCATGTCCGTCACATTAGCGGTATTGAAA
The DNA here is from genome assembly GCA_946409435.1 of uncultured Prevotella sp. Lineage (GTDB taxonomy): Bacteria > Bacteroidota > Bacteroidia > Bacteroidales > Bacteroidaceae > Prevotella. The sequence continues at coordinate 18,858 of CAMJWJ010000032.1, read as the reverse complement.
CTGCTCAAGTCAAGACTGGTCAGAGAGTGACAGTCATAGAACATCTCTTGCATATACATCACATTGGCTGTATTGAAGCTGCTCAAGTCAAGGCTCGTCAGAGAGGAACAGCCGTTGAACATATTGTACATGTACGTCACATTGGACGTATTGAAACTGCTCAAATCGAGGCTGGTCAAGCCAGAACATCCATTGAACATGTAGCGCATGTCCGTCACATTAGATGTATTGAAACTGCTCACGTATAGACTGGTCAGACCGCTACAGCTCGAGAACATATTGCTCATGTCCGTCACGTTGGCCGTGTTGAAGCTGCTCAAGTCAAGACTTGTCAGGCCAGAACAGCTATTGAACATGAATTTCATGTCCGTCACATCGTCTGTATGGAGATACTCCATACCAGTAATAGTGGTTAGCAAATTACAATTCAGGAACCAGTAAGCTGTACTCGTGGGCCTGTAGGCATCGAACGATGCATCGAATACCGCCGTCGTAGCAGTTCCGTAAGGTGAAACTCCCACATCTACATTGTTGATATCAAAACCTCCACGCTCCTGCTTCTTCTTGTCGTAGTAGAACGTCACCACGGTGTTTTCGTTGCTCAGCACAGCATACGGCTCTGCCTCGGCATTCACCAGTTGCTGGATGGTCGCCGTCAGGGTTGTCAGGTTGGTGGTCTGCTGGTTGATGGCAGCGGCCGAATCGACGCGGGCTTCGTACATGCCCTGCGACAGGGTGATCATCTCCGCCAGCTCAGTACGCTGGGTGTCGGTCACGTTGTCGTTCGTCGCTGCCTGTGAAGAAACCGTCTGCGCCTCAGCAATGGCATCGGTCAGCGCCTTCCATGCGGTGTACGGATATTCCAATACAGTGGATGGCGACGAGGCCATACCCTCCTTCTCGGCGTAGGCCGTAATCAGCACGTCGGAAGTCACGTTAACGGGGCTGGTGTACTCGACAGCTGTCGGCGGTACCGTAGCCGAGTTGTCCACTATCGTATAGTAGATAGTAGCACCCTCCGTGCCGGTAGTCATCGTCAGATTGTCGCCATTCCAGATAAATGTCGGAGCCTCGACGTAGCCTCCCTGTGGCGTGAGGTAGCCAGGATTGGCAGCACCGCCGTCGATGTGGGCGTAAGCTGCGTCAATGTGGTCTGCATCGTAGACAGTACCCATGCCTCCGATAAGGGCGGTACAGCTGTTAAACGTGCTGGAACCGTCCGCTACACTCGCTGTGGACCAACCGTCGCCGACATAAATAGTCTGCAGGTTGGAGCAGTTGGAGAACATATAGCCCATGTCGGTCACGAGACTGGTGTTGAACGTGCTCAGGTCGACGCTGGTCAGACTGGAGCACTGATTGAACATCAGGCGCATGTCCGTCACTTTGCTGGTGTTGAAACTGCTCACGTTAACGCTCGCCAGGCTAATGCAACGGGAGAACATCGCCCCCATGTCGGTCACATTGTCGGTATTGAAGGTACTCAGGTCAAGGCTCGTCAGGCTTTCACAGCGGAAGAACAAGCCCTGCATAGACTGAACGTTGGCGGTGTTGAAGGTGCTCAGGTCAATGGCTGGCAGACTGGAACAGCCGTGGAACATGAATTGCATGTCCGTCACGTTGTCGGTCTTCAAATTGCTGATACCTGTAACGGTTGTGAGGTTCTCACAATCATAGAACCAGTTGGCCGTGCTGGTCAGCGTGGTATAGCCGGCAAACGACTCGTCGAAGACAACGGTGGTGATGCTCGAGCTATAGGTGTACCAGGGATTGTCTGCCTCGCTGGCGAACGGTCCGACGCTCATGCCTCCACGCGCAGTCTTCTGCTTGTCGTAGTAGAAGGTCAGCACGGTGTTGCCGTCGCCCAATGCGGCGTATGCCTCGGCAGCCATCTCGGTATAGTTGACCACGATCGTATCGTTGGCGGTATAATTGGAGATGATGTAAGCGTCGTCGAGAACATCAGCCAGGACACTGACGCCATTGCGAGTCAGTTGCGACAGGCCGTATTGCGTATGGTCGTAGTTGAATGTCAGCGTGACGGTGCTGCCGTAAGGTACGGGGATGTCCTCGACGCTATTGTCCACGACACCGTAGGTGATGCCGGTACCAGACACGTCGTTGACTTCCCAGCTGACGGTGCCGTGGCTTGTCGTGCTGGCTAACTGCAGCAGCAGGGTGATACGCTCGAAGACGGCACTGACCTTCATGTCCTCGTTGATGTCGGTCAGTGTGAGCTTGTTGTCAACCACCTGACTGGTGAGGTTCTCCGAACCGTTCTTCGTGACCTCGTTGAGGTAGTAGCCGGTTTTGGGAGTGAGGGTCATCTCGACGGAATAGCCAACGGGAACGGTGACAGGAAATTCTACCGGATCATCGCTGTCAGGGTTGGATTCAAACTCTGAGTAGATCTCTCCCGTCAAGTTTTTGATGGCGCCCACAATCTTACCGCCACCACTACTGGCTACGGTCAGGGTATGGTTGAGCTCGGTTCCGATGGCGTAGATGTTCGTGAAGTTGCTCCAGTACTGGGCAGCCTTGTAGGCATCGACGCTCTCGGCAGGAACGAACAGGGGAACATCGTAGGTAGTAAACACATCGTCTTTACTCAGTTCCGGCGGCGTCGTAGCCAGACAGGTTATCTGCGTCAAGCCAAGCATACGGCCGAAACAGCCTGTCCATATCTTCGTCACTGTAGAGGGGAGAGTCAGCGAGGTGAAGCCCATGCAGTTGAAGAAGGCATCGGCCGGCAGCACCGTCAGGCTCTCAGGAATGACGAGGTCGCCCGTCAGGTTGTAGAGGTTATAGAAGGAATAGCTGCAAAGGTCGTTCAGACCTTCGGGCAATGTCAGCGGACCGCTGAAGTGGGTGCCCATAAAGGCCATGTCGCCAATGAAAGTCACCGTTGACGGGATATTGAGTTGTCCTGTCAGGCCACTGCAGTCGCGGAATGCCTCCACAGCCAGACCCTTCACGGTATAGCCGTTGATGACGGAGGGTATCGTGATACTCTCGGCCTCGGTGGTCGTCGGAACAGCTGTGATGCTGTTCATACCGGAATCTACGGCACCTAAATGGCACACCTTGTTGGCCTCGTCGGTCACGGTGTACGTCCATTCGATGCCGTCGATGACCTCTGTCATCACCGTGCCGTCCTTGATGGAAATGTCGAAACCGCCATATACCGTTATGTCGTCCGTGACGTTGTTGATGTAGTACGCTCCGTCAGGAGTCAGGTCGTCCATGACATTCGTACCGTTCACGGTGGCTGCCACAAGCTTATAGGCATCGCTGCTGGGCGTGAAAGTCAGTGTCAACTGGTCGCCAGCCTCGTAATTAGCGAGTACCACATCCTCCGAGGTGTTTGCTGCCACGGTACCTGTGACCATGCTCGTTGAAAAGCTGATGCTTCCGCCGCCTTCCGAGGTAATACTTAAAATAGGATAGATGGTGCGATAGGTGACATTCAACGTCATGTCGCTGTTCATCGTGAAGGAGTACGACCTTTCGCACTGGCTTATCGCGGACTCCTGCAGATCGGCAGTGACGTCCGCGTCGTTGACCAATACCTTGTCCACCTTCTGATAGTCGAACGGCGAAAACTGCATGGTGACAATAGTACCCGCGTCAATGGTATATACCCCCTTGCCGCCGTCTATGTCAATCATTTCAGAACCGGCACTCCACGTGGTGGTCGTAGTACCATTCTCTCCCGACAAGACGGTCAAGGTATAGGCTGCTGCTGGGAGTATGGAACAAACCGTCAGCAGGAGAACCAACAGCCCTGCTTTCAGCGCACGGCCGTAGCTGCCGGCTGTGCGGCAAGACATCAGCCGCCCTATAGTTTTAGTAACGATAGCTTTATTCATAAGATGTAGGTTGCTATGATTAATATAATAGAGACTGTGCCGTCATGATTCTCAGTAGGCTGCATGGAATGCGGCAGTCAACAAGAATCATGAGGCCACAGTCGTGAATCACTTTACCAACGGCGCGACAGCTGCGGGTCAGGATTGTCGCTCTCGCCTGGCTCACCAGGTGACTTCGAGGTCTTGATAGTCACCATGTTGCTGCTGTAGAGAATACCATTCACCGTCTGTACATAGGCACGGACATAGTACTCGGTGTCCTCGCTCAGTCCATCGATGGTGCCCATGACATTGCTGCCCGTACCACCGTGTCCGATGTTCTTCACACCATCACTGACGGTGGGCGTATCGTTGGTAGGACTGTAGACAAATCCATAGTCGCCAACCTCAGCGTCGGAGGTGAAGGCAAAGCGGAACTCAGCATAGACGTTGCCGACATACTGTGAGTAGAGCATACCGATCATGGCACTGCTGATGCGGGTGGTAAAGGTTGCCACATTGCCGCTGTAGACAGGACCGTAGGCCGTCATGACGAAGGCACGTACATAGTAGGTGGTACCTTCCGTCAGACCGTTCAGCTCGCCTTGGATGGTGCCTGTCGTGCCACCGTTGCCCATGATGCTCACCTGGTCGTCAATCGTCGGTGTGCTGTTGGTGTCGCTGTATGCCACACCGTAGTTGCCCACCTCATTGTCGGAAGTAAAGCCGAAATAGAACTCTGCCGACGTCTTACCGTACGACAGGATGTTGATCTGGCTGATACGGGTCTCGCTTGCCAGCGTAGTGATAGGTACTACATTACTGTAGATGACCTCGCCGCTGCTGGGCTTCTCGACGAATGCACGGACAAAGTAGGTAGTGCTCTCCTGCAGGTTGATCAGCTCGCAGGGCACACCGCCCGACGTGATGCCCTGGCCGGCAATTACCTCTGGGCTGTTGTTGCGCGTAGGCTCCGGGTTATCAGTGCTGTACACCAGTCCGAAGTGTCCGACAACCTCTTCTGACACAATGCTCAGCAAGAAGTTTGCCGACTGCCGCATGACGGTAAGGTTATAGAGTTCCACGCCAGTCTGCAGCGGCGTAGCCGAGCTGTTACCTGCCTGCTCTATGACTACAACCTCCTGCTTCGGGTTCTTGGAACCTGCCGTGATGACGATGGCAGTAGCCATCTCACGAGTGGTATTGTTTTCAGCGCAGCGGATAACAATCTCGCCATTGCCGACACCGGTACTCTGATGACTGACTCCTGTCGAGTCGCTGACCTCCATAATAGACAGCCAAGACGCTGCCGAGGAGGGAACGAAGGCTGTCCACTCAGCATTGCTCTCAATATGGATCGTCTGTACACCACCCGGATAGGGGAACTTGTCGGGCGTATTCAGCACGCGGAGCGTAATGTTAGTCTTACCGTCCTGCGTAACCTCAATGGCAGCAGCATCCTTGCCATAATTGATGGTGAAGGTACCAGTGCGCTCGGCATCGGAGACGGCGTCGCTGACCTTGACAAGCAGCGTCGTAGCACCCTTGCCACCGTTAGTGACGGGCTTGCCGTCAACGTCGACTACCTGTATCCAACTATGCGGGTTGGCTATGGTCCAACTGACGTTGCTCGTCACGACGAGCGTCTGCGGCTCGTTGTTCTCTTCCTTGAAACTGAACTTCGTGGAGGTGACGTTCAGGGCGTCGTCCCCACCCTTCTGGCGTACGGTGACCTTCTGCTTCAGTCCACCGTCGGAAACCAGTGTGATGATAGCCTCACGGACGAGGTTGGGGTCCGTGTTCATGTTTGACACGATGACCAGCGACCCGTTGCCGTTGCCCTGTCGGGGACTCACGGTGATGTCCTCGCCGAAGGTTCCTGTGTTGAGTTGCACGGTCCACCGGCAGTCAGCAGTGACAGCGACACCGGCAGCAGGTCCCGTCTCGTTAGCACGGTATTCGATCACGTCACCGCCCTCGACCATCAGTATCTCCTTGGCAGGCTTGGCTGTCATCTCCTCATCAGACTTACAGCCCGTAAATCCTGCCACGATAGGCAGTGCTGCCAGTATTGCTATGATATTCTTTGTCTTCATATCGTTGTTGTCTTTTTTACTTATTTACCTCTTTACTTTTTTACCTCTTATATATATAATAAGGTGTAGGTCAGAACTTGGCGATAGCTCCGATGGTCAGCATGAAGCCACCGGCAGCAATGTCGCTGTTGTCGACAAGCCGCTCGAAGTTCTTGTCCTTGCTTGCACCCAGCGAGAATGCCGGATTGATGAAGGCATAGAATCGCTCCAGAGGAGCCCATAAGAGTTTTGCACCGATACTGATGCAGTTGGCTGTTGCACCGTCGCCATACTTGTTGGTACCATTAGCCACGGTACCCGACAGGCGCTCTATCTCGTAGCCTACCTGCGGGGTGATGCCTAACCGCTCGGTCAGTTCAAACTGGTAGCCCAGCCTGATGGCCAGCGTTGAGCGCTTGTAGGTCATGGAACTCAGGTAGGTGTCTGCCTCCTGAATGATATTGCCTGCAGCATCCTTCATTTCTGTGGTGTACCAAGGCACCAGCCCCGACTTACCCAGTCCGAAGGTATAGCTCACCTGCAGGTCGAAATTATTGTATGTAGCACCGGCCAGTGCGGTGATGCCGCCTAAGGAGCGCATGGTGTAGCCGGCTCCGAAGTAGAAGGCCTTGGACTTGATGTAGCGTACCTTGTCCATCACGATGGTGTCGCGTGTGGTCTCGTTATGCCTCACAGTGTACTCCAATCCCGACTTGCTATAATAGCCCTTGCGGCTCAGGTTAATCTGGTAGGTTCCGATAGGCAGCGTGTGTACCTCGGTCAGGTCGATGGGGTTAGTACCGTTGTAGGTAGCCACCACGTCACGGGGCTTCGTATACAGGTTCAGTCGTCCGGTGTGCGGTGTAGGTGCTGCAGCCTTGACGTTGTTCTGCTGCTTGGCAATGACGGTGAACGAAGTCTTCTCAGGGTCACAGTCAGCCTTTTGCGTCTCGATGATATAAGTTCCCTCACGCAGCTGTGTCTGCCATACTCCGTTACCGACATTTCTACCTTCAAAGAAAATGTCGGCCTTGTTGTCGACGGTCACCATGACATCACCGAAGTGGTCGCTCATGTCACGCTGTTCGACATTGATCATCTTGGCCTTCTTGGCATCGTCCTCGGTAGTGACATACAGCTCCAGCTCACCCTCGTAGCGGTCTTTCTTTGCCTCTATCTTGTGCTTTCCGAAGTTCAGGTATTTGTTGTACAGAGGCGACTTGCCGACAGGGGCGCCGTCGATGTATATCTCCGACTCGGCCACCTGCGAGGTGATGTTGGCATAGCGTCCGGTACCGATGTCGATGAGCATCTCGTAAGTACGGGCACCCTCGACGGGTATGGGATAGTACCAGTCGCGCAGCACGCCGAAAGCAGGATGTTGCACGATGAGTTTCTGGGCACGGCGTGGCACATAAAGCCATATCTCGCCGGCATGCTCCTCGGTGGCTACGATACCCAGCGAGCCACCATCGAAGGTGAAGCCTCGCTCCGGGGTCTGAATCTTAATCAGCGCGGCACGCTCACCGTTCTGGTCCATCTTCTCGGTACCACGGGTGTTGGCCGTCAGATCATTTTCCAACAGTTTGAATTCCACAACTTTCATGCCTTGCGCCATGGCTCCTGTGGCGACAGCGAGGCAAAACACGGTTAATGTCAGTAGTTTTTTCATATCGTTATTGTTCTTTAGATTTCAACGCATTAATGGAGTCATGTCTGGCAATGATAGCCTTCATGGAGTCGCGCTCGGCGATGAGCGTCTTCAGCGAGTCGAGCTGGGCTGCATAGGTAGAGTCCATGGTAATCTCACGCGTTACCGTGGCAGGGTCGCTGACACGCCGCGTGACCACCTCGCTCGAACCCTTCATCTGTGCCAGCACATAGTCGAAGTACTTGCTGGTCAGCTTCAGCACTGTATTACGTCGGTCGGTAATCATCGTTTCCAGCTTGCCCTTTCCAGGCGTACGCAGGGTGTACTGCTTACGGCTCTCGGTATCAATCAGTTCCAGGATAGCGCCATAAGGCATGCTGACAACGGTCGAGGGGTAAACCGTCTCGCGCAGTTTCAGCTCCTTCTTGCCGTGGGGTGTCGTTGCCTCCACCTTGCCGGTGACGCCATATACGACATATTGCTGTGCCTCTGCCTGCAGCAAGCAGACAAAGGCCACAAGCATCATCATGAAAAGTTTTTTCCTCATAATACTTAAATTTACAAATACGCTCTTGTCAACATGGTATTATGACTTCTGCAGCAGGATGACGGTAGTGTCCAGTCCGCGCATGTCAGGCATGGTCTCACCGACGTCGGAACCAATATAGGTGGGGTCGCAGATAACGAATTTCTGTCCGTCGAGCATGATGTGGTCGCCCTGCACGTCATCGGTGAACCCGACAGCCATAGCCAGATGGCCGGGATAGTAGACGAGGATACAGTCAAGGTGTACCAACTCGCGGACGAGGTGTGACAGCAGTATCGAGCGGTCCTCACAGTCGCAATAGGGATAGAAGAGGCTCTCCTCGCCGAAGAAGGCACGGTCGGCTCCCCACACATCCTCGTCGTAGGCATATTCCAGTCCCGTCTGCACCCACCACAGCAGTTGTTGTACGGCATCCTGCTGCGACAGTCCCTGCAGGCGCTGCCGAATCTGGGGATACAGCTGTTCGCGAATGCCCTCCTCAATCGGTGTGTTGGCATACATGGCCCAACGGGTCATGAAGTTCTGGTTGACACACGACGAGGGATAGGTCTCGTAGAAGTCAAGGTAGTTCTTGTTCGACGAAATGGTGAAACTCCAGTCGGGATTCTTCAGCGACGTGATGGTACGCTCCGCAGTGGGATTGCTACCGAACTTCTGTATGGCAGAGATCTGGAGCGACAGGGAGCTCTCCTTCGGGAACGAGGCCTGACAGATGCCCAGGCGGTCGCTATCGGTATCGTCGAGCAGGTAGTACCACTCATCGTCCAAGTAGAAGTACTTCTTGCCATAGATGAAGTGCCGGCTGGCTGTCAGCATGAAGAGTTTATTGTTGCTGTGAGCCAGCCTCATCTTGTAGCCCGACTGCGAATAGAGGAAGGCACGCACCAGTGTGCCCTCGTTGGTATCGCCATAGAACTTCTTGGTCAGTGCCAGCAGCATCTGATAGTAGGCCCAGTCGGAGAATCCGTTGCGCTTGCGCTCCTTCAGACAGTCGAAGAGCATGTTGTCGAACTGTGTCTCCTGGAACTCCTCGATGGCGTCGGCCACGTCGTCGGCTTCGACACTCCTCAGCTTGACATGGCAGTTCTTGCCGATACGTACCTGACACTCCGTGCCGAAGACAGTGAACTTCATGTAGTCGTTGGCAAAGGACACATCCTCCTTCACTTCAGCCAGCGGCTCGGGCTGCTTGGCAACAGGCTCAGGCTTGATGACATCCTTGAAACTCAGCTCCTTGGACTTGCGCCTGTCGGTGACAGCGGCCTGAACGGCATCCTGCTGCTTAGCGTCGGGCTTGTCGGCCTTGCTTTGCTGCTTAGCCTTGTCGGCCTGGGCCTGCTGCTCCTCCTTCGGAGCATTGGGGTGCAGGTTTTTCTTCTTTCTGCGGAACAGCTTGTCGAACCATGCTGCCGTCTTCTCGTCGGCACCGGGAGCAAGCATGGGCTGTACCTCCTCTTCCTGAGGAGCCTCAATGGCAGGACGGGCCTCATAGTCCTTCCATGCGTTACGCACAAAATCGCTGTAGTCTTTCAGCGCCTTCTTGCGGAAGTCGTTGTAGCGATCGTACATTTCTTTACGTGCCTGACCGAATCCTTTATTAAACCGGCCTGACGAACTGCTATTGTTCTGGGCTGTGGCAGGGCTGATGACAGCGGCCATAGCCAGAATGGTAAGAAATCTTTTCGTTTTCATTGGCTTATTGCATTTAATTCTTTTTTCTTTTTCTTATCTTCAAAATATTGTTTTAGTGAGTCATGTAGATTGGTGGCACTGACGATAAAGGCAATGGCCGTCAGCGCTACCGCCAGATTGACACTGATGTTGTAGACGCCAAACAGCAGCAGTGCAGCATACATAAATACGGCGATACAGCCGAAGCGCACGAAACCCTTGACGAGTACCGAGCGGTAGATGACGCGGGCCAGCGGGCCACGCTTCAGTGCCCACCTGTCGTAGGCATCGGTGATGGTCAGCGTAATAAACACCACAACAAAGCAGATGATGCAGGTCAGCCACAGCGGCAGCTCTACCACGTCGTCGTGCTTCAGTATCGTCTCGATGGCGTATGCCAGCAGCTTCACACCGGCAATCTTGCCTTCCGGCGTGTAGTGCATGTCGGCCTCTTCGCGCATGGCACCGAACAGCACCACATGGTCCTCGATGTACTCACGGTACTCCTCGATGGAGTCTGGCGGTATCACGCGGTAGACGCGCGGCTTGAAGTTGATACGTATCTCCCTGTCGGCCAGCGGCAGTATCTCCTCGCCGGCATAGGTGTCGGCCACCTTCTTGATGAGCGACGGCACAAGCTGGCCATCCAGCTTGGCACCAAGACTCAGTCTGCGCTTCATGCCTCCGTAGAGTGCACGCGGCATGTTAGTGAAACCCTGCGTGATGGTGCTGTCGGCAAAGAACGAGCGCATCGTCTGGTGGTAGTCGTGCTCCACCCAGTCGTACGAGTCGTCTATCAGCTTATACGAGAAAACGGTGTTTGGCTGACTGTGTGCCACGTCGTAGATCATCTGGTCGCCCAGCGAGTCTTCGCGCAGTCCCTCGAACACGACGTCGACGCCCAGTGCCTTGGGGTGGCAGTCGTTCACCTGCTCCAAGGCCATGGCAAGCGCCCGCCGGTCAGGCAGGTCGGTCATGTCGACAATGGAGGTAATGTTGCTGGTATCCTGCTCGCCGGTAGCCAATATGTCGTAGTAGAAATCAGTCACGGAATAGTCGGCCATGGCTTTCGACACCGGACTGAAGAACGACATCTTGACGATGACCACGGCATACAGTCCTACAATGAGAAAAGCCAACGCCGAGATAATGACTCGCCGCTGTATGCCCTGCCAAAACACTTTCCTCCGTGTCTGTTTGTCTATGTCTGTTTGTTTCATAAGTTACGCTTTAACTTGCAGAACACGCATTATTGGTTGCAAAGATAAGAATTATATTTCAATTTCACAAACTTTAAGACTAAAAAGTATCAAAAAAAAGAAATAGCAAAGGGTTTGCTTTTGCGTAAAAAAAAATGTTTTTTTGCCTACACTGCCTACACACAGGCCTAACTGTTTGTGTGTCTGTGGTTTATAGGGTGTAGACAAGGGTGTAGGATGGTGTAGGCAGGAATTTTCAACAAAATCCACGTTTATTGCAAACCAAGATGATGACTAACGCGTAAAACCGACACAACATAAATTAAAAAATTAGTTCCCAAATTTGTTTCCATAAGCCGGAATTTTTGTTCCAGCGCATGGGAAAAAAGTTCCGGCGTACGAGAAAAAAGTTCCGGCGCATGGGAAAAAGTTCCGGCTGCATGGGAAAAAGTTCCGGGCTGTAGAACAACCGTAAGATGATGACGTATTTTGGCTACGCTCCACGATTTGCCTACACTGCCTACACCCTTGCCTACACCGCCTACACCCTTGCCTACACCCCACAAACCACAGACACACAAACAGTTAGGCCTGTGTGTAGGCAGTGTAGGCAATTTTCTATTTTTTCAGGTAAAACACAGGCAGACGACATCCTGAGATTCTGAAGCATACAAAAAAAAGGGACTCCGCTGAGTCCCAACCTTTGTTAACCTTAAATCTAATACTATGAAAAACACGATGCAAAAATAGATAAAAAACAACAGACAATCACTAAACAAATGAAAAAAGTGACTGCAGCTAAGTGCTTTCTTGACATAAATCAAACTGAATTAGAATTTTTAGAGCGAAAAATTTGGTCATTTAAAAATAAATGTCTACCTTTGCCAGCGATAACAGACATGGATAATCACAGGGATTCCGACAGAGACGAGGGTCGGGATTCTTTATTTTTTCTGCGTCTGGTACCGCCGACAGGCAAAAAACTATAAAAAGCAACAAACAAAAATAAAAGAAAGTATGGCATACATGTCACAAGAGGGCTATGACAACCTCATAGCCGAACTGCACCGACTGGAAGCAGTAGAGCGCCCCAAGGCCTCAGCGGCCATTGCGGAAGCAAGAGAGAAAGGAGACCTGAGTGAGAACAGTGAGTACGACGCCGCTAAGGAGGCACAGGCTCATCTGGAGGACAAGATCAACAGACTGAAGGCAACCATCGCCGAGGCTAAGGTGGTGGACACGTCGCGGCTGAGCACCGACTCGGTACAGATACTGACGAAGGTGGAGATGACCAACCTGACCACCAACACGAAGATGAGCTACACCATCGTCAGCGAGAACGAAGCCGACCTGCGCGCCGGCAAGATCAGCATCAAGACCCCTATCGCACAGGGACTGCTGGGCAAGAAGGTGGGCGACGAGGCCGAGATCAAGATTCCCCGCGGCACCATCAAGCTGCGCATTGACAACATCAGTATTGCATAAAAATCATTACAGATTATGGATATATTCAGCAAGATTGCTGCCGGTGAGATACCCAGCTACAAATGTGCAGAGAACGATGAGTTCTATGCTTTCCTTGACATCAATCCGCTGGTGAAAGGCCACACACTGGTCATTCCCCGCCGCGAGGTAGACTACTTCTTCGACATGGACGACGACGAGCTGGCCCGCTATCAGCAGTTTGCAAAACGGGTAGCCGTTGCCATCAAGAAGGCTTTCCCCTGCCGTAAGGTTGCGCAGGTGGTGCTGGGCCTGGAGGTGGCTCACGCTCACATCCACCTCATCCCCATGCAGACGGAGGCCGACGCCGACTTCCGCCGCGAGAAGCTGAAGCTCAGCGAAGAGGAGTTCCAGGAGATTGCCACCAAGATACGCGAGAACTTCTGAGAATTTCTAACCCCGCCCAAGCATGTCGAGCATGGCGTCGACCAGCGTGGTATTGTCGGCAGGGGTCAGCGCGCCCATGTGACCCACGCGGAACACTCGGTCGCGCAGCTCGCCGCCGTTGGGGCATATCCATATACCGTACTTGTCCTTCAGCGTCGTGAAGATGTCGTAAGCCGGCACCTTCGTGGTCAGCAGGGCCGTGACACCATTCTGTGGCGACGGGCTAAACAGCGTGAAGGGCAGCACACTGACTTTCTGACGGAAGTCGCGAGCCAGCATGGACATACGTGCCACCTCGCTCTCTACACCGCCGGCTGCATCGATGTCATGCAGACGGCGGTTGATTTGAAGCAGCGTTCCGACAGCCGGCGTGAAGGGAGTCTGCCCACGCTCGCCGTTCTTCAAGGCCAGTTTCAGGTCGAGGTACATTGACACGGACTGATGAGACTCCACTCGCTGCAAGGCTCGCGGCGACAGCACGATGACCGAAATGCCCGGCGGACAGGCCAGCGCCTTCTGTGAACCCGTTATCATGACATCGGCACCAAGAGCCTTCATGTCGAACGCGTCGCACAGGAAAGTGCTGATGGCGTCGACAACGAGCAACAGGCCGTTGTCACGACAGAAACGGCCAATCATCGGCATGTCGTAGAGCACGCCCGTCGACGTCTCACCCATGTTTACCAGAAAAGCGGTAAAGCCCTTGCCAGCCAGTCCAGAGAGATGACCCTCTGTGAGTGGCTGTCCGTAGTCCAGCTTGATCTCGTGACAGGGTATGCCGTGCAACTGCAGCAACTGGACGAAGCGCTCGCCAAACGAGCCGCCATTGACGACGATGGCCTTGTCTTGAGGCGATAGCACATTCATGACGGAAGCCTCCATCGATGCAGTGCCGGAACCGGTCATGAAGCATGCGCGGCTGCCCGCCGGAGCACCAGCAAAGCGCAACATCAGCCGCTCATTCTCGAGCATCACCTCCGAGAACTCAGGGGTGCGGAAATAGGGTACTTGTTGGCTGCCAATAGCGAGGACAGCATCGTCCGACATGACGGGACCCACGGTAAAATTCAGCATAGCGTTCACTGTTATTTTGTATTAAAACCGTGCAAAGGTACAAAACTTTTGTGAGTTTTCTTTGTTCTTCTACCATTTTTTCGTAAATTTGCCACCAAAAAGAGCACCCAAAAGAGCATCTTATATGGAAGCAAAAACGAATAGCGTCCTAAAAGCCTGCGTGATATTGATTGCCATGCTGACTGCCACCACAGTGTATGCGCAGAACGGGCTGAAGAGAGTCTACGACGAGAGCATCAACCCCATGGAGCAGATAGAGCAAGCCGTGGCGAAGGCAAAGACTGAAGGTAAGTTCGTTGTCTGCCAGGTAGGCGGAAACTGGTGTCCATGGTGCCTGCGCTTTGCCGACTTCATCACAAACGACACCACCATCAGCAGGCTTATCGCCGAGCACTTCGTCTACATCCACGTCAACTACGACCCCCGCAAAGCGAAAGCTGCCGGAACGGCTCAGCAGGACAAGAACGCCGCAGCCGGTGCCAACGCAATGCTATGCCGGCTTAACAATCCCGAGCGCTTCGGGTTCCCCGTATTTGTCGTGCTCAACGAGCAGGGAGAAGTCATCCATATCCAAGACTCAAGTTTCCTGGAGGAGGGTCAGGGCTACGACCAAAAGAAGGTGCTGCGGTTCTTCAAGAACTGGACACCAAAAGCGTGTCCAACCCGCGACGGGCATGCACATCACCCAAACATATAACATGACACCAAAAGAAGAAAGAAATCAGAACTTAGCGGGGCAGATGATTAAGAACTTGAACCGCCGTAACATGGAAGCCTTCTACTGTCCTACGGGCAATGAGGCAGTTAAGGTCGTTTCGCAACTCATTGCCGATGGAAGCACCGTGACGTGGGGTGGTACTGACACGGTCCGTTCACTCGGGATTCCACAGGCATTGAAAAAGAGGGGTACACTAAATGTCCTCGACCGCGACACGGCCGAGACCCCAGAAGAGAAGGAGGCCATGTATCTCAAGGCGTTCACGGCTGATGTCTACCTGACAAGTGCCAATGCCATTTCGGAGGATGGCATCATCGTGAACATCGACGGCAACGGCAATCGCGTGGCTGCCATCACCTGGGGACCGAAAAAGGTAATCTTCGTCATCGGACTGAACAAGGTTGCCCAGACCGTAGAGGATGCCTTGGCCAGGGCGAGAAGCACAGCCTCGCCCATCAATGCCCAGCGTTTCGACATCAAGACGCCCTGCAGGACTGACGGCAGGTGCCATAACTGCAACTCGCCAGAGAGCATTTGCAGCTACGTTCACTTCCTGAGAAACAGCAGAAACAAGGGGCGGCACGTCGTTGTGCTTGTTGGTGAAGATTTAGGATATTAAGGTCATGCCAGACAAACTGAGGACAGATATTAAAACGTTCAAGGAACTGACCACCCACGAACTCTATGAGATTCTGAAGGTGAGGGCAGCCGTCTTTGTCGTTGAACAGAACTGTCCCTACCAAGATCTCGACGACATAGACTTCACCTCATCGCACGTCATCATCCGCTGCGACGACGAGATTGTCGCTTATTCCAGGGTGTTCAAGGATGACGGCGCAGGTCTCTGGCATATCGGGCGCGTTCTAACCACTCAGCGAAACAAGCATTATGGAATCCTCGTCATGAGGCAAGCTATTGAGACCGCACAAAGTCTTGGAGCAAAGACGATAGAGATTGAGGCCCAATGCTACGCCATTCCATTTTACGAGCAAGTGGGCTTCCATGTGAGCTCTGACGAATTCATGTTAGACGGCATCCCCCACAAGCGAATGAAATTGCTGTCATGAAATGCTACAGATAGCATTAACATATTCACCTACAAACACCTATAAGTCAAATGAAAAAGA
This sequence comes from uncultured Prevotella sp., assembly GCA_946409435.1. GTDB lineage: Bacteria > Bacteroidota > Bacteroidia > Bacteroidales > Bacteroidaceae > Prevotella. The sequence goes on along the minus strand of CAMJWJ010000032.1, from coordinate 3,058 downwards.
TTATTTTTACGCTTGCAGTGTTGCTCTCAACGGCAGCTTGCACACAAAACAAGCCCGCTCAGGCTGTAGAGAACGAAACAGAGACGGCAACGCAGACTGAGGTTGCCGACACCATTGACCCTCAAACAAAATCAGAAAACATGAAAGAAGTTCAAGCTTATCTGAAAGAGTGCGGAGCATTCTTCATCGCAACAGTTGACGGCGACCAGCCACACGTCCGTGCCTTTGGCGTATCAGAGATTATCAATGACCGCCTATATATCATGACGGGTAAAGTGAAAGATGTCTATAAGCAGATGGCCAAAAACGGGAAATTTGAGATTTGCGCACTGAAGCCAAACGGCAGCGAGTGGATGCGTGTAACGGGAACCTTGGTCAACGATGACGACCTGGCGGTGAAAGAGGAATTCCTGAACCGCAACGAGGGATTAAAGTCAATGTATAAAGCCGACGATGACAACATGGCCGTCCTCTACATCACCAACGGCACCGCTCGTTTCTGCTCATTCGCAGGACCAGAGAGAAAAACTCATTTCTGATGTTGAGATACAGGTAGACATACTAAACCTCATTGCATACAACACCTATCAGGTGAAGAGCTACCGCCGCTTTGAACTTCAGAATTCTCCGAAGATGCAAAGCGGCAGTGGCTTGACAAGTATTGATTTCACTATGAATGACAGATGGCATGGAAATTGAAATATCGCTGCAAAACTTGTGGGTATGAAGCCGAAGTGTACGAAGGCCGTGGACTCTTTCGCCAACAGATAACGCCCATGAGCTGCCCTGACTGCAAGACGATTCAGAATATTGTCGTTGGAGGCATCATTGCAGACGTAGCCCCATCTTATCGGAGTGAAGTCGGAAGGCTTTGCTTGAATTGCGGCAGCGATAACATCAGGATATGGGACATGAAAACCTGTCCGAAGTGTCAGGGTGAAATGAAACAAACTGGAGAAAAGGAATTTTGGACATGAGCAGGTTTATCGGAGAAGGCTTTTTTCGTCCTGGCCATAGATGCAGCCGCCAAGCGTCAATCGTTTCTGGGTCTCGATGAACTGCTCCTTAAAACGTGTGCTTCCGCATAAAGTGATGACTTTGTAGTTCTGTATCATTCCTAATATTTCTGGAAGTTATACTTTGCTCGCAGTTCAGCTTTCTTCTCTTCACTCTGGCTGGTGAAATAACCTTTCCAGCCTGGGCAGAAATTGATATGCCAACGCCAGAACTTACCCAAGAAAGAATTGGGCTTCCTGTCATAGTGCGCCCGAAATTTGCAGTTTTCACAATTATGTGCCATAATTCTCTTAAAGTATTGTAATGTTGGCTGCAAAGATACGAATAATAAAGGGAAAATGAGTACCTTTGCAGTGTATTTTAATAGAATTTGTGAAATGGATTTCTTACAAAGAGCAATTGAATGACCAGAATTGAGCGAGAGAAACAGACCGTCCGAAAGATGATTGAGCTTTATTGCCGTCATCATCTGAAACAGGACACGATGCCAGAGGAATATCAACTACTGGCCGATTATGCTTGCCAGCGTCTCGACCATTGCCTGTTTGGGGAAAAGAAGAAAACATGTAAGAAATGCCCGGTACACTGTTATGCTCCAAAAGAACGGCACCAGATTCGTGAAGTGATGCGCTGGGTTGGTCCAAGAATGATATTCCATGCTCCAAAAGATGCCCTTCACCATACTTGGGACAATATCAAGACATGGCTACAGTCGCTGTCATTCCGCACTGGTGTGATAGTCTTACTATGCTGCATCCCTTTCTATATTCTCTCCTTTGCCCAAATGCTACTCCCAATAAGTACTGCCGCAAAGGGTGTGTTATGGACTATACTCTTCGGCCTGGCTAAGACTTGTCAGTATGGTGGTCTAACAATTCTTGGAGTTGAGGGCTACAATCGGGTGAAGAATTGGATTAAACGGAGAAAAGACGATGGAGAAGATAAAGTGTAATAAGCTATTTGTTTTCTTCTGGTTTTGTGAATAATAATGGTTTTATCTCTCGTTCAAAGATTCCCTTCTCGACAATCCTGTAGTGTGGCCGATATGCCTCACGATATTCTGGAGAATGACTGATAGCATATTTGCCGACAGTGAGGATGCTGTCAACCAACTCACCATCTTCCTGATAGCTGGGAATGGTTAGCTGCATCTGGTCAATAGTTCCAATAATCATGTGCCATCTGCCTCGCCAGGATTCTACTGAAGGCCTCCTGCCTGAGTTTGCACTACGGATAAAAGCATCAAGCAGCAAATCTTCTGAAATCTTGTCCTCCTTGACGGCTCTGATACTAACTCGCACAAACTGGCCATCAATTCCGCATGGCTCATAGTACCAGGGCATCAGGTCATCAAGGCTAGTGGACCGGAGTTCTTCATCCAAGTATGACTTTACCCTCTGCTTGTCCGAAACAAAGTGCTCGGCTCCCATGTAGTCCTGAAAGCATGATTTATAGATGTCGAGTAACCGGGATTTACTATAGGTTTCGAGCTGCTGATGAACGAAGTCCTGTATTTCTTGAACCGAAGAACTGACAGGCATCCCTGTTTCTTTCCATGCTACAATGCCACCTTTTAGATTAATGCACTTATAGCCTACATCAGCCAATTTTCCTGCAGCATTAGCAGATCTACGACCACTTCTACAATAGACGGCAATTTTCTTGTCGATAGGGAGTGCTGCCTTTGCTTTCTCCACAAAATCACTTTGTCCCTGGTCGATAAGGATAGCTCCCTTGATGTGTCCTTCAGCAAATTCAGCCGCAGTACGGACATCAAGCACCACGACGTTAGAATCTGCTATCAATTCAGAGAATCCCTGAACGTCAGTATTCTCAAAGTTTTGTTGGCCACAGGCTGATGTCAGTCCTAGTGTAGCCAGTAGGCAGGTGAGAGTCTTCTTCATATATTCGTTATATTATTTGTTAGTATCTTCATCTACAATACCTTTCTATTCTCCAATTATCGTTACAACCAATATCCTCGCCCGTCACCAAGTGAAAGCCTCTTGACTTGGGCTTTAGTGTTATTTCTATCTGGTGT
>CAMJWJ010000031.1 GCA_946409435.1 uncultured Prevotella sp. | reverse complement strand
GGTGTGGGCGTGGTAAGTGTGGGAAGTGTGGGAAGTGTGGGTTCTTTTTTTCTTTTCCCTACTATATGCGCGTACGCGCGCGCAAGGATGACGCTGATGAGTGAGAGGAGGGCACGTCTGTCGTCCATGCGCTCCGAAAAAAAAACACTTAGCCTCGCCATGACGACGGGGCTAAGTGTTGATATTGATTATGCTCAATCCATCGGGCGGCTGCGAATTAACGCAGGGCCTTGTTCAGCATGTAGTACATCTCGTTGTTCTGCAGCTGCTGCTTGAACTCGTAGGTGCGGGTGTCCTTGTTGATCTTGACATACTCCAAACCAAGGATTTCGGCAAAGTCCTCCCAATACTCCTCGGTGATGTCGTAGGAGAAGGCGCTGTGGTGCGTGCCACCAGCCAGGATCCATGCTCCTGCACCCACCTCGAACGTAGGCTGCGGCACCCAGAGTGCTGATGCTACGGGCAGGTTGGGCATGGGCTTCGGCTCGATGCACTCCACCTCCTGCGAGATGAGACGGAAGCGGTTGCCGAGGTCGACGACGGTGGCCTTGATGCCACGGCCCACCTTCGAGGTGAACACCAGGCGAGCCGTCTGCTGCTTGCGGATGCCGATACCGAGGAAGTGGACCTCGAGCTTGGGTTTGTCGACGGCAATGAGCGGACACACCTCGAGCATGTGGCTCTGGAGGCACGACGAGCGGTCGCCGGCGAAGTTCAGCGTGTAGTCCTCGAGGAACGAGCAGCCGGTGGGCATGCCCTGCTGGATGACCCACAGTGTGCGGTAGAGGCAGGCCGTCTTCCAGTCGCCCTCGGCACCGAAGCCGATACCCTCGGCCATCAGTCGCTGCGAAGCGAGACCGGGAATCTGGTCGAAGCCGCAGAAGTCCGTCTGGCTGATGTCGGCATCGCCCAGGTCGTCGAAGTTGGTGGTGAAAGCGGTGGCTCCCTCGTCCTTCAACACGCGACGGAGGGCTATCTCGGCCTTGGCGGCGTTCCATACCTTCTGCCAATAGACCTCCTCGCCCGACTCGTCGATCTTGATGGTGTACTGCTGCTTGTACTCCTCGACGAGTGCGTCGACCTCGCTGTCCTTCACCTGACGCCAGTACTCCATGAGCGACGAGACGGGATAGTAGTCGACATGGTAGCCCAGGCGCTGCTCGAACTCCACACGGTCGCCGTCGGTCACGGCAACGTTGTTCATGTTCATGCCGAACATCAGGCAACGCACCTGACGGGCATCAGCCACACCGGCGCAGACACGTGCCCAAACGGCAATCTGCTGCTGGGCAGCCTGGTCCTTCCAGTAGCCGCAGACCACCTTGCGGGGCACACGCATACGGGTGCAGATGTGTCCGAACTCGATGTCGCCATGGGCCGACTGGTTGAGGTTCATGAAGTCCATGTCCATGGTCTCCCAGGGTATCTCGGCATTATACTGTGTGTGGAAGTGCAGCAGTGGTTTCTGGAGGTCCTGCAGGCCCTTGATCCACATCTTGGCGGGCGAGAAGGTGTGCATCCACGTGATGATGCCGACACACTTGTCGTCGTTGTTGGCAGCCTTCATGACCTGCTCCACCTCGCGTGAGCTGTTGGCGGTACCCTTATATACTACTTTAATAGGGATGATACCGCTGTTGTTCAGTCCGTCGACCATCTCCTTTGAATGACTGTCTACCTGTACTACGGCGTCACCTCCGTAAAGGAGCTGTGCACCAGTCACCCACCAAACTTCTAAATTCTCAAATGCTTTCATTTCGATAATTCTTATAAAATAAAGTGTTACATTAATTATGTTTAAACTCTAATTGTGAGAAACCATGTCACTAATTGAGAGAAATTTCACTGTCACTAATTGAGAGAAATGTCACTGTCACTAATTGGGAGAAATATAAATCACTAATTGGGAGAAAAATGAATCATTAATTGGGAGAAATGTATGTCACAAATTGGGAGAAATATAAATCACTAATTGGGAGAAAAATGAATCATTAATTGGGAGAAATATAATATCTTAATTGGGAGAAATATGAATCATTAATTGGGAGAAATATTAATCAAAGCCACATAATCAAGATAAATATTAATCAGATACGTAGAGTTTGTAGTTGTCATGGGTCAACAGGACGAAACGGTCTTCTTCGGGTTGGTAAAGATAACGCTCCGTGTGCAGGTTCGTTTCACCAAAATTGAAAAGGATGCCCCTGTCCTTGTTGGCAATACGCAGATAGTTCAGCAGCTGAGCCCGATGTTCAGCGCAAAGCTGTTCAACGGATTTGAACTCCATGATGATACCTTTGTAGTACATGTCGGCAAAGAAGACCTTATGCAGTTCTACACCTTTATAGGTCAGTTGCAGTCGCTTCTCGCGCTCTACGTCCTTCCCGCGAAGGGCAGCCTCCAGTGCATAAGCTTCCTGATAGACTTGTTCTGCCAAGCCTCTTCCAAGGGTGTTATACACCTCCATGGCTATACCCACGGCATCAAATATGTCCAAATACTCCTGCTTCGTCATTAGTTCCTAACCTAAAATCTATCTCTATTAGTGATTTCTATTTATCCCAATTAGTGATTCTTATTTATCTCTATTAGTGATTCTTATTTATCTCTATTAGTGATTTCTATTTATCCCAATTAGTGACATGTATTTATCCCAATTAGTGACATACATTTCCCCTAATTAGTGTTAGTGTTGCTGACCTTTCTGACCGTAGTAGGCGTTGGGGCCGTGCTTACGCGAGAAGTGCTTCTCGACAAGCAGGGGATTCATGGTCGTCTCAGGGTTCACACAGAACGAGACGAAAGCCATCTTGGCCACCTGCTCGGTGACTACAGCATGATAGACGGCCTGGTCGGGAGTCTTGCCCCACGAGAACGGCCCGTGGTTTTTCACCAGTACGGCCGGTGTGTGGACAGGATTGATGTTACCGGCAGCAAAGCGGTTGACAATGACGACACCCGTGTTGTGCTCATACTCAGCCATCTGGTCCTCCGTCATGCTGCCCGTACAGGGAATGCAGTCGTGGAAATAGTCGGCGTGGGTAGTGCCGATGTTGGGAATGTCCTTGCCGGCCTGTGCCCATGCCGTGGCGTAGGTTGAGTGAGTATGCACCACACCGCCAATCTCGGGGAATGCCTTATACAGCACGAGGTGCGTCGGCGTGTCGCTCGACGGGTTGAGGTCGCCCTCGACGACCTTACCGGTAGCCAGGTCGACGACCACCATGTCGGAGGCTTTCATCACGTCGTATTCCACGCCCGACGGCTTGATGACGACAAGACCCTTCTCGCGGTCGATGCCGGAGACGTTGCCCCAGGTGAAAATAACAAGGTTATGCTTCACAAGGTCAAGGTTGGCCTTGAACACTTTTTCTTTCAGTTCTTCTAACATAATGTCTTTATTTTGATTAATGATGGCTACAGCCATTCCCTCTCTTGTCAGGGGAATGGCTGTGGCAGGTTATAATTTGAACTTGGAATCTTCGCTAAATCGTTTTTTGTTAAAGCGATAGAGATAGGCGCCACGCTTGGAGTTCTTCTTGTCGATGAGTTCAGTACGCTCGATGAAGTCCATCTCCTTGATGCGCTTGCGGAAGTTGCGCTTGTCGATCTCCTCGCTCTTGATAGCCTCATAGAGACGCTGCAGCTGCGTCAGCGTAAACAGGTCGGGCAGCAGTTCGAAGCCTACAGGCTCCGTCTTGATCTTCTGCTGAATCAGCTTGCGGGCCTTCAGCACCATGTCGTTATGGTCGGAGTACATCTGCGGCAGATTGTCGATGTCGGCCCACTCCACCCCATGCTTCACCAGCAGCTTCTCGTCGTAGTCGCTGACATTGATCATGGCATAGTAGGCCACCGAGACGACGCGCTCGCCCGGGTCACGGTCAACACTGCCGAAGGCTCCCACCTGTCGCATATAGACATTACGCAGCCCCGTCAGCTCGTACAGTGTGCGGTCGGCAGCGTCGTCAAGACTCTCGTCGCTGCGGACGAAGCCTCCGTAGAGGCTCCATTCGCCGCGACCAGGATCCATCTGACGACGTCCTATGAGTATTCTCAGCTTATTCTTCTCAAAACCAAAGATGATGCAGTCTACCGACAGTAACACCTTTTGATAATCAGAATAATATGTTGTCATCACTATTGTCTATTATCAGGGTAAGACTATCGGTTTACCAGAAATAGATGTAGAAAGCAACGGTGATAGAAAGGATGATCACAGAGTGAATGACATCCCACTTGTTCCAGCTGGCACGGGTGGCAGCAATCTGCTCGGGAGTAGAGGTGCCGAACACCAGACCCTGGATCTTCTTCTCGTCGGGAGCCTCGGTGCAGAGCGACACGATGATGACTACCAGACAGCAGAACACCAGCATGCAGCCGCAGAAGTAGAGCCAGTTGAAGTCGAAGAACACCGTTTTGAACCAAGAGTCGGCAGCGTCGGTAGCATTGCTGTAGTACACCTTGGCACCCAGACGGGTCAGACCGATGATAATACCGGAAAGCAGACCCCACATGCCACCCTTGGCAGAAGCACGCTTCCAGCAGATACCCAGCAGGAAGGCTGAGGCAATGCCAGGAGCCAGCACCGACTGAACGTCCTGCAGGTAGTTGTACAGCACGTCGCCTACAGAGCGCATGATGGGAATCCAGAGGATACCGAGAATCACGATGACGACAGTGGCTATCTGGCCGATGCGCACCAGCTGCTTCTCAGGAGTCTCGGGCTTCAGGCGCTTCCAGAAGTCGATCGTGAACAGCATGGCTGAGCTGTTGAACAGCGAGGCCAGCGAAGACATCAGGGCTGCCAGAATACCGCAAACCACAAGACCCTTCACACCGGCAGGCAGAATCTTGGCCACCAGGGTCGGGAAAGCTGCATCGGGAGTGGACAGCATGAACACCTCGCCGTTGGGCAGCGTGATGCCTTTCGTTGACATGGCATAGGCTATCATACCGGGAATAAGGAACAGGAACACAGGGCAGAGCTTCAGGTAAGCACCAAAGATGGTACCACGGCGGCTTTCCTTCTCGTCCTTACCTGACAGGACACGCTGGACGATGAACTGGTCGGTACACCAGTACCAGAAACCGATGACAGCAGAACCTACGAGGGCTCCCAGCCACGGATACTGCGGGTCACGAAGGTCGCGCATCAGGTTGGTCATGTGGTCACCGTACTCGTTGACCGTCTGGATGGAGCAGGTTGCCATCATCTCCTCCCAGCCGCCAAGGGCCTTCAGTCCTAACACGAGGATGATGAGTGAACCTAACAGCAGGATAGGAGTCTGCAGCACAGAGGTGTAGAGCACGCTCTTCATACCACCGAAGATGGTGTACAGGGCAGTGACAAGCACCAGGCCGATAGCTGCAATCCAGAAGAAATCGATGCCCCACAGTTCCTTGATGCCAAACACCTGCTGGAACACCAGACCACCGGCATACACCGTAACGGCCACCTTGGTCAGCACATAGCTGATGAGCGAGATGACCGACAGGATGGTGCGGCTTTCCTTGTTGTAGCGGCGCTCCAGGAACTCAGGCATGGTGTAGACCATGCTTCGCGTATAAAATGGTACGAAGACCCATCCTAAGATCAGAATCATCCAGCCCTGAATCTCCCAGTGAGCCATGGCCATACCCGAGGAGGCGCCGGCTCCGGCCAGTCCGATAAGGTGCTCTGAACCGATGTTCGATGCAAAGATACTTGCACCGATAGCAATCCACGTTGCATCCTTACCACCCAAGAAATAGTCTGCCGAGTTGTCGTTCTTCTGTGTGACGACCCACACTACAATGCCAATCAGCGCAAGGCAGAACACGCCAATGACAATCCAGTCTAATAATGCCATAATTTGTTTTGTATTACTGTTTTAAATGAATGTTTGTCAATCAACAGAAAAGTTATTTCACACTGAACTTAAACACCAGGTGGCTGTTGTACTTCTCGCCGGGATTCAGATAGGGGCTGGGCCACTCGGGGTGATTGGGAGAATCAGGATACTTCTGGCTCTCCAAGCAAACGGAAGGACGCTGAGGATACTTCTTTCCACCCTTGCGAACCTTGTCCTGCTCACCGTCAATACCCTGGAAATTACCGGTGTACACCTGCATGCCAGGCTCGTTGGTGAAAGCCTCCAGCAGGATGCCCGTCTTGGGAGAATAGAGGCTGGCAGCCACCTGCGTGTCGTCGCCCTTGGTGTTCAGAATCCAGTTGTGGTCAAAGCCATTGCCAAACTTCACCTGCTCGTAGTCCATGCGCAGCGAGTCCTGGATGGCATGAGCTGTGCGGAAGTCCATAGGAGTGCCCTCCACACTGCGCACCTCGCCAGTAGGCATGAAGGTAGAGTCGGCAGGAGTAAACGTGTCGGCATTGATATACAGCTCCATGTCCATAGCTGCCTGGTCGGGCGTACCGTTCAGGTTGAAGTACGAGTGGTTGGTCATGTTGACAATGGTGGTGCTGTCGGTCTCGGCCTCCATCCTGATGTCCAAGGCATTGTCATTGGTCAGCGTATAGGTAACCACAGCTGTCACTGTGCCGGGGAACTGGTTGTCGCCATCGGGGCTGACCAGCGTCAGACGCAGCGTCTGAGCGTCGACCTGCTCGGCATCGTAAACCTGATACTGCCAACCAGTGGGACCGCCATGCAGACAGTGGCCGAAATTGTTCTGAGGAAGCTGGATGGTCTCGTCGCCAATCTTGAACTGTCCGTTCTTGATGCGGTTGGCATAGCGACCGATGGAAGCTCCGAAGTCACTGCCAAAGTTCTTGGCATCAGCATACTGCGCGATGTTGTCGTAGCCTAACACCACGTCAGTCATGTTGCCGTCGCGGTCGGGAACCATCAGGCTCACCACACGACCACCGAAGTTGGTGATGCAAGCCTCAAGACCATTGGCGTTCTTCAGCGTGAAAAGCTTCACGGGCTTCTCGTTGATGGTCGTGTCGAACTTGGCAGCGTCAAGACCTGACAGAGTCAGCGCCTGCTGGCTACCGGAATTACAAGCAGTAAGCATAGCAACAGCCATGCCCATTACTGCGAAAACAGCTTTTTTTGCAAACATTTGATTGTTGTTTTTAGTTAATAAGATTATTTTGGGTGTAAAATTACATCTTATTTCCGAAACAGCCATACGAAAATGGATTATTTTTCATTTCCTGTGTGTTTTTTTACACTTTTTTAATAATTATCAACTGGAAATTGTATTTTTTACAAGGAAAAAGCCTAATATTTTTTGCATTTAATTCCTTTTTTCGTATCTTTGCAGCCATAATTAGAAAATAACGTTATTTTGATAGAGAAGCATATCGTCTTAGAGGACATCGACCCAGTGGTGTTCTACGGAATAGGAAACCAGCATCTTCAGATGTTACGTGCCTTGTACCCGAAGCTGCGCATCGTAGCCCGCGACAACGTGATCCGCATATTGGGCGACGAGGAGCAGATGTCGGCCTTTGAGGAAAACGCAGAGAAAATGAGGCAACACGTGCTGAAGTTCAACTCGCTGAAAGAGGAGGACATACTGGACATCGTCAAAGGTCACCGGACAAAAGACGACATACCCGAAGGGGTGGTGTGCTACTCCATGTCAGGAAGAGCCATTAAGGCACGCTCGGAAAACCAGCAGCGGCTGATTGACGCCTGCGCAGAAAACGACATGGTGTTTGCCGTAGGACCTGCCGGCACGGGAAAGACCTACCTATCCATAGCCTTAGCCGTCAAGGCTCTCAAAGAGAAGACTGCCAAGAAAATCATCCTATCAAGACCTGCCGTGGAGGCCGGAGAGAAACTGGGATTCCTGCCTGGCGACATGAAGGACAAGATAGACCCGTATCTGCAGCCACTCTACGATGCCCTGGAGGACATGCTGCCACAAGTGAAGCTACAGGAAATGATGGAAAAGCACATCATCCAGATAGCACCATTGGCATTCATGCGCGGCCGTACACTCTCTGATGCCGTCGTCATACTCGACGAAGCCCAGAACACGACCCCACAGCAAATCAGGATGTTCCTGACACGTATGGGGTGGAACACGAAGATGATTATCACGGGCGACATGACTCAGATTGACCTGCCACGCTCGACAAAGTCAGGGCTGGTAGAGGCACTGGAAATACTGAACGGCGTAGAAGGCATCGGAGTGGTGGAACTGAACCGAAAGGACATCGTGCGCCACAAGTTAGTAACAAGAATTGTAAACGCATACGAGAAATATGACAAAAGCATTAACAAGGACTGACTTTCATTTTGAAGGACAAAAGAGCGTATATCATGGTAAGGTACGCGACGTGTACAACATCAACGACGACCTCATGGTCATGGTGGCGACAGACCGTATCTCGGCCTTCGACGTCATATTGCCAAAGGGCATTCCCTACAAGGGACAGGTGCTGAACCAGATTGCAGCAAAATTTCTGGATGCCACCAGCGACATCTGCCCTAACTGGAAACTGGCAACACCAGACCCCATGGTCACCGTGGGCCTGAAATGTGAGGGATTCCGTGTGGAGATGATCATCCGCAGCATCCTGACGGGTTCTGCATGGAGGGAATACAAAAACGGATGCAGGGAACTGTGCGGTGTCCGTCTGCCTGACGGCATGAAGGAGAACGAGCGATTCCCAGAACCTTTCATCACCCCGACGACAAAGGCAGACGAGGGCCACGACCTGAACATCTCGCGTGAGGAGATTATCGCACAGGGTATTGTCGCGGAGGAAGACTACAAAGTCATGGAGGACTACACCCGTAAGCTCTTTGCACGCGGACAGGAGATAGCGGCCCGACAGGGGCTGATCCTCGTCGACACAAAATACGAGTTTGGCAAGCGCGACGGAAAGGTGTATCTCATTGACGAGATTCATACCCCCGACAGCAGCAGATACTTCTACGCCGACGGCTACGAGGAGAAACTGGCAAAAGGGGAGCCTCAGCGCCAACTCTCTAAGGAGTTTGTGCGCCAGTGGCTGATTGAGCACGACTTCATGAACGAGCCAGGACAGGTGATGCCCGAAATCACCGACGAATATGCCGACAGCGTTTCAGCACGCTACATCGAACTCTACGAGCACATCATCGGAGAGCGTTTCGAGAAAGCTGCCGACAATGACGACATTGCTGCTCGCATCGAGCACAACGTCAGCGAATACCTCAAGACCCGCAGATAATATATAAATGTACAAGCAAGAAGCCATCAAGCCTTACAACGAAGGCGACAAGCAGCAACAGGTGGAGCAGATGTTCGACAACATCGCCCCTACCTACGACAAGCTGAACCATAGTCTGTCATGGAACATTGACAGATACTGGCGCCGTAAGGCTATCAGAAAAGTGGCTTCCTACAAGCCCCGTGAGGTACTTGACGTGGCTACCGGTACAGGCGACTTTGCCATCATGATGGTCAAGGCGCTGGGGACCGGCACCTACATCACTGCCACGGACATCAGCGAAGGCATGATGAACATCGGAAGGCAGAAAATGGAAAAGGAGAACATGCAGCAACAGATGCACTTTGAGCGACAGGACTGTACGGCACTCACCTTCGAGGACAACAGTTTCGACGCCGTCATCTCGGCTTTCGGCATCCGTAACTTCAACGACCTTGACAAAGGACTCGCTGAGATGTACAGGGTTACGAAGAAGGGTGGCCACCTATGTATCCTGGAACTGACGCAACCTGTCTCATTTCCCATGAAGCAGATGTTCCATCTCTACGCCCATACGGTTCTACCATGCTACGGGCGGCTGATTTCCAAAGACCCTGCAGCATACGGTTACCTCACAAAGACCATCGAGGCTTTCCCACAAGGGGAGCAAATGGTCGGCATCCTAAACAAGGCAGGTTTCAGTGAGGCTGGTTTTGAACGTCTCACTCTTGGTATCTGTACCATGTATTTTGCAACGAAACAGTAAATGACCAATAAAAACGAAATTAGATTATGGACAAGTACGGACTTATAGGATACCCGCTGGGACACTCGTTCTCCATCAGCTATTTCAACCAGATGTTTCAGGATGAGGAGATTGACGCTGTGTACGAGAACTTCGAGATTCCAACCGTCGACGAACTGCCTGAGGTACTCGACTCCAACCCGAACCTGCGTGGATTGAATGTCACAATCCCTTATAAAGAGAAGGTAATTCCTTTCCTTGACAGCATCTCGCCAGAAGCCCGTGCCATAGGTGCTGTAAACGTCATCCGCGTGACGCACGACGGCAAGTCAACCAAACTGAAGGGCTATAATTCTGACGTCATAGGCTTTACAAAAAGCATCGAGCCTATGCTTGAGAAGAAATGGCATCAGAAAGCATTGATTCTCGGTACGGGAGGTGCCTCGAAGGCCATCGACTACGGTTTGAGAAACCTCGGACTGGAAACTGTTTTCGTATCCAGATATGAACGGCCGGGCACCATTCAGTATGAGAGCATCACACCTGAAGTGGTAAAAGAGTATAACGTCATCGTCAACTGTACCCCACTCGGAATGTACCCGAAGACGGAGGAGTGTCCACGGCTGCCGTACGAGGCAATGGACTCGCACACCATACTCTACGACCTCATCTATAATCCCGACGAGACGCTATTCATGAAACGCGGTGCCGAACATGGCGCACAGACCAAGAATGGTCTGGAAATGCTGCTCTTGCAGGCTTTTGCCTCATGGGAGTTCTGGCACGAGAAATAATTTTTAAAGACACCGAATATGCATGTATTGACAAAAAGGTATAACCAGTTGACTTCCCAATACAACCACTCCATCAATCTGCTGAAAGATGCATATACGATGGAGACAAGGGAGAAGCATCCTGGCTGGATTGCCAAGCAGGAACTTAGGAATGCCTATTCCGCCAAATATGATGCATTGAAGAAGGAATACAATCAGAAATGCAATGAAATATTAGCCGAATACAAGGCAGAGAATCCCAAGTGGACCCGCGCCCGTAAGACATTGGCCGGGCTGTTCTATGCGGTCATCGTGGCAATGCTGGGTTGCTGCACTGCCATGCTCCCCTCTGAAGAAGCGCCACAGGCTACCTCGGCCATGAGTCAGCAGGAAACGGTCTACTGGAATGCAGAAAACATCGAGATACCTTACCTGAAGGACTCCACCCAATATGTTGCCAATCCAGACTATGTGCTCTCGCAGGGGGCTGTCGACCGCATGAACATCACGCTTCAGAAGCTGAACCTCGACTTGGGTGTGCAGTCGGTTTTTATCGTTGTCAACCACATTGAGAACGACGACCCGTTCCGTTTTGCACAAGATGTTGGTAACAAATTCGGCGTGGGCTACCACGACATGGGACTGATGGTTGTCGTGGGGTATGAGGACCATAGCATTAACATCTCGCCAGGCAGGAAACTCGAAGCTGACCTGACAGATGCTGAGTGCTACCGACTGGAACAGCAGTATGTCGTACCTGCCATGCGGGCCGAGATGCCTGACAGCGGCATGATATACCTGGCAGAGGCCCTCTACTCTAAGCTCGAAAAGAAAGAACTGCCACAGATGTCTCGCCTTACAGGACAAGACGATGATGACGCTGCTGCAGGCACTATCATAGCCTTCATGCTGCTACTCTTCGGATGGGCAGGACTCTATATGGTGCTCAACAACAAATACTTGTGGCTGGCAACTATAGGCACCAGTACACTAAAAAGCAATCCCTTTGTCAGTACTGGCACCTATTATGTCGGCGGCGGCCACGGAGGCTTCGGGGGCGGCTCGTCAAGGGGCGGCTTTGGTGGAGGAGGCTTCAGCGGAGGCTCCTTCGGAGGAGGCAGCTTCGGAGGTGGCGGTGCTACATCAAGATGGTAATAGTATTAATTAAAATAGGTAAATTATGAAAATCAGCAAGACCCTTATCGCAATTATCGCAGTCGTCGTCATCCTCGGCGGTTGGGCTGCCAGTGCTTACAACTCAATGGTCGGCGTGCAGGAATCTGCTACGACAGCCTTGGCCAACGTTCAGTCAACGTATCAGCGCCGTGCTGACCTGATACCCAATTTGGTAGAGACCGTCAAAGGCTATGCCGCTCATGAGAAGCAGACACTGGAGGATGTGGTTGCTGCTCGTTCCAAGGCTACGCAGATTACCCTCGACCCCGCCAACCTGACACCTGAGAAACTGAAGGAGTTCCAGCAGGCTCAAGGAGAACTGGGCAGTGCGCTCGGTCGTCTCATTGCCATTCAGGAGAACTATCCTGACCTGAAAGCCAACCAGAACTTCCTCGACCTGCAGGCTCAGCTGGAGGGTACAGAAAATCGTATCAACGAGGCCCGAAACAGTTTCAACGCTGCTGTTCAGAAGTATAATGTCGTCATCCGTTCGTTCCCCAAGAACATCCTTGCCGGTATGTTCGGTTTCAGCCAGATGACGAAGTTTGAGGCTGAGGCAGGTGCCGAAAAGGCCCCTCAGGTGAAATTCTAAAATGCCAGGTATGTTGCGACTCAGTCGCAACAAACACAACGTGATATGAACAACAACCGCTATATGCAACGCGGCGTCAGCGCTGCTAAGGAAGACGTACACAACGCCATCAAAAACATCGACAAGGGCATTTTCCCACAGGCTTTCTGTAAGATTATCCCCGACATTCTTGGTGGTGACCCGGAGTATTGCAACATCATGCATGCCGACGGAGCAGGCACTAAGTCAAGCCTCGCCTATATGTATTGGAAAGAGACGGGCGACCTCAGCGTGTGGAAGGGCATCGCTCAGGATGCCATCGTCATGAACACCGACGACCTGCTGTGTGTGGGTGCTGTTGACAACATCCTCGTCAGCAGTACCATCGGACGTAACAAGATGCTCATTCCCGGAGATGTCATCTCTGCCATTATCAACGGTACCGACGAGCTGCTCAGCGAACTGCGCGGCATGGGCATAGGCATCTGGCCTACAGGCGGAGAGACTGCAGACGTCGGTGACCTGGTACGTACCATCATCGTCGACAGCACCGTAACGTGCAGAATGCGCCGTGCCGATGTGATAGACAATGCAAACATACGGCCTGGCGACGTCATCGTCGGCCTAAGCAGTACCGGGCAGGCAACCTATGAGCATCGCTACAATGGCGGCATGGGTTCAAACGGCCTTACATCAGCCCGCCACGACGTGTTTGCAAAATATCTTGCAGAGAAATACCCCGAAAGCTACGACCACGCCGTTCCCTACGAGCTGGTATATAGCGGCAAGTATGCGCTGACCGATGCCGTACCGTACACGGCGACATTGTCGCCGTCTACCGAACAGGGAGGAACAGCGTCTACCGAACGGGGAGGGGCGGCGTCTGCTGAGCAAGGGGGAATGCCGGACATGGGAGGCCTCGTGCTCTCCCCTACCCGCACCTACGCTCCCGTCATCAAGAAACTGCTTGATGTGATGCGCCCTGAGATTCACGGCATGGTACATTGCACAGGTGGTGCCCAGACTAAGGTGCTGCATTTTGTCAACGACAGTTGCCGCATTGTCAAAGACAACATGTTCCCCGTCCCCCCGCTGTTCCGTGCCATCCATGACTGCTCGGGTACCGACTGGCGCGAGATGTACCAGGTGTTTAACATGGGCCACCGCATGGAGATTTATGTACGGCCGGAAGTGGCCGAGCAGGTCATCGAGGTATCAAAGTCGTTCAACATCGAAGCCCAAATAGTGGGACACATCGAGGAAGGTTCTCGCTCACTGACCATTCAGAGTGAGTTCGGCACCTTCGACTATGAGGGATAATGAAGGACGTCTCAAGTAATGTTGATATCATTTGATCTGCCATATTTACAAGGATTATGGATAAAACAAAAATCAGAATCAAGGATATAGCCCTTCGGGCCGGCGTAAGCGTTGGAACGGTCGACCGTGTATTGCACGACCGGCCCAACGTGTCTCCTAAGGCATTGGAAAAGGTGAAGAAGGCCCTTGAAGAGATGGACTACCAGCCAAACATGTATGCCTCCGCATTGGCATACAACAAGTCCTACCAGTTCTTCAGCCTGATACCCAAGCACGAGTCTGAGGCTTATTGGGAAGAGGTCGAAGAAGGGGCACAGGCTGCCTGCGAGCACTATCGTGACTTCAGCATCAGCAATAACGTGCTGTACTACAACCGTTTCTCTCCTGAGACCTTTGCCAAGACAATGAACGAAGTGCTGCGCCAGCAACCCGACGGTGTCATCATGGTTCCTTCCGTCATAGATGTTACACGGCGTTTCACCGACCTGATGCATGAACGCCAGATACCCTTTATTCTGTTAGACTCCTACATGCCAGACCTCCGCCCACTGGCCTTCTTCGGTCAGGACTCGTTTGCCTCCGGTTACTTTGCCGCCCGCATGCTTATGATGCTGGCTCCCAAGGAAAAAGAGATCATGCTGATGAAACAGATGCGCGGTGGTAAGGTTGCCTCCAAGCAGCAGGAGAACCGTGAGACAGGTTTCCGCCACTACATGCACGACCACTTCCCCTCTGTCGTCATCAGCGAAGTAAATCTGTCGCTCGACGAGAAAAGGGAACAGTACGACGAGATACTGGACGACTTTTTCCGTGCGCATCCCCTGGTTCACCACTGCATCACCTTCAACTCCAAGGCCCATCTGGTGGGCGAATACTTGCTGCGTGCTAACCGCCGCAACATTCAGATTATGGGTTACGACATGGTACCCAAGAATGCAGAGTGTGTACGACAGGGCAGCATCTCGTTCCTCATCGCCCAGCATGCCTACATGCAGGGCTATGCTTGTGTGGAATCTCTGTTCAGGGCTATCGTGCTAAAGAAGGAAGTCGACCCCGTGAACTACATGCCCATAGAACTGCTGAGCAAGGAGAACATCGACTACTACAGGAGGAATAACATCGGGTAAGAGGCTGAGATAAGAGATAAAAGATAAAAGACAAGAAACATACTTAAAAATCAATCTATTATGGCATTAGCAACTTTTCTGAAAATCAATCCCGCCGACTCAGTGGTGGTATGTCTTTCACCGAAGAAGAAAGGCGACATCATCGATGTTGACGGTAAGCAAATTGTTGTGAACCAGGATACTCCTGCAGGTCACAAAGTGCTCATCAAGGATGTCAACGAAGGCGAGGACATCATCAAGTACGGCTATCCTATCGGCCATGCCCGTCAGGCAATGAAGGCTGGCGACTGGGTGAACGAGAACAACCTGAAGACTAATCTCTCAGGAACGCTGGAATACACTTACAGCCCTGTTGACGATCAGTTGAACATCAAGAACGACAACCGTACCTTTAGGGGCTATGTCCGCAAGAACGGTGATGTCGGCGTACGCAACGAGATATGGATTGTGCCAACCGTGGGCTGTGTCAATGGCATTGCCGAGCGCATGGCACAGAAGCTGCGCGAGGAGACTGGCTGCAAGGACATCGACAGCATCTGGACTTGGCACCACAACTATGGCTGTTCGCAGCTCAGCGAGGACCATGAGAACACCCGCAAGGTGCTTCGTGACATCTGTCTGCATCCCAATGCAGGCGGAGTGCTGGTACTCAGCCTCGGTTGCGAGAACAACCAACCCGAAGACTTTATGGCCATGCTTGGCGACTACGACAAGGACCGCATCAAGCTGCTCGTTACTCAGCGTGTGGAAGGCGACGAAATGGAGGCTGGCATGGAGATTCTGCGTGAACTGTATAAGCAGGCTGCCCAGGACAAGCGTGAGGATGTTCCCGTTTCAAAGCTGCGCGTCGGTCTGAAGTGTGGTGGCTCCGATGGTTTCTCTGGCATCACGGCAAACCCGCTGGTCGGTGAGTTCAGCGACTGGCTGGTAGCTCAGGGGGGCACCAGCGTGCTGACCGAGGTTCCTGAGATGTTTGGTGCTGAGACCATCCTGATGAACCGCTGCGAGACCCGTGAGTTGTTCGACCAGACGGTATCGATGATCAACAACTTCAAGAACTACTTCCTGTCACATGGCGAACCCGTCGGCGAGAATCCGTCACCAGGCAACAAGGCTGGCGGCATCTCTACCCTGGAGGACAAGGCTTTAGGCTGCACCCAGAAATGCGGCAAGGCTCCCGTCAGCGGTGTCATGGAGTATGGAGACCGTCTGCAGAACCACGGACTGAACCTGCTGTCAGCTCCTGGCAACGACCTTGTAGCCTCTACGGCCCTGGCCTCCTGCGGCTGCCACATCGTGCTGTTCACCACAGGCCGCGGCACGCCCTTCGGCACTTTTGTGCCCACTATGAAGGTGGCCACCAACCCCGTGCTTGCCAAGAACAAGCCCCACTGGGTGGACTTCTCTGCCGGTCAGTTGGTCGAGGGTCGCACGATGCAGGAGATTGTCCCTGAGTTTATCGACAAGGTGCTGGCCGTCGCCTCTGGGGAGAAAGCCCATAACGAGGAAAACGGCTATCGCGAGATTTCCATCTTCAAAAACGGCGTAACACTTTAGATTAAGAGGGTTCTCACCGATGCAAAGCAAGGTATTACTGATCTATACAGGCGGAACAATCGGTATGAACCGCAATCCGCAGACAGGTGCTCTGGAGCCTTTTGACTTCGAGCACCTGTTGCAGCGGGTGCCTGAGCTGGAACAGTTTGACACACAGATAGAGACCTACCAGTTCTCGCCGCCCATCGATTCGAGCGACATGTCGCCACGGCTGTGGACAGACTTGAGCCACGTCATTGCCGACCATTACGAGCAGTACGACGGTTTTGTCGTACTTCACGGTACCGACACGATGGCCTACACGGCCTCTGCCCTGTCGTACATGCTGGAGAACCTGACCAAGCCCGTCATCTTCACTGGTAGCCAGCTGCCCATCGGCCAGCTACGTACCGACGGCAAGGAGAACTTGATTACCTCTATCGAAATAGCTTCCGCGAAGGATGCCGACGGCCATGCCCTCGTGCCGGAGGTAGGCATCTACTTCAATGCCCACCTGCTGCGTGGCAATCGCACCACCAAGCAGAGTGCCGAGGAGTTCAACGCCTTCGAGTCGTTCAACTACCCCCATCTGGTAGAGGCCGGTGTCAACATTGTCTATCACCGTGAGCGCATGCTCACGCCACAATGGAATCAGCCTATGAAGCCACACTTCCGGCTGGACAACAACGTCATCATCTTCTCCTTGTTTCCCGGCATCCGCGAGGACCTCATCCGCCATATCATCCACACGCCCAACCTGAAGGCCATCGTCATGCGCACCTTTGGCAGTGGCAACGCGCCACAGTCGCCGTGGCTGCTGTCTGCCCTGAAGGAAGGCACGCGCAACGGCAAGGTCATCGTCAATATCAGCCAATGCATGCAGGGTTGTGTCGAGATGCAGCGCTACGACACCGGCTACCACCTGCAGGAAGCAGGTGTTGTCAGCGGCTACGACTCCACCGTCGAGTCGGCCGTCACCAAACTGATGTTCCTACAAAGCCACTACAGAGATCCCGCACAAATCCGCGAAATCATGAATCGCAGCATCCGTGGCGAGATCTCTGTATAGCAAAAGAGGTCTACCCTAATGATTTACCGGTCCATTATACGGACCGGTATTTTTAGCGCTTTCTAATCACCTTCTGATTATTCTCGATGACTACGCCACGCGTAGAGTCGGTAACTTCCTGACCATTCAGTTTATAAGCATAGGTGGCAGGATGCTCCACGACAGCAGCAGGACGCACGGCAGTTGCCTGGCCGGTCTTCTCGGCATACTCAGCCTGGGCCTTCTTCATCTGGGCAATGAACTCAGGACTGTTCTGAAGGGCACAGAAACCGATGCTGGCAGCAGTACGGCTGGCATCGACATCGCTCTGCCAGTGTGCCCCAACGATGACACGACTTGTACAGTAGTCCCAGCCGCGGCTGAAAATCTCGGCAGCACGCTGCGGAGCTATCTGAGCCAGCAACAGCGAGATGCCCCATCCGCGCAGACTGTGGCCAGAGGGATAGCTACCCTCGCCACGCAGGTCATCCTCCTCATGCGAAGGCATCGTGTCGTCGAAGCGCTCAAAGGGGCGCTGACGGTGGTAGAAAGCCTTGGTTTCCTTACGCATCGGGTCGGTAGTAGCCATGCTGGTCTCCATCAGTTTCCATATCTCGGGGGTGTTCGTCTCGTTGATTTCCAGTCCGAAGGCATCCTTCCACTGCAGGAAGAGCTTGGCATGGTCATCCCACTCGGCATCGGCAATGGCCAGTGCCACGCGCTCGGCATCCTGGCGCTGCTGCTTGCCCCACCCGTAGCGTACTATGTCATTGGCAAACTCAGGGCTGTCGAAAGCTGGCGGTGCCGGCATGATGTCAATCAGCTTGGGCATCTGGTCCAGCTGAATATACGGTTGCACTTCTTCCTGTGCAAAACTCATTGTGGTGCCGCAGAAGGTGAGGATGGCGGCAAACATCCTGCATGTTGTTTGTTTCATTATACTACTTTTATTATAATAAAAACGTTGTACTCATCTAAAATATACAGTGATGTATTACGGGTGCAAAAGTACGAAAAAAAAACTTATAGACAAAAAAAAATCACGAAAAACCTTGCAAGAATGGAAAATAGTTAGTACCTTTGCATCCGCAATCCTGCAAATAGGGGCATAGCCCAGTTGGTTTAGAGCGCTGCAGTCACATTGCAGAGGTCCCCGGTTCGAGCCCGGGTGTCCCTACAAAGCAAAAAAAAGAAAGAAAGCGAAGCGGTTTATTTGGCCGTTTCGTTTTTTTTTATTACTTTTGCACATAATTTTAACCAATAACACGCAATGGACGACGAGACAAGAGACGACAACATAGTAGACGGAACAGAGAGCACAATGCAGACGGAGGACGTTGAGAGCGGTGGCGCGGAAAGCCATTCCGACTACCAGCCCGTCAACAGATTCGATGCAGCTGCCGTGCACCACCTGTCAGGCATGTACCAGAACTGGTTCCTGGATTACGCATCGTACGTAATCCTGGAGCGTGCCGTGCCTCATATCGAGGACGGACTGAAACCCGTACAGCGACGCATACTCCACTCCATGAAACGCATGGACGACGGACGATACAACAAGGTGGCCAACATCGTGGGCCATACCATGCAGTTCCACCCGCACGGCGATGCCAGCATCGGCGACGCCCTGGTGCAGATGGGACAGAAAGACCTGCTCATCGACACGCAGGGTAACTGGGGCAATATTCTCACGGGCAACAAGGCAGCCGCCCCCCGATACATTGAGGCCCGCCTCTCAAAGTTCGCCCTGGACACCGTCTTCAATCCCAAGACTACCGAGTGGCAGATGTCGTACGACGGCCGCAACAAGGAGCCTATCACGCTGCCCGTCAAATACCCGCTGCTGCTGGCGCAGGGTGCTGAAGGCATTGCCGTCGGTCTGTCGTCAAAGATTCTGCCCCATAACTTCGTGGAGATTTGCGACGCAGCCATCGCCTATCTCCACGGCGAGGAGTTCCACCTCTACCCCGACT
The DNA here is from genome assembly GCA_946409435.1 of uncultured Prevotella sp. Taxonomy (GTDB): domain Bacteria; phylum Bacteroidota; class Bacteroidia; order Bacteroidales; family Bacteroidaceae; genus Prevotella. Next base: position 4,906 of record CAMJWJ010000031.1, on the reverse strand, counting down.
TTCCCACGGGCGGATCCATTGACGTCTCGAAGTATAACGACGGCCAGCGTGGCGGCGTGCTGAAGGTACGTGCCAAGATAGAGAAGCTGGACCAGAAGACGCTGGTTATCCGCGAGATACCGTTCTCGAAAACCACGGAGACCATCATCGACTCGATACTGAAAGCCATCGAGAAAGGTAAAATCAAGGCCCGCCACGTAGAGGATCTGACAGCCGCCAACGTTGAGATTCAGATACAGCTGGCTCCCGGTGTCTCCAGCGACAAGACGCTGGATGCCCTCTTTGCCTTCTCCGACTGCGAAATCAATATCTCGCCCAACTGCTGCGTCATCGAGGACAATAAGCCGCAGTTCCTCACCGTCAGCGATGTGCTGCGACACTCTACTGACCGCACCAAGGACCTCATCCGACAGGAATTGGAAATCCGCAAGGGCGAACTGCTGGAACAGCTGCATTTTGCCTCATTAGAAAAGATATTCATCGAGGAGCGCATCTACAAGGATAAGAAATTCGAGCAGGCACCCGACATCGACAGCGTCTGCGAGCATATCGACGACAGGCTGACGCCCTACTACCCACAGATGGTACGCGAGGTGACCAAGGATGACATCCTGCGACTACTGGAAATCAAGATGCAGCGCATCCTGAAGTTCAACAAGGACAAGGCCGACGAGCTGATGGCCCGCATAAAAGCCGAGATTGAGGAGATAGACCGCGACTTAGCCAACCTCGTAGAGGTAACGGCCAACTGGTTCCAGTTCCTGAAGGACAAGTACGGCAAGGACCACCCACGACTGACCGAGATACGCAACTTCGACACTATCGAGGCTACGAAGGTGGTCGAGGCCAACGAGAAGCTGTACATCAACCGTCAGGACGGATTCATCGGTACCAGCCTGAAGAAGGACGAGTTCGTTTGCAACTGTTCCGACATCGACGACATCATCCTGTTCTACAAAGACGGCAAGTTCAAAGTGGTACGTGTGGCCGACAAGCTGTTTGTCGGCAAGAACGTGATGTGGCTCGGCGTGTTCAAGAAGAACGACCAGCGCACCATCTACAACGCTGTCTACCGCGACGGCCGCAAGGGCTATTACTACATCAAGCGCTTCAACGTGCCCTCCATCACCCGCGACCGCGAGTACGACCTGACGACAGGCACCGAGGGTTCGCGAGTGCTCTACTTCACAGCCAATCCCAACGGCGAGGCAGAGGTCATCAAGGTGACACTCGCCCCTGCTCCCAAGCTGAAGCGCATCTTCTTCGACAAGGACTTCTCCGAAATCCTTATCAAGGGGCGTTCGGCTAAAGGCAACCTGCTGACGAAATACCAGATACACCGCATCGGGCTGAAGAGCCACGGCCACTCCACACTGGGCGGCCGCAAGGTGTGGTACGACCCCGACGTCAACCGTCTGAACTACGACGAGCACGGACGACTGCTGGGCGAGTTCAACGATGGCGACAGCATCCTGGTCATCCTCAAGAACGGCGACTACTACCTCAGCGGCTTCGATGCCAACGTACACTTCGAGGACAACATCGAACGGCTGGAGAAGTACGATGCCGGCAAGGTGTGGAGCTGTGTGCTCTACGATGCCGACAACCAAGGCTACCCCTATCTGAAGCGGTTCCTCATGGAGGCCACCAAGCGCAAGCAGAACTATATCGGCGAGAACCCCAACTCACAGCAGATACTGCTCACCGACACTCCCTACCCTCGCCTGCTGGTTACATACGGCGGCAACGATGCCGTACGGGGCTGCGAGGAGATAGATGCCGAACAGTTCATTGCCGTCAAGGGCTTCAAGGCCAAGGGCAAGCGCCTCACCACATGGCAGGTTGCCACCATCGAGGAGCTGGAGCCTACCCGCTTCCCGGAAGTCACTGAGGATGCGGATGATGCCGACAATACTGAGGACGAAGAGGAGAACCTCGACCCCGATGCCGGCAAGAGCCAGCAGCAGGTGTTTGACGAACTGACCGGACAACTCAGCCTATTCCCCACCGACGAAGAATAACCAGTCCATTCCCCTACCGACAATGAATAAACGAATTCTCCCCCTCGCCCTTTTCCTCTGTTCGGTGCTGGGCCATATCATGGCCCAGACTCCAGACTCCCTGTCCGTCATCACGCGCAGCACCATGCTGGGCATCGGCCCGACAAAGGTACTCGACACCTACCTTTCCGACGAGCACTTCAGCGGCACGGGACTCACCTTCCTCACTACCGTTGAGCGCCAGCGCCCCCACAGCCGCTGGTCGACGCTGATGGAGCACGAGGCCAACGTCTCGCTCACCAAGGACCGCAACAAGCAACAGCAGGAACTGGAGGGAGCCTACAACTTCTATTGGGGACGGCTGTACGGTTGGAAACTGCTGAACGACAAACTGCATCTACAGGCCGGCGGACTGGTCAACGCCTCGTTAGGATTCATCTATAACACCAGCAACAGCAACAATCCCGCACAGGCCCGCGTCCACATCAACCTCATGCCTACCGGTGTGGCCTCCTACGACTTCACCATCCGCAGGATGGCGTGCAGGGTTCGCTACGAGCTCAGCCTGCCGCTGGCTGGCATCACGTTCTCGCCAAACTACGGGCAGTCGTACTACGAGCTATTCTCGCGCGGCAACTACGACCACAACATCGTGCCCACCACCTTTGTGTCGGCTCCCGAGTGGCGTCACGTGCTGACCATAGACACCCAGCTGTCAAGAGGCCTCACCCTACGCTTCGGCTACCTGGGCAACATGCAGCAGCAGAAGGTCAACAACCTGCGCCAGCACGTCTACACCCACCGCTTCCTCGTAGGACTGACCAAGCGGTTCAGCATCGTAAAAAGGTGAAAAAGTGAAAAAGTAAATAAAGAAGCATTCCCCATGAACAGAACCACCAACATACTCCAGCAAATGGTAAAGGGCACCGTCTTTGGCCTTCTCGTTTTTTTTCCCCTTACCCTTTTCACAAGCTGTGTCGACACAGAAGAGAAATCGGACACGCCGACAGGCAACTTCGAGGCACTCTGGCAGATTATCGACAGCCACTACTGCTTCTTCGACTACAAGCAGCAGGAGTATGGACTGGACTGGCAACAGGTATATCAGAAATATAAGGTACGCATAAACGACAACATGACGGAAACTCAGCTCTTTGAAGTCTGCTGCGACATGCTCGGCGAGTTGCGCGACGGACATGTCAACCTGAACTCCTCCATGGACTATGGCCGCTACTGGGCATGGCAGGAAGCCTACCCCAAGAACTACAGCGACACGCTGGAACGACGCTATTTAGGCACCGACTACAAGATAGCCAGCGGATTGCGCTACCGCGTGCTCGACGACAACATCGGCTACATACGCTACTCGTCGTTCATGGATCCTGTTGGCGAGGGCAACCTCGACGACTGCCTGACCTACTTGATGCTCTGCCGTGGACTCATCATCGACATCCGCAACAACGGTGGCGGTGAGCTGACGACAGCCGAGCGACTGGCTGGCCGCTTCGTTCAGGAGAAAACCCTTGTCGGCTATATCCAGCACAAGACGGGTACGGGCCACAACGACTTCTCATCGCTGGAGCCTCAGTACCTCAAGCCCTCCAGCCGCATCCGCTGGCACAAGCCCGTCTGCGTGCTCACCAACCGCAGCGTGTTCAGTGCCGCCAACGCCTTTACCGTCATGATGCGCTCGTTGCCCAACGTCACCCTCGTCGGCGACCATACCGGCGGTGGCAGCGGCCTGCCTATGAGCAGCTCACTGCCCAACGGCTGGTCGGTGCGCTTCTCGGCCTGCCCCATGTACGACAGCCACAAGCAGCACACCGAGTTCGGCATAGCCCCTGACGTGCCGGCAGCACTCACCGACGAGGCTACCGCCCAGGGCGTCGACCCCATCATCGAGACGGCCAGAAGCCTGATAAGGAGTAAATAGCCTTTCAGATTTTTCCCTATTCTTCTAACCTACTACTAAAGAGAATCTCAAGCCCAGGGCATTGGCAATAAGCACAAACGTAGAAAGTTGCATATCCGTCTTCCCTTGCTCAAGTGCAGAAATGTACTCTCGCTTCTTGCCAATACGTTCACCCAACTGCTGTTGCGTCAATTTCTGACGTTTGCGCTCATCGCGCAGCAGTTCGGCATAATACCATGCCTCCGCCTTAGCTTGAAATTCCTTACGTGACGGCGAACCTACAGGACCATATTTCTCGTCAAGTTGATCTTCTATCTTAGGCAATTTTGACCATTTTTCTTCACTAATTTTTATCATAAGCTGTCCTCCCATTCTTTTAATAATCGTTCGGCTTTCTTGATCTCTGCATTATATTGCTTTGAACTTTTCTCTATGAAGGAGTTAAGAATGACCATATGCTTGCACTCCATGAAGTTGTCTGCATCTATAGTGAAAAGGACCGTGCGATACTCATTGTTGCCCAAGGATACGCGCATTTCATAGAAATCAGTCTTTTCAAGACGCTTGACGAATTTTGTGCTGACCACATACTTCGTTAACATGATTTCAAATACAAAGTCATACTTGTCCTTCACTTTCTGAGGGAGACTTTGATAGTATTCATCAAACTCTTTAGTATATGCTGCACTTCTTATTCTCTCATTCATGCCACAAAAGTAATATATTTATTCCAAAACTCCAAATTTTTGGAAGAAAAATGTTCTTTTTCATAGTGATTCTACTGTTATCATGAATATCTATGCCCCACGCCAAGTAATGATATTTACGTTGAATGTATATTTGCTCCCAAGTGCAGTATCCTTCGCGCGCGTACGCATATATAGTAGGGAAAAGAAAAAAAGAACCCACACTTCCCACACTTCCCACACCTCCTACACTTCCTACACTTCCTTTTAGGTGTGAGATTGCAACGCCACACTCATACCTTTAGGTG
>CAMJWJ010000030.1 GCA_946409435.1 uncultured Prevotella sp. | reverse complement strand
ACGCTTGCCATAGACGTTCGCGAGGGTTATCATTTGCTGTCTGTGCATGGACTATGAGAGTGAAAGCGAGCATAGCCATAAACAGCAGGTAGCTTTTCTTCAAGAAATACATTTTGCTATTTTCCATAAAATCCGATTTGTCTGTCTCGCGTTATAAAAAAATAGGTATATTCCACAGCGGTTCATTCTCCCAACCAGGGGGGGAGCTCCTCGCGTTGATGTCAATAGACGAGTAGGCATTGTACCATCATAAAATAAAACGTCCCGCCGATTTTAGCATCGTGGAGAGGCTTGGCGGGTTCTCGTGGTGCAAAGGTACTGCTTTAATTTGGATTAGCCAAACTATTTTGAAGAAAAGATTAAATATAGTGCAGTATTTTATGTCGTTTTAGTAGAATAGTGGCTTGTGTGGTTAGGATTACGATGCTTTTGCCGTCTGAAAGAAGTATTAGGTGGTGTCTGCGGTTTCTGTAATAGTGGTTTTCATTGTTCAGAAATTTGGCAGACAGAAATAAAAGGTGTACCTTTGCAGCGTGAAAATGCACTATCTTGTCATAATTGTCCTGTTTCTGTTTGTTTCTTGTAGTCAGAAGAAGCAGCAGGAAACCGTGGTGACCCCTTGGGGCGAGATTGCCGACACCATTCCTGTCGACGACGACTTCGACCTGGAAGACATTCAGCGCAACGGCGAGCTGATAGCGCTGACGCTGACGGGGCCTGACACGTACTACGACTATCACGGCCGTCATCTTGGTGCTCAGTACCTGCTGTGCCAGCGCTTTGCCGACAAGTTAGGGGTGAGCCTGCGCATGGAGGTGTGCCGTGACACGAGCGAGATGCTCCGTAGACTCGGCGACGGCGAGGCCGACCTCATCTGCTATCCTATGAGGAAGGGCGGACCGGGCTGGATCGTGGGTGCCGACAAGGAGGACCTGCAGATGGAACTGGAACAGTGGTACCAGCCGTCGATGCTGGCCGAGGTGAAGAAGGAGGAGGACTTCCTGCTGTCTGCCAAGTCGGTGAAGCGACGTGTCTTCTCGCCCATGCTGAACAGGGCGGGTGGTGTCATCTCCCACTATGACGGCTACTTGCAGCACTATGCGAAGACCATTCGGTGGGACTGGCGGCTGCTGGCTGCGCAATGCTATCAGGAGTCGACGTTCGACCCACAGGCACGCTCTTGGGCTGGGGCATGCGGACTGATGCAGATTATGCCCGGTACGGCCGACCATCTGGGGCTGGCTCGTAGCGACATCTTCGACCCTGAGAAGAATATTGCTGCCGCCGTGCGTTATATTGCCGAACTGGAGCAGGCGTTCAGCGACATCCGTGTGCCGTCAGAGCGTACGAAGTTTGTGCTGGCGGCCTACAACGGCGGTTCGTTCCACATCCGCGACGCGATGGCCCTTGCCCGTAAGAACGGCCGCAACGCCATGCTGTGGCGTGACGTCGAGCCGTTTGTGCTGGGCTTGTCACGTCCAGAATACTATAATGATGGGGTGGTGAAGAACGGCTACATGCGTGGCTCTGAGACGGTTGACTACGTGCGCCGCATCCTTGAGCGGTGGGACGGCTATCGTGGTGTCCGTGCTCCGCGCAGCAGCACGCCAACGCTCAACGGTGTTCCGCAGAAGGCGAAACACGAGCGCAAAAAGAAGTACCAGATTACGGAGTAGGATGGAAGATGTATGATGTATGATGGAGGATGGAAGATGTATGATGGAGGATGGAAGAGGTTGGCGATAAAAAATGGGTGATTTAATCATCACCCATGTCTACAGCCTCGTAGTGGAAGTCGGCTGTCGTCAAGTACTGCACGTCGTACATGCCCATACCTTTCTCTATGTACTTCTTCTTCAGCTTGGCCATTTTCTTCTCGACCTTCTTGCGGTCTTTGTCGTAGAAGGTGATGCAGACGCGGTTGGGACGTTGCAGCTTGTTGGCCAGATGCTCCTGCAACTGCGTGGAATAGTTCTCGATACCGAGCAGGAATCCCCGCTTGCTGTCTATCCATGCGCCCTGAACGTCCTGGATGTCGGTGATGTACACGGTGCTGTCCTGGAACGATGCAGAGAATCCGAAGATGTACATGTGGTCGGTCTTCTGCTGCTTGGCAGCGGCTTCGTTGGTTACTGCAACGCTTATCAGCAGCGCTGCCAGAATATACTTGATAGTGTTCATTGTCCTAAATAAGCTTTAAGTGTTTTGTTTGTCGTACTGTTGCGGAGGCGGCGTATGGCCTTCTCCTTGATTTGGCGGACACGCTCGCGGGTCAGTCCGTATCTGTTGCCAATCTCCTCGAGCGTCATCTCGGGCTGTCCGATGCCGTAGAATGCTGTTATCACGCAGCGCTCACGCTCGTTGAGCATCATGAGCACGCGGCTGATTTCTGCGCGTAGCGACTCCACGACGAGTTGCTTGTCGGCCATGGGGGCATCGTCGTTCACCAGCACGTCGAGCAGCGAGTTGTCCTCGCCGTCGGCGAATGGGGCGTCTACGGAGACGTGTCTGCCGCTGACCATCATGGCTTCGTCGATTTTCTCCTCGGACAGGTCGAGTCGCTCGGAAATCTCGTCTACCGACGGACGCCGCTCGTTCTCCTGCTCGAACTGGCTGAGTATCTGGTTTATTTTGTTCACCGAGCTGACCTGGTTGAGTGGCAGCCTGACGATGCGGCTCTGCTCGGCAATGGCCTGGAGAATGCTCTGACGTATCCACCATACGGCATACGATATGAACTTGAAACCACGCGTCTCATCGAACTTCTCGGCAGCCTTGATGAGTCCGACGTTGCCCTCGTTGATGAGGTCGGGCAGCGACAGTCCCTGGTTTTGGTACTGCTTGGCTACGGACACGACAAAGCGCAGGTTGGCCTTCGTCAGCCGTTCCAGTGCTTTGCGGTCGCCTTTGCGTATGCGTTGTGCCAGTTCCACCTCTTCTTCGCTGGACAGCAGTTCTTCGCGTCCTATCTCCTGCAGGTATTTCTCCAGCGATTCGCTGTCTCGGTTAGTGATGGACCGTGTGATTTTCAGTTGTCTCATCTAGTCGTACTTTATAGCAGAGTGCAAAAGTAAGGTATTTTTTCGGATTGACCAAGAAAATACCTTACTTTTTTTATCTTTTGCCCTCATTCGTCAGTTACGAGGGCTGTCGTCGCGGCCTATTCACCCTGCAGGTAGACCACGAAACCGCCTCGGCGTCCGGTGGGGAAGATACCCTTGATGACGAGCATCTGGTCTTTCGACGTCGATGCTTCCTTGACGGCATCCTGCAGGTCGTCGAACGTCTTCATGGGCTGTTCGTTGACGCGCTGGATGATGAAGCCCTTAGGTACGCCGGCATCTTTCATCTTGCCGCCGCTGACCTTCAGAACCTCCAGTCCGTAGCTGATTTCCAGCTGTTTCTTCTGGCTTTCGGTGACGGGGCGTACGTCGATGCCCAACACGTCGACGTCGGCGTTCTTCACTACCTTCGTGTTACCCTGCTCGTTCTTCAGCGTCAGCGTGACGGTCTTTGACTTCTGGTTGCGCATGTAGGTCACTTTCACCTGCTCGCCGGGACGCTTCTTGGCCAGTATGCCTTGCAGTTCGCCCATATCTCTGACTTTCTGTCCGTCGATGGCTGTGATGACGTCCTCCTTCTCCAGTCCGGCGTCGGCAGCAGCACCGTCCTCCACAACGCTGTCGATGCGCACACCTTCCATCGTGCCGTAGTCCTTCACTTCCTTCTCCTGATCCTTCATGTGGTCAACGTAGTCCTTCACGCTACCCCCCTGGATGCCAATGAGTGCGCGCTGGTAGGTGCCGTACTTCTTAAAGTCCTCGACGGCCTTGTTGACGATGCTGGTGGGAATGGCGAATCCGTAGCCGATGTTCGAGCCGTTGGGCGATGCCAGCATGGCGTTGATGCCGATAAGCTCGCCACGCGTATTGACCAGTGCACCACCAGAATTACCTTGGTTGATGGCTGCGTCGGTCTGGATCATCGAACTGACACCGCCACCCATTGAGCGGGCTTTGGCCGAGACGATGCCAGCCGTCACGGTGTTGTTCAGTCCTAAGGGGTTGCCGACGGCCAGCACCCATTCGCCAACCTTGACGTCGTCGGAGTTGGCGATGACGATGGCAGGCAGGTTCTTGGCGTCAATCTTGATGAGTGCCAGGTCTGTCGTTTTGTCAGCACCAATGATGCGTGCCGAGTACTCCTCGGAGTTTTCGTTCAGCGTGACAGTCAGCTCGTCGGCACCGTCGACAACGTGATTGTTGGTGACGATGTATCCATCGGCCGATATGATGACTCCCGAGCCGGCAGCAGCGCGCTTAGGCGTCTGCACCTGGCGTTTGCGGCCGTTGCCGTTGCCCTGTCCGCGGCCGAAGAATCCGCCGAAGGGGTCGGAGAAGAAGTCCTCGAAGGGGTCGCTGTACTCGACGGTCTGAACCTTTGAGTTGATGACCGACTTGATGTAGACTACCGCTGGCAGTGACTTTTCGGCTGCGTAGGTCAGGTCTACGGGTTGTCCTGGTGCTGGTGTTGACGAAGCTGTCGCAGGAGCAGCTTGGGTCTTGTTACACGATGCTGCCGAGAATGCTATAAACATGAGGTACATAGCCGGCATGATGCTTTTTACAATCTTTTTCATAATCTGCTATTTTCTTTTTAAATAATGTTTATAATGTACTGTTTCTTTAGTGCCAGAACGTGTCTGGTCGTGAAATCGAGTGCAAATATAGGCGCAATTTTTGTGATTCTGACAAATTGTCATGTATTTTTGTCGCAATTTAACACTTAGCCCCCTATGCTTAACGGCTGTTAGAATTTAACGCTTTATTCCTTAAAAAACTGACAAAATTAATAATTCTGAGAGATTTAGTTCTTTATATTGAATTATTATGGCAAAGATTAGCTGCTTCCGTGGCATACGGAAAGGCAACCTAACAGCCAGCAGCCCCTCCAACGGTAAATGTTGCATATAGTGTTGACGTGATTTTGAAATATTGAAAAGTACGCTTGCTCGCTTTGTTGCAGGTGTGCCGTCGCTGTACATTCCAGAGATTACCCAGCAGGTAGTTCTATTTACGCAGCAGGTAGCCGGCGCCACTCACAGCGTAAATTTTTTCTGATTATATGCTGTTGTTTCGATTATTATTTGTAACTTTGCAACTCGAAAATTAAACATGGTATTATTTAGCAATATGGGAAAGATTATATTGACAGGAGACCGTCCTACAGGTAAGCTTCACCTGGGACACTATGTGGGTTCGCTCCGCCGCCGCGTGGAGCTTCAGAATGCTGGCAACTACGACAAGATGTTTGTGTTCATGGCCGACGTACAGGCGCTGACCGACAACGCCGACAACCCGGAGAAGATACGCCAGAACATTGTCGAGGTGGCTCTCGACTACCTCTCGGCCGGACTCGACCCGGAGAAGTGTACCATCTTCATCCAGAGCCAGATAGCCGAGCTGGCCGAGCTGACGACATACCTGATGAACCTCATCACCGTCAGCCGCGTGCAGCGCAACCCGACTGTGAAGACCGAAATCAAAATGCGCAACTTCGAGGCAAACATCCCGCTGGGATTCTTCTGCTACCCCGTGTCGCAGGCTGCCGACATCACGCTGTTCAAGTCGACCACCGTGCCCGTCGGCGAGGACCAGGAGCCGATGCTCGAAGTGACCCGCGAATTGGTGCGCCGCTTCAACCAGACCTACGCCCCCGTGCTGGTAGAGCCCGAGATCATGCTCCCTGAGAACGCTACCGCCCGCCGCCTGCCCGGTACCGACGGCAAGGAGAAGATGTCGAAGTCGCTTGGCAACTGCATCTACCTCAGCGACGATGCTGACACCGTGTGGCAGAAGGTGCGCTCGATGTACACCGACCCCGAGCACATCAACCTGAACGACCCCGGACACGTGGAGGGTAACGCCGTGTTCACCTACCTTGATGCCTTCTCGAAGACCGAGGACTTTCAGCAGTTCTGGCCCGAGTATCAGAACCTCGATGAGCTGAAGGACCACTACCGCCGCGGCGGACTGGGCGACATGAAGTGCAAGAAGTTCCTCAACCAGATACTCAACCAGATGTTGGAGCCTATCCGCCAGCGCCGCCACGAGTTCGAGCAGGATATCCCCGAAATCTACAACATCCTGCGTCGTGGAACTGAGCGGGCCCGCGAGACCGCTGCCCAGACCATGAGCGAGGTACGTCAGGCCATGCAGATCAACTATTTCGACGACGTCGAACTGATACAGTCGCAGGCAGAGCGCTACAGGAAAGGATGAAGATAGTAAGTTCAGTAGATTGGAAATCAGTAAAATACAATATTTTTAAGTCAGAGTAAACCATAATATCAATATGATGCGAACCAGACTATCACTCCTGACCGTCGTGCTGCTCACCGCAGCCTATGCCACGGCATGTACCAACTTCATCGTAGGCAAGAAAGCCTCGGTGGACGGCAGCGTCATCTGCTCCTACAATGCCGACTCGTATGGAGCCTTCATGAACCTGGCCCACTATCCGGCAGCCCACCATCCGAAGGGTGCCATGCGGCAGATTTACGAGTGGGACACCAACAAGTATCTGGGAGCAATACCCGAGGCCGAGGAAACCTACAATGTGGTGGGCAACATCAACGAGTGGCAGGTGACCATCGGTGAGACGACCTATGGCGGACGCGAGGAAATGGTAGACTCCACAGGACTCATCGACTACGGTTCGCTCATCTACATCGGCCTGCAACGCTCACGGACAGCCCGTGAGGCCATACAGGTCATGACGTCGCTCGCCGAGACGTATGGCTACTATTCCGAAGGCGAGACATTCACCATCTGCGATCCCAACGAGGCTTGGATCATGGAGATGCAAGGCTGCGGCCCTGACCGTCAGCGGTCGAAGGAGCGCGTGGTATGGGTAGCCCGCCGCATACCCGACGATGCCATCTGCGGACATGCCAACCAGAGCCGCATAGGACGCTTTCCCCTGAAAGACAAGGACAACGTGCTGTACTCGAAGAATGCCATCAAGTTTGCCCGCAAGATGGGGTGGTTCTCCGGCAAGGACGAGGACTTCTCATGGAAGACGGCCTATGCCTTCCCCGACTTCAGCGGGCGCCGCATCTGCGATGCCCGTGTATGGAGCTTCTTCAACCACCACGTAGCTGGCATGGACCGCTATCTGCCATGGGCCTTGGGTAAGGATCCACAGGCAGAGGACATGCCCCTTTGGGTGATACCCGACCGCAAGCTGAGCGTTCAGGATGTCATGCAGGACATGCGCGACCACTACGAGGGCACGCCTCTGGCCATCGACTCGACGGACATCGGTGCCGGCATCTGGCACATGCCCTACCGTCCTACACCACTATATTATAACGTTGACGGCCGTAAGTACTTCAACGAGCGTCCCACGTCGACCCAGCAGACGGCATGGAGTTTCGTGTCGCAGATGCGCTCATGGCTGCCCCGGCAGGTGGGAGGATGCTTCTGGTTCGGCAACGACGACGGCAACATGGTGGCCTATACACCCGTCTACTGCTCCATGACCCGCCGACCCGAGTGCTACAACACGCCGGGAGCCGACGATGTGACGTTCTCGATGAAGAATGCCTACTGGGTGGAAAACTGGGTCAGCAACATGGTCTATCCGCGCTATTCAGTACTGTTCCCCACGCTTAAGGCCGTCCGCGACTCTCTGCAGCAGGCATACTTCGACCAGCAGTCCGCCGTCGAGGAAAAGGCACGACAGATGGGAGAGACGCAGATGCAACGCTACCTCAACGACTACAGCGTAGATCAGGCACAGCGTATGATAGAACGCTGGCGGCAGCTGGCTTACTTCCTGATAGTGAAGTACAACGACATGGCCGTCAAACCCGACGACAACGGAAAGTTCCTGCGTACCAGCACCGGACTGGGGGCTACCGTGAAGCGTCCCGGCTACAGCGAAGGCTTTGCCCGCAGGCTGACACAACAGACTGGCGAACGCTATCAAGTGCCCATCGCTCCAGAAAAGTAAGACCTCGCAGACCGACATGAAGAAACCCACGAAGAACCGGTTCCTCCTGTGTTTTGCATGTACTGTGGCCGTGCTGGCCGTGCTTCGCCCCTTCGTCGACACGGTAGGGCAGGAGTACAGCAATACGGCATCGGCGGAACATAGCGACAAGGCTGACGTCGCACGATTAAATGCCGACTCCGACGCTCAACAGGCCGCCGTCACGACCGAGACAGAAGATTCGGAATCTCGACAGGCTGCTGCTGCCACGGCTCGAAGAAAGGGTGTTCACCCCATACTTAGCGTGCCCGATTACCGCGAGGCTTTCCCCGACAGCCAGAGCATTCAGATAGTAGCCGCCAACCGCTGGGGTGTGCGCCCCGTAGCCAACCGGCAGGATGCCGAGAAGCGCAAGCAGGAACTGGTGTATGTCGGCGAGAGTCCCTACTATCATGTCGACCCGCTGAACAGCTCTATTCCCTACCTGGTGCCACGTGCCGCCGTGCTGCTGGGTGACATCGGCGAAGCTTTCTACGACAGCCTCTACCGCAAGGGCGTACCCATCCATCAGCTCATTGTCACTAGTGTGCTGCGCACCAAGCAGGACGTGCAGAGACTGCAGCGCCACAACGGCAATGCTACTGAGAACTCATGCCACCTCTACGGTACGACGTTCGACATCTGCTATAACCGCTATAACGCCATCAGCCGCAACGTCAGCAACGACACGCTGAAGTGGGTGCTCAGCGAAGTGCTGCGCGACAAGCGTCAGGAAGGTCGTTGCTTTATAAAATATGAGGTAAAGCAAGGCTGCTTCCACATGACAGTAAGATGAGAAAAAGTGAAAAGGTGAATAATTTCCTGCCGGACTCCAATTACGGCGGCAGCAAATTATTCACCTTTTCACCTTTTAACTTTTTCCTCAGTAGCTACGGGCTATGATGACACGATGCTTGGCAGGCTTGCCGCTCACCATGTCCGTGCCAGGCGTCTGCTCGTAGGCAAAAGGCACGCAGCGGATGGTGGCCTGAGTCTCCTCCTTGATGCGGGCCTCAGTCTCGGCTGTGCCGTCCCAGTGGCAGAGGAAGAAACCACCGTCCTTCACCTTCGTCTTGAATTCCTCGTAGTCGTCGCACTCGTAGACGTGCTCGTCACGATACTTGCGGGCCTTCTCGAAGATGTTCTTCTGGATGTCATCCAGCAGACCGGCTACACGCTCTACGATACCCTCGATGCTAACGGTCTCCTTCTCTAGTGTGTCGCGGCGCATCACCTCGATGGTGCCGTTCTCAAGGTCGCGGGCACCAAGCACCAGGCGCACGGGGACACCCTTCAGCTCGTAGTCGGCAAACTTGAAGCCGGGACGCTTGTTGTCAGAGTCGTCGAACTTCACGCTGATACCCTTCTGGCGCAATCCCTCGATGATGGGAGCCACCTCCTTATTCACGAGTTCCATCTGCTCGGGTTTCGTGGCAATGGGGATGATGACCACCTGGATGGGTGCGATGCGCGGAGGCAGCACCAGACCGTTGTCGTCGGAGTGGGCCATGATCATGGCACCGATGAGACGGGTAGAAACGCCCCACGACGTAGCCCAAACGTATTCAGGCTTGTTCTCCTTATTCAGATAGGTCACCTCGAAGGCCTTTGCAAAGTTCTGGCCGAGGAAGTGCGACGTACCGCTCTGAAGCGCCTTGCCGTCCTGCATCATGGCTTCGATAGTGTACGTGTCTAAGGCTCCGGCGAAACGCTCCGTCTCGCTCTTCACACCCTGCAGCACGGGCAGCGACAGCCACTCTTCGGCAAACGAGGCATAAACGTGCAGCATCTTCTTGGCTTCAGCCTCAGCCTCTTCCTTGGTGGCGTGAGCGGTATGTCCCTCCTGCCACAGGAACTCAGAGGTGCGAAGGAAGGGGCGCGTACGCATCTCCCAGCGCATCACGTTACACCACTGATTGCACATCAGCGGCAGGTCGCGCCATGAGTGGATCCAGTTCTTGTAGGTGTTCCAGATGATGGTCTCAGAAGTAGGGCGAACAATCAGTTCTTCCTCCAACTTGGCTGTGGGGTCTACCTCAACGCCGCTCTTGTCCTCCTTGGCACGCAGACGGTAGTGAGTCACCACAGCACACTCCTTGGCGAAGCCCTCGACGTGCTCGGCCTCGCGGCTGAGAAACGACTTCGGGATGAGCAAGGGGAAATAGGCGTTCTGAGCACCAGTCTCCTTGAACATCTTGTCAAGCTGCTGCTGCATCTTCTCCCAGATGGCATAGCCGTAGGGCTTGATCACCATACATCCGCGTACTGCCGACTGCTCAGCGAGGTCGGCCTTCACTACGAGGTCGTTGTACCACTGGCTGTAATTATCGGCTCGTTTTGTTAATTCTTTTAATTCTTTTGCCATATTTCTTTGTAATTTTCTTAAAATTTGCTGCAAAGGTACGAAAAAGTTCATAATTCATAGTTCATAGTTCGTAGTTTTTTTTTAATTTTGCGGTCAGAATCAAAAGATTCACAATAATAATCAGAAAAATATCTAACAGTTTAACATAATTAATCAGAAAAAGTATGAAAACAAAAGTTCTTTCCTTATTACTTTGCGTAGGTTTGGTCGCAGCATGTAACAATCAGCAGAAAGGTGCAGGCATCGGTGCCGCCGGTGGAGCCGTGCTCGGTGGAATAATCGGTAAGATAGCAGGCAACACAGCTATCGGAGCTGCTCTCGGTGGTGCTGTAGGTGCTGCTGCCGGTGGTATCATCGGTAAGAAAATGGACAAGGCCAAGGCCGAGGCTGCCAAGGTGCAGAACGCCCAGGTGGAGTCCGTCAAGGATGCCAACGGTCTGGATGCTGTTAAGGTGACCTTCGACTCGGGCATTCTCTTCGCTACTGGTAAGGCTGTCCTGTCGCAGAGTGCCAAGAACTCGTTGGTACAGTTTGCCAAGGTGCTGAACAACAACAAGGACTGCGACATCGCCATCATCGGCCACACCGACTCTACGGGTAGCGATGCTGTCAACCAGCCGTTGTCTGTAAGCCGTGCCAAGAGCGTTGACACCTACCTGAAGTCCTGTGGCGTCAGCGCTGCCCAGGTGAAGAGCGTCGAGGGACAGGGTTCCAGCAATCCCGTAGCCGACAACTCTACCGAGGCTGGCCGCAAGCAGAATCGCCGCGTCGAGGTCTACATGTATGCTTCGCAGGAGATGATCCAGAAGGCTGAGGCTGGTACGCTGCAGTAAAAGAATGAGAAGGTAAAATGTTGAAAAGGTAAAAACACACAGGATGAAGCGCATCATCCGTTTCATCAAGAAAGCAATATTTGGGATAGTGGTGGTTTTTCTGACCTCCACTATTCTTTCTGTAGTAGCGTTGAAGTGGATTCCCGTCTACTTCACGCCACTCATGTTCATCCGCATGGCTCAACAGTCTGCTGCCGGCGAGTCGCTGACGCTGCACCACCATTGGGTGCCGCTCGACGAGATAGCCCCCGAACTGCCGCTGGCCGTGATGGCCTCCGAAGATGCCAAGTTCCTGACGCATCACGGTTTTGACTACAAGGCCATCGAGCATGCTGCCATGCGCAACATCAAGCACCCAGAGAAGCGCCGCTTAGGAGCCTCTACCATATCGCAACAGACGGCTAAGAACGTGTTCCTGTGGCCGGGACGCTCGTGGCTGCGCAAGGGACTGGAAGTCTACTTCACCCTGCTCGTGGAACTTTTCTGGAGCAAGGACCGCATCATGGAGGTCTACCTCAACTCAATCGAGATGGGGCCGGGCATCTATGGTGCCGATGCTGTGGCCGAGTGGCACTTCCATACCCGTGCCTCTCGGCTAACCCGCGAGCAATGTGCGCTGATAGCTGCTACGCTGCCCAATCCGCTGCGCTACAGTTCTGCCAATCCCAGCAGTTTCATGCTCAAGCGCCAGAAGCGCATCCTCCACGAAATGAGATACGTGGAAAAGATGAGAATGGAAAAAAGTGAAAAAATGAAAGAGTGAACAAGCATACATATATAAATAAGTAATAAGATGGAAATACAGAAAATGATAGAGCAATCGGGCAAGATGATGAAGGGTCTGTTGTCTTACCCTATTAGTGTTTTACCCATAAGCCTCGTCGTCCTGCTGCTTATCGGTTGTGGCGACAGTAAACCCACAACGGCTAAGGCACCAACAAGAGTGAAGACAATAATGGTGTCGCCCTCGATAACCGACCAGGCACAAACCTACGTGGGCATCGTCGAGGAGCGTGAGGCTACGGCCGTCAGTTTCACGAGCATGGGCATCGTACGCCGCGTGCTGGTCAGCGAAGGCCAGGCCGTCAGTCGAGGACAACTGATAGCCGAAATGGACGACACGCAGGCACGCAACCTGCTCGACGGTGCCGAGGCGCAGATGGCTCATGCCAGCGATGCTATGCAGCGTTACCAGATGCTCCACGACAACGGCTCACTGCCCGAGGCTCAGTGGGTGGAGGTGCAGAGCAAGGTTGCCCAGGCGAAGTCGCAGCTGGAGGTGGCCAAGAAGAACCTTGCCGACTGTAAGCTGACGGCACCCGTCAGCGGCATTATCGGCAAGAAGTTGGTGGGAGCTGGCGAGACCGCCCTGCCGTCGCAGGCCGTTGCTACCATCCTCGACATCAGCAGCGTGCGTGTCATGGTGTCCGTGCCAGAGGGCGAGCTGAGCAGCATTCATGCCAACACTCCGACGAACATCGGCGTAGAGTCTATCGGGCGCCAGTTCAGTGGAGGACATATCGAGAAGGGCGTGCAGGCCGATGCCCTGACACATACCTACGAGGTGCGCATCCATGTGGCTAACAATGGCCGTCAGCTGCTGCCAGGCATGGTGGCCAGCGTGCGCTTTATTACTGAAGGCTCGAAGGCCGTCTCCAGCCGGTCGGTCCCCGTCACCTCCGTACAGCGTCGTGCCGATGGTTCCCTGTTCCTGTGGACTGTTGCACCAGACAGCACCGCTCACCGCACTACCGTGGAGATTGGCAACACGACGGGCAACTACGTCTATGTCACCGACGGCATCAGCATTGGGCAGCGCATCGTCACAGAGGGCTACCAGAAACTGAGTGAGGGCACGAAGGTTGTTTATTAATCACCGTTATCCCATTATAGTAACATCGTTATATCGTAACATCGGAAAACCGAAAAATCGCAATATCGAAAAATGAAAAAGATGTCATGGCTCTACTGGCCTTTGGAGCACTATCCCATCACGTTGCTGATAGTCACCATACTCTTTATACTTGGCATCTATGGTATGTACGTCATGCCGAAGGACGAGTTCCCCAGCGTCACTATCCGACAGGGTGTCGTGGTGGCCGTATATCCTGGCGCTACAGCCGAGGAGGTGGAGCAGCAGGTAGCACGACCACTGGAACGCTACCTCTTCACCTTCGGCGAGGTACACCGCACGAAGACGACGTCGACGTCACAGAACGGCATGTGTATCGTCATGGTACGGCTGAACGACGACGTGAACAACAAGGACGAGGTGTGGAGCAAGATAAAGCACGGTCTGAACCTCTTTAAGTCGAGTCTGCCAACTGGCGTGCTGGCCGTCGTTGCCAACGACGACTTCGGCAACACTTCGGCGCTGCTTATCGCCATTGAGAGCGACCAGCGCAGCTACCGTGAATTGAAGGACTATAGCGACCGTCTCTCCGACAGGCTGCGCCGCATACCGTCGGTGGCTAACGTCAAACTCTTCGGCGACCAGCAGGAACAGATTTCGCTCTATGTCGACCGTCAGCGGTTGCAGGCTTACGGCATAGGGCAGCAGATGCTGTTCAGCCGACTGCAGGCGCAGGGCGTTACCACCATGAGCGGCAGCATACGCGACGACGACCAGCAGATACCTATCCACGTGGAGCCTACGGAGAATTCTGAGGAGGAGATTGCCAACCAGATAATCTATACCGACCCTTCGACCAACAAGGTGGTGCGGGTGAGGGACATAGCCCGTGTAAAACGTGAATACGACAGCCCAGCCAGCCGTATCGAGCAGAATGGTCACCCCTGTGTGCTGCTATCGATGGAGATGAGTGCAGGCAACAATGTGGTACAGTACGGTAGCGACGTTGAGCGTGTGCTGCAACGTTTTACGGAAGAGGAACTGCCCTCCGACGTCACCATTACCCGTATGGCCGACAAGCCCAAGGTGGTGGGTTTGAGCGTCACCTCCTTCCTGCGCGACCTGATTATCGCCATGATTATCATCATCCTGGTCATGATGGTGCTCTTCCCCATGCGGAGTGCCGTCGTGGCAGCCATCACCATACCCCTGAGCACGTTTATCTCAGTAGCTATCATGTACCTGATGGGTATCGAGCTGAACATCATCACGCTGGCAGCACTCATCGTCGTGCTGGGAATGATTGTCGACAACTCGATAGTCGTCATCGACGGCTATCTGGAATATCTGGACAAGGGCTACCAGCCCAAGGAAGCGGCCATCGAGTCGTCGCGACAGTATTTCATGCCGATGATGCTGGCCACCATCTGCATCTGTGCCATCTTCTATCCCTATCTCGTCACGATGCGCGGCACGTTTCACGACGCTCTTGAGGACTTCCCCGTCACCATCACCGTCAACCTGATGGTGTCGCTGTTCCTCGCCGTCACCGTCATCCCCTTCCTTGAGGTGCTGATCATTAAGCCAGACAAAGTAAAGACTGGTGGCAACGTGATAACACAGGGCGTACAGCGTATATATAATAAGGTGTTACGCGTCACCTTCCACCATCCGTGGATGACAATGCTGTGCGGACTGATTGTCATCCTGCTGTCAAGTCTCATCGTGCCGACGCTAAAGATACGCCTCTTCCCCTTTGCCGACCGTGACCAGTTTGCTGTAGAGATATACCTGCCAGACGGCAAGGGACTGGCCGACACCGAGGCTGTTGCCGATTCCGTGCGCCACGTGCTGCAACGCGACGAGCGGGTGAGGGACATCACCAGTTTCATAGGCTGTGCCTCGCCACGCTTTATGGATGCCTACGCTCCGCAGATGGCTGGCGACAACTATGCACAGTTCATCGTCAACACCGAGTCGGACATGGCAACGCTTGAACTGCTGGCCGACTACCAGCCACGGCTGAGCGAGGCATTCCCCGATGCCTACGTGCGTTTCAAACGGCTCGACTATATGGAGGTACCCGAATTGGAATACCGCTTCTATGGCGACAACATCGACTCGCTGCACGTCGTGGCCGAGCAGATGATGCAGAAGATGCGAAAGATGCCTGAACTGGAGTGGGTACACACCGACTATTACCAGCCGCACCCCATCGTCAACGTCAAACTCGACCCCGTGGCGTCGGCCCAACTGGGCATCACGCGCACCACGGCAGCCCTGGCACTTAGCGCCACGTCGGGTGACCTACGCGTCGGCCAGATGTGGGAGGGTAACGACGAGCTGCCCATCGTCGTTAAGGACGATGTCGACATGACCTTCTCCGACATCCGTAATCTGGGAGTGACCACGCCGATGACGCTACTATCCTCGGGCATCGTTGGCAGCAATACAACGGTACCGCTGCGGCAAATGGCACAAGTTAGCCCGATGTGGAGCGAGAGCCGTATCGTCCATCGCGGCGGTGAACGGTGTATCACCGTAACGGCCCAGTTTGCTCATGGCGTTTATGCCGCCCCCATCGAACAGCTGCTGGCCGACATGATGAACCACGAGATACAGCTGCCGCAGGGTGTGCGCACCGAGGTGGGCGGCGAGATAGAGTACGGCGACGAAGCCCTGCCTCAGATCTTCTGGGGCACGATGATAGCCATGCTCATCGTATTCTTCTTCCTGTTGTTCAACTTCAAGAAGTTTGGCATTACCACCGTCTGCATGGTAGCCCTCGTGCTGCTTGTGCCTGGTTCGCTCATCGGTCTCGGACTGATGAACCGCGCGTTGGGCCTGACCAGCATCTTCGGACTCATTACGCTGATGGGTATGATCATGCGTAACGAGATACTTATCTTCGAGCATGCTAATGACTTGGTCAGAAAGTCCATCCCCGGTGGACTGCCCGCTATGGCTACCGACGACGAGCGCCGCCGTTACAACGAAGCCGTCCGCAAGGCAGCCTACGATGCCGGCAAGCGCCGTATGGTACCCATCTTCCTCACTACGGCCACCACGGCTGTCGGTGTGGTACCGATGATTATCGCTCAGTCCAGCTTTTGGATGCCTGTGGGTGTCACCATCTTCGCCGGTGGCATCGGCTCGCTTATCCTTGTCGTCACCATGCTCCCCGTCATCTACTGGAAGGTTTCGACTAAGTGAGAAAGCTTAACGCAGTTAAGGTTCCGACTAAATAATAAGAGAAAAAGAATGAACAAAATCATAACAACTGCCCTCTGTTCCGTATGCTGCTGTATCACAGCAGCCCAGCGGACGTATAGCCTGGAGCAGCTTCGCGACTCCGCCCTCCACAACAATGTCGCCGTACGCAGCGCCCGCTACAGCATCGATGCTGCACGCCACCAGCGCCGCGAAGCGCTGACGAAGTACTTCCCAACAGTTAGCGCCAACGGCCTCTGGTTCAACGCCAACAAAGACATGGCCCAGACCACAGTCACCCCGTCACAGGTGGTACCCGAAGCACTCGGCACCACGCTCTCGATGATGCTACCTGCCGAAGCGTTGGCCTCGCTGGCCGACCCCGTCAGCGTCTCGATGATGAAGAACGGTACCGTTGCCGGCATCACTGCTGTGCAGCCCGTCTTCGCTGGCGGCCAGATTGTCAATGGCAACCGTTTGGCCAAGGTCGGTGAGGATGTCAGCCGACTGCAGCTACAGTTGTCTGAGAACGAGGTCGAACGCAACACCGAGCAGTACTACTGGCAGGTCGTCTCGCTCGAAGAGAAACTGAAGACTGTGGCTGCTGTCGACACCCTGCTTTCCGACATCAGAAAGGACGTCGAGATAGCTGTCCGTGCAGGGCTTGCCATGCGCAACGACCTGCTACAGGTACAGTTACGCCAGAACGAGATGGAGAGCCAGCGTCTCAAACTGCAGAACGGCATCAGCGTGGTCCGTATGCTGCTCGCGCAATATTGCGGGCTTCATACCACGGACTTCAAGCTCACCCGTGGCACCGAGGTCCCGTCGCCCGCCACGCTACGTCAGGATCACGACAGCTCGCTGCTCACGACTGCCGAGTACCAGCTGCTGAGCAAGCAGGTAGAGGCTGCCCGCCTGCAGCGCCGCATCACCGTTGGCCAGCTGCTACCCTCCGTAGCTGTTGGTGCCGGCTACAACTACCACAACCTGATGGACCGCAACCACACCTTTGGTATGCTCTTCGCAACCGTTAGCGTCCCCATCTCTGACTGGTGGGGTGGCTCTCATGCCACCCAGCGTAGTCAGATAGCCTATCGGCAGGCCGTCGACGAGCAGCGCGACAAGTCCGAACTGCTGCGTATCCGTATGCAGAACAGCTGGAATAGCGTCGAGGAGTCTTATCAGCAGCTGGCCATTGCACAGCGTAGCATCGAACAGTCCGAAGAGAACCTGCGCCTGCAGCGTGACTACTATCGTGCAGGTACCAGCCGCATGTCCGACCTTCTGGAGGCTCAGCTGCTCTACCAACAGGCCCTCGATCGCCGTACCGATGCCTTTATCGACTACCAGACGAACATCCTGAAGTACCGTCAGGCTACGGGTCAATGCGCTGTGGCAAAATAGCTCAAAACGATTTGCTGTGATGAAGATTGGGGTGACGCAGACAATATCCTTCTCATTTCCGTGAGTGGCCTTCTCAGCTCCTTGAGTGGGCCACTCATTTCCGTGAGTGGCCTTCTCAGCTCCTTGAGTGGGCCACTCAATTCTGTGAGTGGCCTTCTCAGCTCCTTGAGTGGGCCACTCAATTCTGTGAGTGGCCTTCTCACGACTCTATGTCAATTGTCAAGCACTTATTTTGTGTAGGTGAGGGTTCTACACTCACCCGAACCGCCCCCATCAGTTTCACCAGTCTGATGAATGCTGCAAAAAACGCTATTACTTGCACGCGCATGCGTATATATTGATAATAGTACTTTTTAACCCACACTTCCCACACTTCCCACACTTCTCACACTCATACCTTTAGGGGTGGAAAGTGTGGGAAGTGTGGGTTCTTTTTTCTTTTCCCTACTATATACGCGCACGCGCGCGAAAAGAGTGACGCAGCGCCGAAGTCAGAGGCAAGGTGGGTGAAAAGTGGGTGCAGGGCTTTCTGAACCTTACACCCCACGAAAAGCACGGTGTGTAGGGAGTTTCTCGGCCATTGGGGTGCAGGGTGCATGGTTTTGAAGCGTTGGCCAGGTCTTATAATTACCCGACATCCAGTTGAAAATGAACCGAAAAGTTTGCCGTTTTATGGAATATTTTGTAACTTTGCAGTCGATTAGTACGCAAAACAAACAGCTGGAGACTATATCGACCACATAAAGCAAAAGAAGAAAACTGATGAAAAGACAAGTGGTATCTGGGAGGGTATTTCTCAATATGGCAGACGTTGATGCCCCTCAGACCGTCCGCATGACCGTTCGCATGCAGGACACCATTGATGCCGGAATGATGAGACAGGCTATACTCGCCACACAGACACGCTACCCCTATTATTGCGTGAAACTGAGTGTGGAGGCCGACGAACGCGGAATAGAGCACTATATGCTGGACGACAACCAGCAGCCGTGGGTGCTGAAGACTGCAGAAGAACCTGTGAAACTGCTCGGTCCTGAGGCTAACGACCACTTGGTAGCTTTTTCCTGTTGGGACGACTGCGTGGCCATCGACTTCTTCCACATGCTGACCGACGGCACGGGAGCCTACAACGTGTTGCGCACGCTGCTCTATGAGTATTGCCGACGTTGCTACGATGCTAACCTCGACAGCACGGGTGTCCGCATGCTGGGCGACACGATTAGTGAGGACGAATGGATGGATCCCGCATTGTTGCCCAAGCGCGACTTGCATCCGTTGCCCGTGCCACCACCACCCAAGGGATTCAGGCTTATCGATGAGGCGGTCTGTCCATTGGCAGAAGTGAAGGAAACCGTGAACATCCTCATTTCCGAGCAGCAGGTGATGAGATACGTCAGGACTACCGACACCTCGCCTGCTACGCTTTTTGCCCTGCTCATGCTGAGAGCCATCGGCCGGCTGCATCCGGATGCCACTAAGGGTGTGCCGCAATGCACGCTGGCCATCAACGTGCGTCCGGCTCTCCATGCACCCTTAGCCTGCCAGACCCTGGCTTCGGCGGTCTATCTGTCGCTGATGCCGGAAATGAAAGACCTTGACATTGAGATGCAGCAAACCATGTTTCGTGGCATGACCATTCTTCAAAGCAACGATGACAATATGGCTGAAAAATTTTGGCAGTCCACCAGTGCTTTTGACCAGTTGGACCAGATACCGTCATCGAAGACCCGTCATGAGGTCTTTGTCGGTGCCCTTGAGCGCAGACAGTCGCAAAGTTGTTTCGTCAGCTACGTAGGCAAAGCCAACTTTGGTGCTGCAGAGCGCTATGTCCGCATGTTGTACACGGAGTGTGTTGCCCCGTTCCCCTTTGGTGCCGAGATTAGTGCTGTTGGCGGTACGTTCTGCATCAGTCTCATGCAGCGTCTTCAGACTGACGTCTATCTTGACGCTTTCCTTGACGAGCTTCGTGGGCTGGGACTCGACTACCACATAGATTCAAGGCACCCCCTACAGGTGGCTCCCATTGTCGACTTTCGCCAATCGCATAGCTAACGTTTGCACATCGTTGTTAGTATGTAAAGGAAGGCTGAACTTGTAGTCTAATGGCTACTTCACCCGGTCCTGGTTCTTGTTGACGAAGTCCTTCCAGCCTTTGTAGTGGGCCTGCGACTCAGGACGGCTCATTTGCATGAAGTGGCAGTAGGCTGCACCTAAGGCATCGGTGGCATCCATGAATTTCGAGAGGGCATCCTTGTCGAACTTCAGCAGACGTTGCAGCATGCCGGCCACTTGCTCTTTCGACGCGGAACCGTTGCCGGTGATGGCCATCTTGATTTTCATCGGGGCATACTCGTGGACGGGAACCCCATGATGGATAGCGGCAGCAATAGCCGTTCCTTGGGCGCGTCCCAACTTGAGCGTCGTCTGCACGTTCTTCTGTAGGAAAGGAGCCTCAATAGCCATCTCGTCAGGCAGATATGAGTCGATGATGCCTGTCACTCGCTCGAAGATGTGTCCCAACTTGAGGTAGCCGTCTTCAAGGTTACGCATATCAATAACCCCCATTGTCATCATCTCTGCATGCTGTCCCTGTACCTTGATGAGACCATAGCCCATGATGTTGGTTCCGGGGTCGATGCCTAATATTATTTTCTCCATAATTGACCGCAAAATTACATAATATAGAGCGAAAAACCAAATTTAATTTGGTACTTCGCTGCTTTTTTTGTAATTTTGCACAAAAATACGAAGTGACGAGAGCTATAATGAGAGCATTCTTTCTTGCTGAGTCCCAGTATTTCTGCCGTCCCCGACGGTATAATAGTGCACATTACGTAATATGGACCATATAAGAAATTTCTGCATCATTGCACATATCGACCATGGGAAGTCGACGCTGGCTGACCGTCTGCTGGAGTACACCAAGACCATACAGGTGACGGAAGGGCAGATGCTCGACGACATGGACCTGGAGCGCGAGCGTGGCATCACCATCAAGAGCCACGCCATCCAGATGGAGTATATGTACAAGGGAGAAAAATACATATTAAACCTAATTGACACGCCGGGACACGTTGACTTCTCCTACGAGGTGAGCCGCTCCATTGCAGCCTGCGAAGGAGCCTTGCTGGTGGTTGACGCTACGCAGGGTGTACAGGCGCAGACCATTTCAAACCTTTACCTGGCCATTGACAACAATCTGGAGATTATCCCCGTCATCAACAAGATAGACATGCCGTCGGCCATGCCCGATGAAGTGGAGGACGAGATTGTCGACCTGATAGGCTGTGACCCGTCGGAGATATTGCGTGCCTCGGGAAAGACTGGCGAGGGCGTCGAGGACATCCTCAATGCCGTCGTCGAGCGCATACCACATCCCGAAGGCGACGAGCAGGCACCCCTGCAGGCGCTGATCTTCGACTCGGTGTTTAACTCGTTCCGTGGCATCATCGCTTACTTCAAGATAGTCAACGGCGTCATCAGGCAAGGCGAGAAGGTGAAGTTCTTCAATACAGGTATGGAGTACGATGCCGACGAGGTAGGCGTGCTGAAGATGGACATGATACCCCGCATGGAACTTCGCACCGGCGACGTGGGCTACATCATCAGCGGCATCAAGAACTCGAAGGAGGTCAAGGTGGGCGACACCATCACCCACGTGGCACGCCCCTGCGACAAGGCTATCGAGGGCTTTCAGGAAGTGAAGCCTATGGTGTTTGCAGGAGTTTATCCCATCGACCCCGTAGACTACGAGAACCTGCGGGCATCGTTGGAAAAGCTGCAGCTGAATGACGCCTCGCTGACCTTTACGCCAGAAACGTCAGTAGCCCTGGGTTTCGGATTCCGCTGTGGATTCCTCGGCCTGCTGCACATGGAAATCGTACAGGAGCGGCTGGACCGTGAGTTCGACATGGACGTCATCACTACGGTACCCAACGTTACCTATATGTGCTATACCAAGCAGGGAGAGGTCAAGGAGGTGCACAACCCCTCGGGGCTGCCCGATCAGACGATGATCGACCATATTGAAGAACCCTACATCAAGGCCAGCATCATCACGGCGGCCGACTATATCGGACCCATTATGACGCTCTGCCTCGACAAACGCGGCGAGCTAATCGACCAGCAGTACGTCTCGGGTAACCGTGTGGAACTGCGCTTCATGCTCCCGCTGGGCGAGATAGTCATCGACTTCTACGACAAGCTGAAGTCCATATCGAAAGGCTACGCCTCGTTCGACTACCATATCGACGGTTTCCGCCCGTCGAGGCTGGCCAAGCTTGACATCTTGTTGAATGGAGAACCCGTCGATGCCCTGTCGACGCTGACCCATCAGGACAATGCCGTTACCTTCGGGCGCCGCATGTGCGAGAAGCTCAAGGAACTCATTCCGCGCCAGCAGTTCGACATCGCTATCCAGGCTGCCATTGGTGCCAAGATTATTGCCCGTGAAACGGTCAAGCAGGTGAGGAAGGACGTGACGGCAAAGTGCTACGGCGGTGACGTGAGCCGTAAGCGCAAACTGCTGGAAAAACAAAAACGGGGTAAGAAGCGCATGAAGCAGATAGGCAATGTGGAAGTGCCGCAGAAAGCCTTCCTTGCCGTGCTGAAACTCGACTAACAGAAAAAGACAACAAATCAAAAGACTATGACAACTATCGGACTTACAACAAGAGACGTGGCTCGTGAATTGGCCAGGCGCTACAGCACCATGACCCACGACGAGCTGGATGTGCTGGAGAGCATATTAGTCCCCAAGAAGTATCAGAAAGGCGAGATGATACTGAAGGAGGGGGAAGTTTGTACTAACATCTACTGGGTAGTAAAGGGACTGGTGCGACAGTTCTATTTCAAGAATGGAAAGGAACTGACGGAATACATGGCCGTGGAGAACACCATCTGCATGAGCATCGAGAGCCTGTTCAAGGAGGAACCTAGTCGCCAGCAGATACAAGCCATTGAACCTACCATTATTTTCTGTCTGCCGAAAGATAAACTGGAGCACGAGGCTGTGCGAAATACCAATATCCAGATGCTTTACCGTAAGATATTGGAAGAGTCGCTCATCCTCTCGCAGATACATGCCGACATGCTGCGCTTCGAATCTGCCCCCGAACGCTATGCCAAATTGGTGAAACGCTCGCCGCAGCTAGTGTTGAGGGCACCGTTGGTGTATATTGCCAGTTACCTGCAGATGACGCCCGAGACACTGTCGCGCGTTCGCACCTCGGCGTTACTGGAAGACAAGTGATTCATTTAATTAGTAATTAGCTGAGTAATTAGTAATTATGATTAGTTCTAAAGGCGGAATATTCGCGCATAATATTTATCATCGTTAGGCTAAAACAATGGCATGCACGGTAATCATAATTACTCATTACTCATTACTCATTACTCATTACTAATTCTAATTGTTCATTAAATAGGCACTTTCTCCAGTTGCTTACGGAGCTGTGCAGCCTCGCTTTTACGGATAGATAGGACTATCTCGCAGGTGTTGTCGTAGGTTTGCGAGATAATACGTGGATTCATGTTCTTAACGATTCGCATCACATCGTTCATCTGAGGGTAGGAGAAAGTGTATTTCACAATATCTTCCACCTGTCGAGTCTCGATGGTGGCATGAGCTATAGCGTCAGCGGCAGCCTCACGATAGGCCACGATGAGTCCGCTGGTGCCAAGGTTCACTCCGCCATAGTAGCGCACCACGACGATGAGGATATTGGTCAGCAGATTGCTGTTGATTTGTCCGAGAATAGGCTTGCCGGCAGTCGACGACGGCTCACCATCGTCGTTGGCCCTGAAGTCGGTACGCTCGGCTCCCAGCATATAGGCATAGCAGACGTGGCGGGCGTCGTAGTACTTCTTACGGTATCCGGCTAGGAGGTCCTTTATCTCCTCTACCGTGTCCACATGATGGGCAAAAGCGAGGAACTTACTTCGCTTCTCGGTGTAGTATCCCTCGCTTATGCCTGAAATAGTGCGATACTCGTCCGTCATTTTCTTTTCGTTAGAGCGTGTTAAAAACTAAGCGTTAGCTCAGCTTGTGAATCACGAGTCCTGAGCGTAGCTTCGGCTCAAACCATGTAGCCTTTGGCGGCATGATTTTGCCGCTGTCGGCAATGTCCATAATCTGCTGCATGGATACGGGATAGAGTGCCAGGGCGGCACGCATCTCGCCGGAGTCCACGCGGCGTTTCAACTCGCCAAGTCCGCGGAGTCCACCAACAAAGTCGATACGCTGCGAAGAGCGCAGGTCGCCGATGTTAAGGATCTCATCCAAAATCAGTCGGCTGGAGATGTCCACGTCAAGCACTCCGATAGGATTGCTGTTGTCGTAAGTGCCATCCTTGGCCTTGAGGCTGTACCAATGCTGGTCGAGGTAGAGCGAGAACTCATGCAACTGCTGAGGTTTGTAGATGTCGGTACCCTTGTCTTCCACAAGGAAGTTCACCTGCAGGGCAGCCAGGAACTCCTCGGAAGTCAGGCCGTTGAGGTCCTTCACCACGCGGTTGTAGTCAAGAATGGTCAGCTGGGAAGCCTGGAAGCAGACGGCCATGAAGAAGTTGTATTCCTCGTCGCCCTTGTGGTTGGGGTTCTGCTTCTGCTTCTCGGCACCAACGAGAGCTGCTGCTGCCGAGCGGTGGTGTCCGTCGGCAATATAGAGCGAAGGCATCTTGGCAAACTCGTCGGTAATGGTCTGCATGTCGTTGGCGTCGTTGATTATCCAGAACTGATGGCGGAATCCGTCAATGGGAGCTATGAAGTCGTACTCTGGCTCAGTGGCGGCGTAGCGCATGATGAGTGCGTCAAGCACAGCATTGTCAGGATAGGCAAAGAATACCGGCTCGATGTTGGCGTTGTTCACGCGGACATGCTTCATACGGTCTTCTTCCTTGTCGCGACGAGTCAGCTCGTGCTTCTTGATG
>CAMJWJ010000029.1 GCA_946409435.1 uncultured Prevotella sp. | reverse complement strand
GACAGCATTCATGGACGATTGACGAGGAGCCGACACGTGAGATTATCCGCCGTTCGCTTGACCTCGGCGTGAACTTCTTCGATACAGCCATCGCCTATCAATTGGGAACATCGGAGCAATATGTCGGACGTGCCCTGCGAGATATGGCAAAGCGTGACGACATGGTGGTGGCTACAAAGTTCCTGCCGCGAACGGACGAGGAAATCCAGCAGGGCATCGGTGGTCGTCAGCATGTGCTGAACAACATCGACCTGAGCCTGCAGCATTTGGGTATGGACTATGTCGATCTCTACATCTATCACATCTGGGACTACAAGACACCTGCCGAGGAGATTCTTGAAGGCATGAACGAGGCCGTGCGGCAAGGCAAGACCCGCTATATCGGCATTGCCAATGTCTATGCCTACCAGTTGGCGAAGATGAATGCGCTGGCAGAGAAACACGGCTGGACAAAGTTCGTCTCGGTGCAGAACCACTACAACCTGATTATGCGCGAGGAGGAGCGCGAGATGCAGCCCCTGTGCCGTGAGGACAACATTGCACAGACGCCCTATAGCGCACTGGCCTCCGGCAAACTGGCCAAGCGTCCCGGTGAGACCTCGAAGCGTCAGCAGGAAGACACGTTCATGCACTTCAAGTATGATGCCACCGCTGAGCAGGACAACCTTGTAGTGGAGCGTGTCGTGGAACTGGCAGACCGCTATGGGGTGGAGATGACACAGATTTCGCTGGCCTGGCTGTTGACCAAGGTAGAATCGCCCATCGTCGGTGCCACCAAGCTGCACCACATCGAGGGAGCCGTGAAGTCACTCGATGTCCGTCTGACCGCCGATGACATCCGCTACTTAGAAGAGCCATACGTGCCTCACAACCTCTCTGGTGTGATGGCCGTCAACAAGCCCATGATGAGCGAAGAACCCGTCTGGGTGGCAGCAAGCAGAAACAAATAATAAATGAAACCAAATAGCAATGAAAAAGTTAGTTTTAATGCTTACGGCACTGCTGACGATAAGTCTAAGTGCCTGCTCACAAAAGAAAACGGATACGAATATGAAACAGAAAGTATTGGTTGCCTATTTCTCAGCATCGGGTGTAACCAAGGGCGTTGCCCAACAATTAGCTGAGGTAACGGGTGGAACATTACACGAAATCCGGCCGGCACAGCCCTATACAGATGCTGACCTCGACTGGCGTGACAAGCAGAGCCGCAGCAGTGTGGAGATGCAGGACAAGACATCACGTCCTGCTATCACAGACAAGCTCACGAACATGCGGGACTATGATGTCATCTACGTTGGTTTCCCCATCTGGTGGTACACCTGCCCGACAATTATCAACACCTTTATGGAGGCATACGACTTCCAGGGCAAGACCGTCATCCCCTTCGCTACCTCTGGCGGAAGTAGCATCAAGAAAGCATGCGAAGACCTGAAAGCCGCTTATCCTAATGTTAATTGGAAAGAAGGCAAGCTTCTAAATCGTACATCAAAGAAAGATTTGGAGGATTGGGTGAAGAATTTGTAAACCACTTTATTTCAATCATAATATGGGTTGCGTCACAATGTTGGCGCAGCCCATATTATGTTATGACTCTTTGTACTACGTTATAGTCTCCATTACGATGCTCAATACCCTAACTATAAAGTATAAACTTACCCGATGGTACGGTGATGGGAAGGAATGTACTTTCGCAGAATATTATGTCTGCTCTCGGGATAATTTGTCTCTTTTAACATTCTGCAGGTTTATAATTCGGAGATTTTGACTATTTTTGCAGACAAATAGTGTCACCTGAGGAGCGCACGCATATCTGATGACTTGTAGACATATAACGAAATGAAGAAAAGAAACATCATCAAAATTGTCCTCGCCATCGTGGTGATAATCGCCGTCAAGAAGGGCGTATCCTTTATCTACGACAAGATACAGGTCATGAACGCGCCGACGATGCAGGAAATCAGCGAGGCGAACCCGTGGACGGTGCCTGCCGACTGGTTCAAGACCGACACGATTACCATCAAAGGGCGCATCGAGGACTACGATGCCGAGCAGTTCGGCTTCACGTCGATGGCGTGCTACTACGAGGACGTATTCGAGAAGGGCAGCACGGTGCTGGTGCTCGACATCGCCGACGACGGCACGTTCTGCAAGAAATTCCTCGCGAGTTATCCCGTGTGCAATTCGTTCATTGCCGACGGCTCGAAGGTGTTCTTCAATGCCATCCCATTCTTCGCCCGTCCCGGTGAGACGATTGACATCACTGTGCGCAAGGCTTCGTTCTGGCGCTACAAGTGCGTCTACAACAACGGCAGCAGCCGCGACGTGGAGCGCTGGCTCCGCACATCGGGCAAATTCGAGAAAGCTTTGAGTCCGTTGTGGAAGTTCGAGGGTAATTTTGACGATGCCAACAAGGTGGCAGACGAGGTTTGGAAACGCTTGATGGCCAAACTGCCGATTGATGCGTACATTTACAATCTAAATAGTTCAATTGCAATAATACGTGAGAGATGGATACATAAAACTATCTGAAATATCTGATTTCCAATCACGGTTTATTGAAAAAGAATTCGTAAATTTGCAGCATAAAATCGAAAGAATTATGAAAAAAGCAATCATCCTTTTACTGATGCTGCTATCCGGTATGGCTGTATCGGCACAAACCTCCAAGCAGTTCCCGTTTGGTGCCAGCGTGACGTGGGACCGTCTAAGCCTAATGGTCGACGGCCGTCGTGTATGTCCCGTAATGGGCGAGATACACTATTCGCGCATCCCTGCCGACGAATGGCCGGCAGAGGTGAGGAAGATGAAGGAGGGCGGCGTTACGCTGATTGCCACCTATGTATTCTGGAACCATGTTGAAGAGCAGGAAGGCATCTTCAACTGGAGTGGACAACGCGACCTTCGGCGTTTTCTTGAGATATGCAAGTCAGAACAGATGCCGGTGGTACTTCGCGTAGGTCCCTTCTGCCATGGCGAGGTGCGCTGCGGCGGACTGCCCGACTGGCTTTTTTCTAAAGGCTGTAAGCTACGCAGCACCGACAAGAAGTTCCTCGTGTATGTGGAACGTCTCTACCGTCAGATTTTTACACAGGTTCAGGGCTTGCAGTGGAAAGACGGAGGCCCCGTCATTGCGGCTCAGTTCGACAATGAGTATCGCGGTCCTGGTGACTACCTGATGGCCCTGAAGCGTATGGCCCTCAACATGGGCTACGACCTGCCTTTCTACACCCGTACTGGCTGGCCCGCCCTGACGCGTCCCGTACCATTCGGTGAACTGTTGCCCCTTTACGGCGACTATGCCGATGGTTTCTGGGAGAAAAGCACCAAGGAGGGTGCCGGCAACTACTACAAGGCTTTCAACTTCAAGGCTTTCCGCTCGTCGACCGCCATCGGCACCGACCTCTTAGGTGAGCAGAAGGCTGAGACGGGTAAGGGCGACGATGACTATCCCTACTTCACCTGCGAACTGGGTGGCGGCATGGCTACAGCCTACCACCGCCGCCCCTACGTCTATCCCGAGGATGCCTACTCCATGGCCGTCGTAAAGCTGGGTTCCGGCTCTAACCTGCTGGGCTATTATATGTATCATGGCGGAACCAACCCCGAAAGCATGACGGGCATCACACTTAACGAGACCGTTCACACGCTGGGAACAGCCAACAACGACATCAACGTGAAAAGCTATGACTTCCAGGCGCCCTTAGGCGAGTTCGGGCAGCCTGGCGAGCACTACTACATGCTGCGCAAGCTACATCTCTTCATGCACGACTGGGGTGAGCAGCTTGCACCGATGGAAGCCTCCTTTCCCAGTCCCCAGGACGTAAGGCAGGGCTATGACGAATTGCTGCGGTGGGCCGTCAGAGAGAAAGACGGCGCCGGCTTTATCTTCATCAACAACTACGAACGCCTGCAGCCGCTGACGGCCAAGAAGAACTTCGTACTGAAGGCCTGCGGCATCACGCTGCCCAAACTGACCATTCCTGCCGCGACGGTCTGCATCTTCCCTGTCAACATCGATGGCATCCGCTATGCTACAGGCCAACTGGTAGCAAAGCGTGACGGCAAGATATACATGCAGCAGGTGGCGGGCATTCCCACCACTATCGCCATGCAAAACGGTAAGACACTGAATAACGTGAAGCCTCGCGGCACGTCGAGGCCCGTCTGCGAGAATATCTATCTGTTGACCGAAGACGAGGCCAACCACTTGTTCCTTGCCAATCAGCCGAATGCCAAAGAGACCATTAATCTCCGTTGGGAGAAAGTCAAGGATGCCGGAGCGCTGCGAAAGATTATGGTTGGATCCAAGAAGGTGGCTGAGGCGCCGTCCGACAATGACTTCAATGCCGCTGCTGTCTATACCATCACGTTGCCCGACTCGCTCAGCGGCCTCATGACCATTCGCTATCGTGGCGATGTGGCGCGTCTCTATGCCGACGGCAAACTGATTGACGACAATTTCTACAATGGTCGTCCGTTCTGCTATGCCCTCAGCCGTCTTCCAAAGGGCTGTCGCCAACTGGAGCTGCGTATTCTCCCCTTGCAGGCCAATATGCCCGTCTATCTGCCACGAGAGGCTGATAAGACTCCCGGCGAGACGGTCATCGGCATTACTGTTGATTAGGAATCCATAGCTGAATGCAGACGTGGCAACCCGCAAATAATACGCCCGATTATAGCTTTACTATAGCTTAAAACATAAAACGGAAAACCCTTCACCAACGGCGTAACACGATATAAATCAAACGCTTACGGTGAATGGTTTGTGTTTTACTATTTCAGGTCGTAAACTGTTTGCCCGTAGCACTCAAAAAAATCACTTCATAGGTCTTGACATCATAAAAATTGTCGTCGTGAGTGGCCCACTCAGCTTCGTGAGTGGCCTTCTCAATTTCGTGAGTGACCTAGTTACGGTCGTAACTGGCCTTCTTATTGAAATTACTCATTGACTAAATTCAGAAATGCATGGAGTAAATGCAGAAATCCATGAAGTAATTCCGGAAATGTATTACATTTTTACAGAAAACCATTACATTTCTGGAATAACCCACAGCATTTCCGGAAAAATCCATTGCATTTCTGGAATAACCCGCAGCATCAACTTGAAAATGGTTTACTTGTAGAGATAGTTCAACAACTCTTCACCGTATCTTGCTGTAATATATAACTTTACGAACTTGGTGAAGGGTTTTTGAATTTTGAAAAGCTTGTATTGTAAACAAGGAAATACCCCTCAAAATCGACAATCAACCAACAGGTATAGCAAAGTAGTCCTGCTGGTTTCAGCCTTAAGCATATAACGCTTGTCGTAACGCTAAGATAAAAGCAGATTCCGTAAAATTGGTAATTAATTCCGTAATTTATTTATGCGCCATCTGAGTAAAAAGCTGTAATTTTGCAGTAAATAATAATATTCGTACACGAAAAGAGGCAGTGGCTCAGCAATTCGAGTGAGTTCGATTGCATTTGGTTTGCACCCTGCTTGCAACGTAATCAAGTAATAACAATGAAAAGAATAGTAACATTTTTAATCGCATTGATAACAATGGTAACAATAAACAGTCAGACGTTAACGGAACGTCAGAAGGGATTGGCAGCTTGTGCCTGCCTAATGGCACAGGGAGATATTGAACGACTGGAGCCTGCCGTGCGACAGGCGCTCGATGGTGGAGTGACTGTCAACGAACTGAAGGAGGCTTTCTCACAACTCTATGCCTACACGGGATTCCCACGAAGCCTGAATGCGCTAGGAGTATTAAATAAGGTATTGGAGAACAAGCAGACTAACTGGCAGGAGGGCAAACCCTGGAAGCGGCCTGCCGAATGGGATGATGCCAAGATGGCCTACGAGCTGGGCACAAAGAATCAGACGCAACTCTCTGGACAGCCCTTCGACTACACCTTCTGCCAGCAGAATGACTACTACCTGAAGTCGCATCTCTTCGGTGACATCTTTGCTGGCGAGGCACTGATTGCTGCCGACCGCGAGATTGTAACTGTTGCAGCACTGAGCGGTCTCGAAGGGGTGGCGCCCCAACTCGCAGCCCACAAGAAAGGTGCAGTGAACATGGGTAATCAGCAGCAGTTAGTCGATGAACTTTGCACCTGGCTTTGTAACGAGGGTTACACACTGAACACCAAGTGGCCTAAGGGCGAGCCAAATCCCTACGGAAAGTATTTCACAGGACAGAGCTATCTGGCTGATGTCGGTGGTGGTGTTATGAACGTTACCTTTGAGCCTCGTTGCCGCAACAAATGGCACATCCACCACAAACAGGTTCAGGTGTTGATATGCGTGGCAGGCCGCGGTTGGTATCAGGAGTGGGGTAGGGAGCCGCAGGAGTTGACTCCCGGCACCGTTGTCACCATCCCTGCCGAAGTGAAACACTGGCACGGAGCACAGAAAGATTCGTGGTTCCAACACCTGACATATCATAAGGATGTGCAGGATGGAGCATCAAACGAGTGGTGTGAACCTGTCAATGATGAAGATTATAATAAACTAAAGTGACATTCCCATTGCCGCCTATAGCGGCACCAAGAAGGATGTTGAAGTCAGGAGATTGCATTAAGCAGTAAGAATTGCTTAAAGTCCTCAAAATCCTTCGACAGGGGCACACTCTGCTTCTCGCCTTCCATAAAGGCACGCAAGCGGGCAGGTATGTCGATGTCGATGCCGAGGATAGCATCCACCTTTTCCTTAAATTTGGCAGGATGAGCCGTCTCGCAGAACACGCCCACCTCACCAGGTTGGAGACCATCGGCAAGTGCCTGATAGCCGCAAGCTCCGTGCGGATCGAGAATGTAGCCCGTCTCGGCATAGCATTGTCGCATGGTGTCAGCAATCTGATCGTCACTGTATGTCGCACCACTGATAAGCGACGTGATACGCTGGTGAGTGTCTTCTGCCGATAGGCTGCCATTATGGCTGTAGAGGTTCAATATTCGTGCGAAGTTCGACGGGTCGCCGACGTCCATGGCGTTGGCAAGTGTCTGGATACTGGACTTAGGTTCGTACCGTCCCGTCACCAGATACTGGTAGAACACGTCGTTGGCATTGTTGGCAGCGATGAACCGCTTGACGGGTAATCCCATCTGGTGGCCGAACAGTGCTGCACAGATGTTACCAAAGTTGCCTGAAGGCACACACATGACAAGCGACTGATTGTCGGCCGTCAGCTGTTCTTTCAGTCTGGCATAAGCATTAAAATAGTAGAATGCCTGCGGCAAGAAACGTGCCACGTTTATGCTGTTAGCTGACGTGAGCATCAGCCGGCTGTTCAGCTCCTCATCCATAAAGGCTGATTTCACCAGACGCTGACAGTCGTCGAAAACACCGTCTACCTCAATGGCAGTGATGTTGTGCCCAAGGGTGGTGAACTGGCACTCCTGAATGGGGCTAACCTTACCCTTCGGATAGAGCACATAGACGTGAATGCCCTCAACGCCGAGGAAACCGTTAGCTACGGCACTTCCCGTATCGCCGCTGGTAGCCACTAGGACATTGACAGTTTTGCTTATTCCGTTTCCATCGTATGTGGCTTTATCGCAGCAAGTTCCATGCTGACGAATGAAGTATTGCAGCAACCTGGCCATAAAGCGCGCGCCGACATCTTTGAATGCCAAGGTAGGACCATGGAAAAGTTCAAGGGCGTAGATATTGTCCTTGACCTTGACGACGGGACAGTCGAACTGCAGTGTGTCGAATACGATGTCCTGCAGGGCATCGAGGTCTATGTCGTCGCCGAAGAAGTTGGAGGCAACATTATACGCGATGTCCTGAAACGTCATCTCGCCGATATGGTCGAAGAATTCACCGGGCAGATGGTAAATGCTTTCGGGCATGTAGAGTCCTCTGTCTTCCGCAAGTCCTTTGACGACGGCCTTTTCCAGGTCTGCTACGGGTGCCTGGCCGTTGGTGCTGTAATACTTCATTCTCGTTTTTATTCGTTGTTGTTAAATGATTCGCTCAATTCGCATCTCTCGTGGTTGTCTTAAACCAGCGAAAGGTTAATTCCGAAGTCTTTTACTGGTCAGCTGCGGCAGCCTTGTATTCAGGCGACTCGGGACCATAATAGTTGTAGTAGGCGTTCTGACGGTTGTAGCCCCAGTTAGCCTGCTCCTTGTTGGGGTCGAGCTGCTTGCACTTGTCAAATACCTCAATGGCCTTCTTGTACAGTTCCTTGCGCTTGGGGTCCTTGACATCCATGTCTTGAGCCTTCTGACAGTAGCAGGTACCAAGGTACATCATGATAGCCACATTGTCGGTGCTTGACTCTGATGCTCTGGAGAGCCAGTTGATGGCCTCGTCGAAGTTGTTTTCATTCATGGCTGCAATACCCTTGTCGGCCAGTGCCACGAAGTTTTTCGGATTCTTGGCCAGCACGTCGTCCAGCACCTTGTTAGCCTGTTCCTTCTCGCCCAGACCAGTCAGAATGTTGTACATGTTCTCCAACAGGGCATTGTTGTCGGGGCGCTCCTCATAGAGCTTGCGCAGATTCTGTACGTACTGCAGCGAGTCCTGACGGTTGTTGAGGTTAGACTTCAGCAGTTCCAGCTTCAGCTTGAAAGCGTCTTCCTTGAACTCACCGGGAGCGGCAATGGCAATCTCAGTGAATCCCATAGCCTTGTCAAACTCCTTAGCCTGATAGTTATAGAAGGCAGTAAGATAGGCCACCTGGCCGATGAAGCCATTCTGCTGGGTGCGGTCGCAGTCTTTGAACAGTGGACTCTTGTCGCTGTTGAGGAAAGCCTCCCAGCATTTCAGCATAGTGGGGTAGTCCTTAGCCTGACCAGCCTCCTGGCCGATGTTCACCAGCTGGTTGCGCTGCTGCCAGAGGCGGGTCTTATTGCTCTCCGAGAACTTCGGGGCAACCTTTCCCTTGGCATTTGGCAGTTGGTCGTACTTGTCACACTCGTTGGCGGCATCCAAAGCACAAATAAGCGATTCCATCATGGCCTTCGTGTCTACGGGCTTAACTTCCTTGCCCATTTGGACATTTACCTGGTTTTCTGTCTGGATGGTGCTCTGCTCATTGTAGATCTTCATGGCCAGGTCTACAATCTTGTTGTAAGCCTTGGCTTTCTCAGCGTCGTCGGCCAGTTGCGACAGTGACGACTGTACGAGCTGTGCAGCCTCGACATAATCTTTAGACTTCATAATTGCCTTTAAGGCAGGACTGTCACCGGCAAAGGCTGCAGCACTTGCTACGAGCATCATTGCCATCATCATCATTTTTTTCATAAGCTTAATAAATTTTGATGTTAAATAGTTTCTGTTTTCTTGTTATTCTATATCCATAATAGGAGTAGTGTCCGTTTCCGGATTCTCATTGTCAATTACAGCTTCCTCGACATCCTCTTCCTGACTGGACATCACCTTGCAGACGCTGGCAATGGTGTCGTTCTTCTTGGTGAGGTTGATGAGGCGGACGCCTTGAGTAGCACGGCCCATCACGCGGACGTCGGCAACCTTCAGGCGAATCAGCACGCCGCTCTTGTTGATGATCATGAGGTCGTTCTCGTCGGTCACCACCTTGATGGCTACCAGACGACCTGTCTTCTCGGTGATGTTCAGCGTCTTCACACCTTTCGCACCACGCGACGTCTTACGGTAGTCCTCTACCTCGGAACGCTTGCCGTAACCGTTCTCCGAAACGACCATGATGGTCTCCGTCTGCGGGTCGTTGATGCACACCATGCCTACAACTTCGTCGTCTCCACCATCGAGTTGCATACCAATATTTCCAGTTGACACACGGCCCATAGCACGAAGTCCCCTTCTGAGTACGCCTGTTTCTTCATCGATTTGGTCGAACTCGGGGAATCGTACAGCACGTCCATTGCGATTGGCCAAGATAATCTCGTTTTTACCGTTGGTCAGACGGACGCCTACCACTTCGTCGCCTTCGTTGATGTTGATGGCGCGTACGCCTGCAGCGCGCTGATTCTTATATGCGTCCAGACAGGTCTTCTTGATGATACCCTGCTTGGTGGCGAACACCACGTAGTGCGACTTTAGGAATTCTTCGTCGTTGAAGTTCTTGATGCGCAACACGGCATTGATGGCATCATCTGGTTCGATGTTCAGCATATTCTGGATGGCACGACCCTTTGAGTTCTTGTCGCCTTCAGGCACCTCGTAGCACTTCTGCCAGTAGCAGCGTCCCTTCTTGGTGAAGAAGAGCAGCGTGTTGTGCATCGTGGCGGGATAGATATACTCGGTAAAGTCGTTGTCGCGGTGGCGAGCTCCCTTCGACCCCATGCCGCCGCGTCCCTGAGCATGGAACTCGTCAAGTTTAGTTCGCTTGATATATCCCATGTGCGAGATGGTGATAACCACAGGGTCGTCGGGATAGAAGTCCTCGGCGTTGAACTCATGGTCGAATGGGATAATCTCCGTACGACGCTCGTCGCCGTATTTCTCCTTCACCTCCTGCAACTCGTCCTTCATCACCTGTTTGCAGCGCTCGGGGTTGTCAAGGATCTCCTGCAGGTCGGCAATGAGCTTCATCAGGTCGTCATACTCCTGGTGAAGCTGGTCGACACGTAGTCCCGTCAGTTGGCTCAGTCGCATGTCGACAATAGCCTTCGACTGCAGTTCGTCCAATTCAAAACGCTGCTCCAAATTACGCTGCGCGTCGCTGGGCGTCTTGCTATTCCTTATTATATGTACAACCTCGTCGATATTGTTAACAGCGATAATCAAACCCTCCAAGATGTGGGCTCTCTCCTGAGCTTTCTTCAAGTCATACTTCGTGCGGCGGATGGTCACGTCGTGACGGTGCTCAACAAAGTATTTCACGCAATCCTTCAGCGACAGCAGGCGGGGACGTCCCTTCACCAATGCAATGTTATTCACCGAGAAGGAGCTTTGCAGGGCTGTCATCTTAAACAGCTTGTTCAACAACACGTTGGCATTGGCATCCCGCTTGCAGTCCACCACTATACGCATACCCTGACGGCCTGACTCGTCGTTGACGTTGGCCACGCCCTCAATTTTGTGCTCGTTAGCCAAGTCGGCGATATACTTTACAAGGTCGGCCTTGTTCACACCATACGGAATCTCTGTCACTACAATCTTGTCGTGCGTCTCCGTACTCTCTATCTCGGCCTTGGCACGCATGACGATACGGCCGCGACCGGTCTCGTAAGCCTCACGGACACCCTGCAGTCCATAGATGTATGCACCTGTGGGGAAATCCGGACCGGGAATGTACTTCATCAGCCCGTCGGTGTCAATGTCAGGGTTATCGATATATGCACAGCAGCCGTCGATGACCTCGCCAAGGTTGTGCGTCGGCATGTTGGTGGCCATACCTACGGCGATACCGTTGCCTCCGTTAACCAGCAGGTTAGGAATCTTTGTCGGCATGACACTCGGCTCCACCAGCGAGTCGTCGAAATTGTTCACCATGTCCACGGTGTCCTTATCCAGGTCGTCCATGATGTGCTCGCCCATCTTCGACAGACGGCACTCCGTGTAACGCATGGCAGCCGGCGAGTCGCCGTCAACAGAGCCGAAGTTACCCTGTCCGTCGACCAGTGTATAGCGCATGTTCCATTCCTGGGCCATACGTACCAGTGCACCGTATACGGAACTGTCGCCGTGTGGGTGGTACTTACCGAGCACCTCACCGACGACGCGTGCGCACTTCTTGTACGGTTGTGTTGAAACGTTGTTGATACCCATCATACCGTAGAGGATACGGCGGTGTACGGGTTTGAAACCATCACGGACATCAGGCAGTGCACGTGCCACGATGACCGACATGGAGTAGTCAATGTAGGAGGATTTCATCTCCTCCTCGATGTTAATTTTTACAATTCTGTCGTTGTCAAAAGTCTGATCCATTTATTTATTTTAATTTACGATATTCTGTTATTACGATGTTCTATTCTCTTTATTTTCTTCCTTACTGCCACCGCTTTATGGCGTGAATTTGCGTTTAAGGCCATTTACGAGGCTGTCAGCGCATTTCTTTGTTTTGCTATTAGCGCACAAAGGTACTTAAAAAAACTCATACCGCCACACCTTTTTAAGTATTTTTTTGCTTTTTTGCGTCTCGGTGTAATGTAAATAGGCTACTGACGTTTTTTGTACATACTTGCATTCGCTGATTAGTTTAGGCTAAACTTTACTGAATTACACAGAACTAACCATTGAAAGAGGTGAAACAAGGTGTAGAAAGAAAATAATTTGGCGCTACGGTATGGATAGTTCAGATTTTTTTCGTAATTTTGCACCGAAATAGAATTAAAATTGAATTATGGAATATATAGAGACAGCCTTAAAAGGTGTTTATGTTATTGAGCCGAGCGTGTTTAATGATGCCAGAGGCTACTTCTTCGAGGCATGGAAGAAGAAGGAGTTTGAAACGCACGTAGGACATGTAGAGTTCATTCAGGACAACGAGTCGAAGTCTTCCTACGGTGTACTGCGAGGGCTGCACTACCAAAAGGGCGATATGGCTCAGGCCAAGTTGGTACGGGTCATCAAGGGACGTGTACTCGACGTGGCTGTAGACATAAGGAGGTCGAGTGTTACTTTCGGACAGCACATCATGGTTGAGCTGAGCGACGAAAACAAACGCCAGTTGTTTATTCCGCGGGGCTTTGCCCACGGATTCCTGGTGTTGAGCGAAGAAGCAATTTTTACTTATAAGGTGGACAACGTGTATGCCCCTCAGGCCGAGGCAGGCATCCGCTGGGATGACCCGCAGTTAGACATCAACTGGCCCATAGACCTCAGCATGGTGCAGACCAGCGACAAGGATCTGCACCAACCGCTGTTACAAAATGCCGAGGTTTTTGAATAAACTTATCTGTCAACTTCTCCATATTAAATCAGATTCATTATACTTATCGCTAATGATTGGAACAAGTAATCAGTAAAATCAAGTATCACACTATGAAACATATCACACAGCTATTCTTCCTTTTGCTCGCCACACTCTTCGGTTGTGGGCAGAAGGGTAGCAACGTTTCCGAGGCTGAGGAGAGCAAGGAAGCCAAGCAGTTGCTGCAGGGCGTGTGGATAGACGAGGACACAGAGACGGCGGCCTTCAGGATGAAAGGCGACTCGGTGTATTACCCCGACTCCACCTCCATGCCGGCCTACTTCCGTGTGGTGGGTGACACGCTGTATATCGGAGAGACTGTCGGCTACCACATCGAGAAGCATACCGAGCACGTCCTGTGGTTCAAGGGCAAGAATGGTGAACTGATGAAGTTTGCCAAAAGCACCGAAGAAACCCGCGAGGACGAGTTTACCGAGCAGCCGCAGGTGCTAACGCTCACCGAGGTATTAAAGCGTGACACCGTCGTCTTCTGGAACGGCAATCGGTACCATCTTTACATTGCCATCAATCCGACGAAATACAAGGTTGTGCGTCACACCACCAACGACGACGGGATGGACGTAGAAAACGTATACTACGACAACATCATCCACCTGAGTGTCTTCCATGGTTCGCGACAGCTGTTCTCTCGCGACTTCCGTAAGCAGTTATACGAACAGAACGTACCCAAGCAGTTTGTGGGTCAGTCGATACTCAACGACATGATCTTCCGTCAGGCCGATGCTGAGGGCATGCACCTCGACCTCTCGCTGTGTACCCCTGGCGATGCATCGTGCTACTTGATAGAGCACATCGTCAGCTATGAAGGAAAGCTTACGACCAAACTGCAGGAGTATTGAGGATCAAGTCTTTACAAACCGATATTCATTGAAAGTCACCCTATTACAAACCGATATTCATTGAAAGTCACCCTATTACAGACCGACATTCACTGGGCACGTCCTGACGAGAACATCAGCGAGGCCGCTCGGTTGATAGACACCCACCCAGCTGCCGACCTCTACTTACTGCCCGAGATGTGGAGCACGGGCTTTGCCACCAATCCTGTCGGCATAGCGCAGCCCGAGACAGGCAATGCAGCCTTGCAGTGGATGCGCCGTGAAGCCGTCCGCCGCAAGTGTGCCATCGGTGGCAGTCTGGCAGTGCAGCTGGCTGATGGCAGCTATCGCAACCGTCACTATTTTGTTGACGGACATACGGATCGTATCTACTACTACGACAAGCATCACCTATTCACCTACGGTCACGAGAACGAGCACTATACGCCGGGACAGGAGCGTATCATCGTCAGCTACGGCGGCATGCGGCTGTTACTGCTGACGTGCTACGACCTGCGCTTTCCCGTCTGGTGCCGCTATAGTTCTACGTTAGCCTACGATGCCATTGTCGTCGTGGCCAACTGGCCTGCTGCCCGCCAGGGCAACTGGCAGGTGCTAACCCGTGTCCGTGCCCTTGAGAACCAATGCTATCTGATTGGCGTCAACCGTGTCGGTGACGATTGTTTCGGCCACTATGCCGGAGGCTCTTGTGTCATTGATGCCTACGGCGGCACCGTGGCCCAGTGCAGAAAAAACGAGGTCGAAGCACTCACTGTGAGCCTCGACCTCCATGAATTACAGCGTCGCCGCCAGAAGTTCTGTGTGTTAGAGGACCGCGACGAATACGCCATCCTCTAACAATTGTCGCTTAGAAGTTCTTCGTCATCTCAGCCACCTCGGCATTGATGTGGTCGATGAACTCCTGGATAGTCATCACTTTCTGTTCGCCACCTCCCTGAGGACGTACTGCGACGGTACCATCCTGCTGTTCCTTCTCACCGACAATCACCATGTACGGTATGCGCTTTAGCTCGTTGTCGCGGATCTTGCGGCCAAGCTTCTCGTTGCGCAGGTCGATGGTGGGACGTACGCCGCCCAAGTCAAACTTCTTAGCCACCTCGCGGGCATAGTCATTATACTTCTCCGACAGCGGCAGGATAGCTACCTGGTCAGGGGTGAGCCAAAGGGGGAAGTGACCGCTGGTATGCTCGATAAGCACAGCGCAGAAGCGCTCCATCGAACCGAACGGTGCACGGTGAATCATTACGGGCGTCTTCTTCGTGTTGTCCTCGTCGGTATACTCCAGCTGGAAACGCTTAGGCAGGTTGTAGTCAACCTGGATGGTGCCTAACTGCCAGCGGCGGCCGATGGCATCCTTGATCATGAAGTCGAGCTTCGGACCGTAGAAGGCAGCCTCGCCGTACTCCACCTTGGCTGGCAGTCCCTTCTCCTGACAAGCCTCGACAATGGCCTTCTCAGCCAGTGCCCAGTCCTCGTCAGTACCTACATACTTGTCGTGGTCGTTGGGATCACGCAGCGAGATCTGTGCCTCGAAGTTAAAACCGAAGGCAGTCAGCACGATGCCGATGATATCCATCACATTCAGAAACTCCTGCTTCACCTGGTCGGGGCGGCAGAACAGGTGGGCATCGTCCTGCGTGAACGAGCGCACACGGGTCAGTCCGTGCAACTCACCGGACTGCTCGTAAC
Source organism: uncultured Prevotella sp. (assembly GCA_946409435.1). Classification (GTDB taxonomy): domain Bacteria; phylum Bacteroidota; class Bacteroidia; order Bacteroidales; family Bacteroidaceae; genus Prevotella. The sequence continues at coordinate 9,923 of CAMJWJ010000029.1, read as the reverse complement.
GATAAACCGTGCCGAATTCTGCAATGCGCAGCGGCAGGTCACGGTAGCTGCGGGGCTTCCATGCGAAAATCTCACAGTGGTGAGGACAGTTCATGGGCTTCAGCATATACTCCTCGTCCTCCTCAGGTGTGTGGATAGGCTGGAAAGAGTCCTTGCCATAGTGAGCATAGTGGCCCGAGGTGACATAGAGATTCTTTGAGCCGATATGCGGTGTGATAACTTCCTGATAGCCAAAACGCTTCTGGACTTTGCGCAGGTGATCCTGCAGACGCAGACGCAGCTCAGTTCCCTTAGGCAGCCAGATGGGCAGACCCTTGCCGACCTTGTCGGAGAACATGAACAGCTCCATTTCCTTGCCAATCTTACGGTGGTCGCGCTTTTTGGCCTCTTCGAGCATGACGAGGTATTCGTCGAGCATCTTCTTTTTAGGGAAAGAGATACCATACAGGCGCTGCATCTGCTCTCGAGTAGCATCGCCGCGCCAGAAGGCACCAGCCACACTAGTCAGTTTGATAGCCTTGATCTCGCCCGTGTCCATTAGGTGCGGTCCACGGCAGAGGTCGGTGAAGTTACCTTGTGTATAGGTCGTGATTGAGCCGTCCTCCAAGTCCTGCTCAATGTGTTCACACTTGTACGTCTGGCCATCGGCAGCAAACTCCTTCAAGGCGTCAGCCTTAGCCACCTCTTTGCGCACTACTGCTTCCTTCTTTGAAGCCAGCTCGCGCATCTTAGCTTCGATGGTGGGGAAGTCACTCTCCTTGATGCTCTCGCCGTTAGGTAGCAACACGTCGTAGAAAAAGCCGTTCTCTACAGCCGGACCGAAACCGAACTGTATGCCAGGATATAGCTCCTGCAATGCTTCGGCCAACAGGTGGGCAGAGGTGTGCCAGAACGTGTGCTTGCCTTCTTCGTCGTCAAACTTGTAGAGAGCGATGGCGGCATCCTCCATGATAGGACGGTTCAGCTCAACGGTTTCTCCATTCACTCCGCAACTTACAACGCTGCGTGCCAGAGCAGGAGAAATGCTCTCGGCAATCTGAAATCCGGTAACGCCCTGCTCATACGAGCGAACAGATCCGTCCGGAAAGGTAATTTTAATTTCCATAAATACGAGATATGTTTTGTTTAAATCGCCTGCAAAATTACAAAAAGTTGAGCGAACCGCAAAGGGAAAACATGTTTTTCTTTTGTATTTCCCGGACATCGTGATTTCTCCGCTCCTGGAATCCTTCATTGTAAACAGCATGAAGGGATGTTGAGAATTGGGAAAAATGCTCTCTGCAAGAGAGCGTATTCTCTGGGTTAAAAGGTCATCTGTTAGAAAGTTCACAAATATATTTGGTGCTTTGCTCACTTATTCGTACCTTTGTGGCAAAAATCAAGATGGCTAAGGAACAATCACAACTCAGGGAAAGGCAGCGGATGGACCTCAAGGAGCCGCGAAGATATAAGGTTATTATTTACAACGACGACTTCACTACCATGGAGTTTGTTGTAAAGATATTAGTGCAGGTGTTTCTGAAGAGTGAAGAAGAGGCCAACGCGCTGATGTTGCAGGTACACCATTCTGACAAAGCTGTTGTTGGCATATATAGCTATGACATTGCTTTGTCAAAAGCAAACAAAGCTACCCGTATGGCACGCGAGCAGAACTATCCATTGCGACTTACAGTAGAACAAGCAGAATAACACTATGGCAGAGATAAGACAGACGGAACGAGTTTCTCGGCTACTGAACAAAGCCTACGAATGCTGTAAGGAATACAGGCATGAGTTTATTATGCCAGAGCACTTGCTGCTGGAATTGACCGATGACTTCAACTTCAGCACCGCACTTAATGACTTTTGTAATCCTTATCAGTTGCAAGATCGGCTCAAACAATACTTAGAGAGTGTAGAATCATTGCCAGAAGAAATGGAATACATTCCCGAGGCTTCGGATCAGATGGCAAAGGTAATAGAACTTGGAATACAACAAGTAACATCAAGCAGTGCGGAAGCCTTAGATATTCCGCATCTTACGAGAGGTATCCTAGCGCTCGAAGACTCTTGGGCTGCCTACCTCTTGACAGAAAGTCTCAATGGCAATGAGGCCAACTTCATGAGCCATCTCATCGGTTTCTACGATTTTGACGATGACATGGCTATTGATATGGACGATGATTCATACACTCCAGAAAGCAATGTTGACAAGTCTGCATGGAAACGGCTCGTAACCTGCATGAACGACCTCTACGAAAAGCACAATCCGCTCATTGGACGTGAACAGGAACTTTTACGTACCATTCAAGTGCTGTGTCGCAGGGAAAAGAACAATCCACTACATATTGGTGAACCAGGTGTTGGCAAAACTGCCATCGTTTGGGGGCTTGCTCGGATTATCGAGGCAGGAAATGTGCCTGAACGCTTAAAGGGCAGTCGAATATATCAGCTCGACATGGGCACACTGCTTGCCGGCACGCAGTATCGCGGTGACTTTGAAAACCGAATCAAGCTTATTATGGACGGCATTCGGGAAGAAAGCGATAATAATATTGTATATATTGACGAGATACACACCCTCGTTGGGGCTGGAGCCACCGGAGATGGCGCTATGGATGCGTCGAACATGCTGAAACCCTATCTTGAGTCGGGGGACATCCGATTCATTGGATCCACGACCTACGAAGAATACAATCGCCACTTTTCCCGTTCAAAGGGTATGATACGCCGTTTCCAACAGATAGACATTTCTGAACCAACCATTGACGAAGCCAAGCACATCCTAATACAGTTGCAGCCGAACTATGAGGAATTCCATCATGTGAAATACGATGACGAAGCCATTGCCTTCGCCGTCGAAGGTAGTGCTAAGCACGTGAGCGACCGTTTCCTGCCCGACAAGGCAATAGATTTGATAGACGAGGCGGGAGCAAGTTTCGAGGCTAAAGGTCAAAAGGCAGATGCAAAAGTGACCAAAGCCGACATTGCCGATGTTTTAGCAAAGACATGCAAGGTGGATGCACTGTCAGTAGCAGAGGATGACGATTACCAGAAGTTAGAGAGTCTGGCACCACGAATGCTCTCACAAATATACGGGCAGGACGAAGCTATCCGCCAGGTGGTGGAAGCTGTACAGATGTCACGAGCAGGTCTGCTCGACGACAACAAACCGTTAGCATCGCTGCTTTTCGTGGGTCCTACCGGTGTAGGAAAGACAGAGGTGGCACGTGTGCTGGCCAAGGAACTGGGTATCGAGTTGATACGATTCGACATGAGCGAATACACCGAGAAGCATGCTGTTGCCAAATTGATTGGTTCACCGGCGGGTTATGTAGGCTATGAAGACGGTGGGCTACTGACCGACGCCATCCGTAAGACACCAAATGCCGTATTGCTACTCGACGAGATAGAAAAGGCCCATCAGGACATCTACAACATTCTGTTGCAGGTGATGGACTATGGCCGCCTGACCGACAACAAGGGTCGTAAGTCAGACTTCCGGAACGTGATACTCATCATGACCTCAAATGCTGGAGCACAGTTTGCTGGCCATGGCATCGGATTCAACAGCAACGTCAGCCGTGGTGAGGCAATGATGAAACAGGTAAGAAAGACCTTCAAGCCTGAGTTCCTGAACCGTTTGTCAAGCGCCGTCGTATTCCGTGACATGGACAAGGAGATGGCAATGCTCATTCTGAAGAAGAAACTTCGCGAGCTTGACATAAAGCTGGAAGCCAGACAGGTGAAGATGTCGCTCACGGAGGCGGCTTTCAACCATCTGCTCAAGGAAGGTTTTACGGCCGAATATGGTGCCCGCGAGATGGACCGTGTCATTGCCCAACAGCTGAAGCCCCTACTGATGCGTGAAATCCTTTTCGGCAGTTTGAAGCAGGGTGGCAACGTAGTTATTGGACTATTGGATAATTGCACCATTGGACTATTGTCCCCAACAGAAACCACGAAAAGAGTACAATTTGAAAATGAATCGCAAATCACCAGTTCTCCTGATTATTGATCACTGGAGCGGTTCTCCTTCATTTTAGAAAATTATACAAATATAATTCAACCAACAGGTTTCCCTACTATATACATGTGCGCACGCGAAAAGGTGACTCAACACCAAAGCAAGAGTCTACTTTTAGGCGTACTGCTGCCAGCTGGTTAGTATGGCATCTTTATGGGTTAAAGCTAAACGTGATTTTTATTAAAAACTTATAATAAAGAGGCTACTTTGTGTCAAAGATGTGGAATTTTTTGTATTTTTGTAATCCAATACGCAGACATTTAAGAAATTCTTGGATGATAAACGGGAAGTAAAAGCGTGAAATTAGGAAAAATGGTTTGGCAATTAGACGATGAACTGAGGTTTCCCAATCCGTATTGGGGAGAGGACGACGGGCTGGTGGCCATTGGCGGAGACTTGTCCGTTGACCGTCTGCTGTTAGCCTACAGCAATGGTTACTTTCCTTGGTATGCTTTTGACATGGAGCGTGAGCCACACTGGTACTGTCCGCTCGACCGTTTCGTCATCTTTCCTCGCGAGATACACATCAGCCACTCCATGCGCCAGCTAATCAGACAGCAGAAGTACGAAGTGACGTTTAACGAGGACTTTACTGGCGTGATTCAAGGGTGCTCAAAGGCACAAGGACGTGACGAGCTAATCGGGGCATGGCTTGGTCCTGATATGATTGAGGCATACAGCGAACTGCATCGGTTGGGCTATGCCACCAGTGTAGAAGTATGGGAAACGGTATCTGGTTTAGCAGGGCGGCGGTTGGTTGGCGGTCTCTATGGTGTCACGCTGGGCAAAGTCTTGCCTTTAGGAGGAGTTTCCTCACAGCCGGACTCCAAAGCGGTCACTGACGCCTCTCGCCTAATGGGAGCCTTTTTCGGTGAGAGCATGTTTTCATTGGTTCCCAACGCCTCCAAGTTGGCTCTTGTCAGTTTGGCAAAAGCCATGGAAGCGGTTGGCGGCGTCTTTATCGACTGTCAGTTCGAAACCTCGTTGTTCCAGTCAATGGGCGGCAGGCACATTCCGTACGACGAGTATATGAAACTGTTAGTACAAGAAGCCCAATAGCCAAAGTGGTATCTGGTTGTCCTTGCCAATCTCTGTGTTATAGCGGGCATAGATGGTGTCGGGCGAGAATTTAATCTTGTTACGTGCTGTAGCGTCACAAACACGGAACTTCAGGTGTCCGTCGACGGTATAGAACGTGTCACGTCCCTGCTGATTCACCTTATGGTCCTTCCACAGCGAGTTGACGAAAAAGGTCTCCATAGCCGTCTGCTTGTCAACGTGTATAGGATAGATGGCATAGAGCAGGTTGGAGTTGTGGAGCATTACCTTCGACGGTTTCTTGGGGAATTCCTCGCCAATAGGGTAGATCATGTTCAGAAGCCGGGCGTCGGTCAGGTACTTGATGTAATTCATCACTGTGGCTCTCGACGTCTCGATATCTTTGGCCAGATTACTAACATTCGGTGCCTTAGGACCCTCTTCAGCCAACTGATAAAAGAGCTTCTTGATCTTCGTTAAGTACTTTAGTTCTATCTGCTTGACGAGCAGAATATCCACCTCGGTCATCATGTTCATAGTCTTCAGCAGGTTCTCGCTATAGTTACGATGCTCCTGGAAGAAAGGATAGAAGCCATGATGGATATAGTCTTGGAAGTATCGGTTGGGCGACACCTTGGGTAGTATCTGCTTGATGATTCGCTCGTGGTTTTGCAAGATATCATCCAAAGAGTATGGTCGAAACTCATTACCCGTCAGTAGGTTGATGAACTCGCGGAACGAGAACCCTCGCAGGTTGTACGACCTGACGATGCCATTCAACTCGGGGTTCTCGTCCTTCAGACGCATCACACTGGATCCTGTAAACACAATCTTCAGGTAAGGATAGCGGTCGTAGCACAGCCGCAGCTCGCTGCTCCAGTTGGGCTGTTTGAACACTTGGTCGATCAACAGTACTCGTCCTCCCTTACGGCAAAACTCGCCTGCAAAGTCGGCAATGCCCCTTCCCTGGAAGTAGAAGTTGTTCATGTTAATGTACAGACACTGCCGGTCGTTGATGTCGAATTTCTCCTTGGCATACTGCAGCAGGAACGTAGTCTTTCCTACGCCCCGTGTTCCCTTGATGCCGATCATCCGGTCGTTCCAGTCAATCTCGTCCATCAGCGTTCGTCGAACGGGAGCGTTGACATGCTCTATCAGATAGCGATGTGTACGAAAGAATGCCTCCATCTATTTTTACGATGATTAGTTTTTTTACGCTGCAAAGTTACACAATAATTCGCATATTGCAAAGTCGAGATTGCAAATTCTTACTGAAAATGCATTTATTTATACATTTTTCTTACATCAGACATCTGCCTTCAGACATAACACACCTGCTATCATACTCCTTTCATTCCATCAAGCGAAAAAGACGGTAAGACCTGCCATGACTATGCTGACCATCGACATAAGCTTGATAAGGATGTTCAACGACGGTCCGCTGGTGTCCTTGAATGGGTCGCCCACAGTGTCGCCGACGATGGTCGCCTTGTGCGCAAACGACCCCTTGCCTCCGAAGTGGCCTTCCTCAACCATCTTCTTGGCGTTGTCCCATGCACCACCGGCATTAGCCATAAACACCGCCAGCGTGAAGCCGCAGGAGAGTCCACCCACCAGAAGTCCCAGCACACCTGCCACGCCCAGTACGCAGCCCACCACAATGGGTATGGCAATAGCAAGCAGCGAGGGGAATATCATCTCGTGTTGGGCTGCCCGAGTCGAGATTTCCACACACGAACCGTAGTCTGGCGTCCCTGTACCATCCAAAATGCCCTTGATTTCCCTGAACTGGCGTCGCACTTCCTCCACCATTTTCTGTGCGGCACGTCCCACGGCCTCCATAGTCAATCCGCAGAATAGGAAAGCGGCCATCGCGCCGATAAAAGCACCGACCAGCACCCTCGGGTTCATCAGGTTCACTTGGAAATAGTTCATGAAGTCAGGAATCGTGGCGTCAGCAGCCTGGATGCAGTCACCTTTCAGGTTAGTAAGCGTCACGCCAGCACGTTCCATGGCAATCTTCACCTCTTCTATATACGATGCCAATAGTGCCAGAGCAGTCAGCGCTGCCGAGCCAATGGCAAAGCCCTTACCAGTAGCCGCCGTCGTGTTGCCTAACGCATCGAGAGCATCGGTACGGTGGCGAACCTCCGCACCAAGATTGCTCATTTCGGCATTTCCACCTGCATTGTCGGCAATGGGTCCGTAAGCGTCCGTAGCTAACGTAATGCCCAGCGTCGACAGCATGCCGACGGCTGCTATTCCGATGCCGTAAAGTCCGTGTGACAATGCTTCAGCACTCATTGTAGTGTCAAAGCCGTTGGCACATAGATAGCTCAACATGATAGCCACACCGATGGTGACCACTGGTATGCAGGTCGAGATCATACCCGTACCGATACCCTTGATGATAACCGTGGCAGAACCAGTAAGACCAGCCTCACTGATTTTCTGAGTAGGCTTGTACGAGTGTGACGTGTAGTATTCCGTAGCCTGACCAATAATCACCCCGGCAGCCAGTCCTGTGATGACCGAGAACGAGAGACCAAGCCAATTTTCAATCTGTAACAAATATAGTATTGCAAAAGTGGCAACAGCAATTAGCAGTGCCGACACGTTTGTGCCGACAGAAAGCGAGTGAAGCAGGTCACGCATAGTGGCTCCCTCCTTGGTGCGCACAAGGTAGATGCCCAGTATGCTGAGAAATACACCTATAGCTGCTATCAACATGGGGGCTATAACAGCTCGTAGCTGCATTTCGCCGCTCATGGCAAAAGCCGTAGCTCCAAGGGCGGCTGTCGACAGGATGCTGCCGCAGTAACTCTCGTAGAGGTCAGCTCCCATGCCCGCCACATCGCCTACGTTGTCGCCCACGTTGTCGGCAATTGTTGCCGGGTTGCGCGGATCGTCCTCGGGGATATCAGCCTCCACCTTTCCCACGATGTCGGCTCCCACATCGGCAGCCTTAGTATAGATGCCACCTCCTACACGGGCAAACAGCGCTTGCGTGGAGGCACCCATGCCGAAGGTCAGCATAGTAGTGGTGATGGTGATGAGCGCCATCCTGTCACCGTGGTAAACAAACGATAGGGCATAGAACCATCCTGCTATGTCGAGCAGTCCGAGTCCTACGACCGTCAGTCCCATAACGGCTCCAGAGCGGAAGGCAATCTTCAGTCCGCCGTCCAGACTCTTCTGTGCTGCGTGTGCCGTACGTGCCGAGGCATAGGTAGCCGTCTTCATGCCGAAGAATCCTGCCAACCCCGAGAAGAATCCTCCTGTTAGGAATGCCACGGGCACCCATGGGTTCTGTACGCCAAGGCCATAGGCCATAATGGCGAAGATGATGGCCAGCACGATGAATACAATGAGTACCACTTTGTACTGCTGACGCAGATAGGCCATGGCGCCACGTCGTACATGTCCTGCAATTTCGCGCATTCTTGGTGTACCCTCGTCGGCAGTCAACATCGAGCGAAAGAAGTACCAAGCCATTGCCAGCGCTGTGATCGATGCCACAGGAACCAGCCAGAAAGCTGATGGAATGTTCATAATAGTCTAAATCTTTATGTGTGTGAGTAAATGATAAAACTTCGTAAGATATTTTTTCAATTCGCAAAGTTACTAATTATTTCCTATTGACGGCAACAAACAGGACGCTTTAACTCCATTTAACAAGTCTTCCTTTTGTGTTTTGCCTGACTTTTTGTAATTTTGCAACAAGTGTGAAAATCCGAAATTCAAAAATCTGTAAATGGCATGGTCTTACACGTATTCAATCCCGAACACGACATTGCGCTGGCAGCCAACCTGTCAAACTTCACCGCTCCTCATGCCGGGCAACAGCTACGCAGCGACCTTGGTATGCTGCCTGCTCTATGGGTGGGCGACAGCGATGTCGTGCTGGTCAACAACACAGCAGAGGCCAATATGGTGTGGCGACGGATAAAGCATCGTGTACAGCGAGGCGACGTTACATTTGTCGACAAAACAGCTCTTGCGCACATGGATATCAGCCATGTAGAACCGTGGGGGTGGGACCTCGCTCTGCGTGACAACCTACGCCGTTGGGGCGTAAAGGACGACGCCTTGCCTACAGATGACTACCTCCAGCATATCCGTAGTCTGTCACATCGCCGTACGTCGGCAGCCCTGTTGCCTTTACTGCAAATGAAGGGTACGTGTGGGCAGAGTTTCGAATGCCGGACGACTGACGAAGCGGTGGCGTTGCTGAAACTAAACACCCCGTCTGTTGTCAAGGCCCCCTGGTCGTCGAGTGGGCGAGGGGTCCGCTTTCTGTCTTCCAGTTCTTTGTCTTCACCCGTTTTCAATTGGTTGCGCCATATAGTATCGACACAAGGTTCCGTGATGGTAGAGCCCTGCTATCAGAAGGTGAAAGACTTCGGCATGGAATTCGAGTCCACCGACGATGGCATCCGTTATCTTGGACTTTCGTTGTTCCATACCGTCAACGGAGCCTATGCCGGAAATGTTCTGGCCACGGAAGCATGGAAGTGTGATCAGCTAATCCGTTATGTTCCCATTGATCTACTCCATGCTGTCCAAGAAAAGATAATCCAGTCGCTTGACGTAGGTGAATATCGTGGTCCCTTTGGCGTTGACATGATGATTTGCGCCATGCCAGAAGACAAATGTTACTGTCTGCACCCTTGTGTCGAAATCAATCTGCGTCGCACTATGGGACATGTTGCACTGGTGCTCACCCCAGACAATGACGACACAGTCAGGGTGATGCGTATCAAACTGAACGGCCATTACAGGCTCTCCATCAACAAGCTCCGTCGGTAGTCACCCATAGCGCTCCTGACTTCGGTGTTGCGTCACCCTATACGCGCGCGCGTATATAGTAGGGAAAGGA
>CAMJWJ010000028.1 GCA_946409435.1 uncultured Prevotella sp. | reverse complement strand
AACGCCACACTCATACCTTTAGGTGTGAGAAGTGTGGGAAGTGTGGGTTCTTTTTTTCTTTTCCCTACTATATACGCGTGCGCGCGCGTAGGGTGACGCAACGCCGAAGTCATGAGAAATTAGTACCTTTGCAGTGGCATAGACATCTACAATCTTACACAGACAGGCGAGCAAGTGGTTGTGATTTGCTAAAAAATTAGTACCTTTGCAGTGGCATAGACATCGAAAGGAGGAAGAAGTATGACTGATAAGAGTTGTGATTTGCTAAAAAATTAGTACCTTTGCAGTGGCATAGACATCTATATATAATAAAAGGTATATATATGACTAGTTGTGATTTGCTAAAAAATTAGTACCTTTGCAGTGGCATAGACATCACAGTTCGCAACAATCCTTAGCAAGATTATGTTGTGATTTGCTAAAAAATTAGTACCTTTGCAGTGGCATAGACATCCCCCACGCTGCGCAACAACATCTATATGGCGTTGTGATTTGCTAAAAAATTAGTACCTTTGCAGTGGCATAGACATCTATGGGTAAACAAATGGGTAAACATCAACGGTTGTGATTTGCTAAAAAATTAGTACCTTTGCAGTGGCATAGACATCGAAATGGCAAAAGTTAAGTATTATGCCAAGTTGTGATTTGCTAAAAAATTAGTACCTTTGCAGTGGCATAGACATCAGCACACTTAAAGGTTACAAACTCAGTACGTTGTGATTTGCTAAAAAATTAGTACCTTTGCAGTGGCATAGACATCAATAAGAAGGTGAGCATGAGCGAGTATCTGTTGTGATTTGCTAAAAAATTAGTACCTTTGCAGTGGCATAGACATCGATGATGGACAGCCCGAACCGTCCGCTCTAGTTGTGATTTGCTAAAAAATTAGTACCTTTGCAGTGGCATAGACATCCTTCACACTCGGAGAATCTATTGACGAACTGTTGTGATTTGCTAAAAAATTAGTACCTTTGCAGTGGCATAGACATCAATTGATGGCTCGGCCTTGTGTTCCCTGGTGTTGTGATTTGCTAAAAAATTAGTACCTTTGCAGTGGCATAGACATCAAAGTGAAGCTATGGATGGATCAGCGAGCGTTGTGATTTGCTAAAAAATTAGTACCTTTGCAGTGGCATAGACATCTGAGGCATACGAATGGTACAACAGCTACCAGTTGTGATTTGCTAAAAAATTAGTACCTTTGCAGTGGCATAGACATCCCGAAGCCATGCGCAAGTTTATCGGCAACACGTTGTGATTTGCTAAAAAATTAGTACCTTTGCAGTGGCATAGACATCTACTTTCCAAAAATACCATCTGTGTCATGAGTTGTGATTTGCTAAAAAATTAGTACCTTTGCAGTGGCATAGACATCCAAGGCTTCCGAGTATCTTCACAAGCGTTCGTTGTGATTTGCTAAAAAATTAGTACCTTTGCAGTGGCATAGACATCTCGATTCGGGAAATTGATTGTAAGCCAAATACTTGCAAAGATTTTTAGAAAAGAAAAAATGCTGCAAGGAAAAAGTAGAATCCTGCCATTGATGTAGGATTCTACTTTTCTAAAATAGTTCAAGTTGCTGACCAGAAGCGTTAGGTGGTAAAGATTTGGTTCCATAGAATAGCTCAATATTGCCAAACTGTTTATCTGTAATGCAGATGATACCAACCTTTCCATACTCTGGTAATATGGCTTTCACTCTTTTCTTGTGGACCTCCGCGTTCTCCATGCTGGCACAGTGGCGTACGTAGATGGAAAACTGGAACATGGTGAAGCCGTCCTGGATGAGACGCTTTCGGAATTGGGTATATTCACGAAGGTCTTTCTTCGTCTCTGTCGGCAAATCGAACAATACTAAGAGCCACATAACTCTATATTCACTGAACCGTTCTGCTATCATAACCACATGCTGCTACGTCAGTTCCGGATAAGCAATTTTTCGTAGTTCGCCACTAAAACATTTGTAGAGAGAGGCTGTGGTTTGGGCTGTAGCCACCATGAGCGGACTCCGTTTCCCTGCGATGACAACATCGAGAGTCGGAATAGACAGCAATTCTGCCTTGATGTCCTTTGACAATTCAACGTCCACACCGTATTGCTCTGTGATGGCGTAGACAAGGTGGTCGACATAGGGGCGGTAGGGCTCCATGATGTCGTCGGCCAGACAGTAGGCGTTGTAGCGGTTGTGGTGATGGATACCCAATGTGGGCAGCATGCCGCTTGCAACCAACGAACGAGCCACGACGGCACGAAGGATAGCGTAGCCGTAGTTTAACAGATTGTTTGGCGCAACACCATCACGTGCCCTGATGAAACCTGGTATATGTCCGAACAGCCCTTTCCAGTAGTAGACGGCTGCGCGTGCTTCCATATTGTCGGGGTCGCCGCTGCGTACTTCGTTAGCCCATATCTGCATGCACTTTGTTTCAGCATCAGAGCACTTGCTGAGTACAGCAGCCTGATTCCTTATCTTCTGTTGCATCGTCTGCTGCCACAACTGTTTTCGTAGTGGTAGGGAGGCATCCAGCTGGTCGCGGAACCGCTCGTTCTGAGTGGTGTTACCCACCAGTGGCAGCAGCAAGCCGACAGGCATGTGGTTGGAATCACATGTGATGACGGCACTGTTGTTTTCGAGCAGAGCCTCAAGTGCTCCTTGCGTTATGGTAATCTGCTTGTTGTCGAGTACCACGACGCCGATATCCTCAATAGGCCGGGTCACCTCATTAGCCTTCTTGAACTCCTCCGACAGGTTTGCTGCCTTTTCCACTTCGGGAAGTTTTATCACCAGCTGGGCTTCACGTAAAGAGAGGTAGGCAGGATTGCTGAAACACAGGGTCTTCTTGATCATGGTCTATCCCTATTTATTCGTAACCTATTTTAAGTATATTACCTAATCGGTCGGTTTTAATAGGTACACAATTATCTCTAATTGACATGCCTTCACAATTTGCTGTTTTGTCAGGGCATGAGCCTATTGTATTCCCCTTTTCGTCCAATCTCAAATCGATTTCATTTTTAATTATGGCAGCGGCATAATAGTAAGGTCTGAAATATACTGTATTACCTTTAAAGTCATTAACAACATAAATTCGACTGATGTCTACATTATTATTAATGTGTCCTTTCTCTATCTCGTCTTTGGTTGGCATATATACCATGTCAAGGGGTGATAAGCAGAACTTGAGTCCAAAAGTCTCCTTATCGGGATGATATTGGGGCATTATAGCTTCACCAAGTTTTATTGTGGCTATGGTTTCCCTCAAAGAAGGAACGTAAATTTTAGTATTACCGTTCTGGTCTTTGTATATACCACAGAACCTATTGCTGTCTGAGTCTGTAATAACATATTGCTTGTTCTTTACAACCAAAGGCTTATCTTTATCTGGTTCTGAAACTAAAAACGCTTTCCCTTTGGCTTGAGTTACTTTTACCTTAAATATAGGTTTATGTCTCTTGTTGTTATTGAGTTCTTCTATATGATTATTCATGTCCGTGATGCCATCGGTAGTAAAGGCAATCTGAGGATTATGGTATATAGTCAGGCCTTGTGTCTCTCTGCCTTTTACAAATATGTCGACGTGTGTCTCCTTTGTACTGCCTTTGGCAAGGTATTCATCGACAATGGCCTTTTGCCCTTCATCAATAATATCATTATAGTATGTGACAGCTTCAGCTACAGGTACTTTAATGGAATCGTACTTTGCTAAATGCTTTTTAAGAATGTTTTGTATCACGATGTCTGCCACACATTCAATCTCTCTGATAATCGGAGTCTTTCCTGTCTTTTGTAACTTTTTGTCTTCCTCTTTATCTTTAATGTCTGCCAAATATTCTAATTGGCGCGCCCATTGTGTAGTGATGCATTCTTCATGGACATAGACCACTGGATAATGTGGCTTCAATTGTTTGACGATTTCATCCTTTTGCTTTCCTAATTCTTTTAGTTGCTGTATGAGATGCTTTACCTTCCCTTCGACAATTATGTTTGGCTTTTTTATTGCTTCTTCTATAGCTAAAGGCCGGATCTCTCTTAGACCATAATATGTCTGCTTATGCAATGATTGCCGGATGGAGTAGTTCTTCTTTTTGTTTAGGTCGGTCTGTTGGAGATTGTTGCTGTGTTCAGGATGCTGGATATAGTTCATGCGCTGGCGCATGAGGCGGTTGTTCTGCTTAAATGTCACCAAAGTGTTTTGCAGTGCCACCAAAACTACTTTCTTGAAAATTGCATTTTCAAAGAGGTTCTTAAAAGCATACCTGTAGGCAACGATATCCTCACCAATCTTAAATTGCATGGGTGGAAGGAAGAATTGGTACTTTGCGCCGTCAGTACGTTTTTTCGTTATCATGTATTTTGCCTTCAAATCCTTTCTTTCGCTGATTCTGTCAGAGTTGATGTCTAATCCGCTAATGTTGTTGATGTAATTGACGTGGTTGCTGGTAGCCAAAGCAACAATGAGTGCGTCGAGCGCATGATGACGATGGTCTATACGCTTCTTGTCAACGCTATTGTCGGGGATAACAGGCAATAATATGTCATGTCCGTTAATAGTCTTTTTTTCAATATAGTTGGCTTTGTTATCTTCTACTAAGCTATTCACGTTTAGAAAACGTGGTAATATCAGTTCGTTCCAAGCCTCGTCAAGTTGCCAGTCCCTCTTAAGTTTAGCTGTCACGGCACCAGATATGACAAGAACGTTCTTTGACTTGAATTCATTCTCCCCTTCTTCTCTGACAATATTGCTCAGCAACCCCATAGCCACTTTCGCAATATATTGGCTATTGCTAAGCTGATTGTTGCCGAACTTGGCTGGTATAACTTTGCTCAGCATTATTTCTTTCTTCTTAGGGTCTTTGATATTATCTTCTACATTTTGGACATAATCCTTAGGACTGAGCAACAGAACTTCTTGGCCTTTATAGTGGGTCTTTCCTTGTGATTTCAGGATAAACTCATAGCCAGTCATTGCACCTTTCGCCTGATTAGCAATAGCTTTGCATATGACTTTGTTCGACATGGAGTTGAGGGTAATTCGCTCCTGCGGAAATACATGGTCTATCTGGTATTTAGTGCGGTCGAAGAGTTCCGATAGGCTGATGTAGACTCCTGTGTAAGGACAACGATAACGCTGTTCAAGCCAAAGACGGTAACGAACAATGTCGCTTCTGCTGATTTTCGATGCCTCCTTATCAATGATAGCCATAATTTCCTTTTTGGATAACGGCTTTACGCTTGCTTCAATTTTATAGTCGTATATAGAATTGTCTTTGTCTCGTGAGATAGCATTAATAGCACCTTCCTCAAGGATTCTGAACTTTTCGCGTTGATATGTGGAATTTTCGTCAATGCCAGCTTTTTTATAAACTGTTTTTAGTTCTTTGAGCATCTCGTATGCTCGTTGATTAGCCTTTCGATTATCTGCATTATGGGCACTCTCTGCCTCCCTTTGTTTTGCGTTCTTTTTCAGAGATGTCCCTATTTCTACGTTTATTTGATCAAAGAATTTCTTGTATGCAGGAATTGTTTCTTCTTCGTCAAGAAATCCATCCTGACAGCCATATGTGGTCCAAATGTCATGAACAACCATCAGCGTCTCCCTTACGATTTTCTCCACAATAGGATTGTTGATGGAATTATGTTTGAATTCATTAAGTAGATAGTTCTTTATGTCAATTGGCTGTGACCAATGAGAGGCATCGCTGGCTTCTGAGTAGCGACCATAGACAATATAGCAGGCACTTGATTCCTGTAGACCTTGTAACTCGCTGATCTCGCCTGAGAGGTTAAGCTTTTCTAGTGTCTCAGGCTTTATCATACTTACCGACATGATGGACTCAACATCCTGCAGGGTCCAGTAATTGCCGAGTCGCATGAATGGCAGCAATTTCTTGATAGCCTTTTCAGAGTATCTGCCGTATCCGTTTTTATAGGTTGAAATGGTACAGAGCATTTCAACCACTTTATTATTGTACGAAGCATCTATAGCAGCGTTATCCAGCAATTTCTCTACAAGCTTGGGCAGACCTGTAATTCTTTCTCCTTTCTTTTTTACGGAATAAAAGAAATGCCATAGTAGATACTCGTTAGTTGGACCGTCGATTAGTTTGTCGTCTTCTGATTCATGTTTTGCAGCGTGAATCTTTGACTTGGCAGAGAGGAAAATTTCCCAATCAAAGCCTTTAATACGCTTTAGCCTGCGGACAAAGTCGTAGCGGGTCTCGTTACAGGGTTCTATGTGGCTTTCTTCATAGTTCCATGTGTATTGGCTGGTATCCAACCCAAGCAACCGTAAAAGGGCTGATTGGGAAATCTCTTTCCTGTTGTTAAGTTGTTCAAAGAGCCGTTCCTTGGCCGACAAAGTCAATTTATCGTCTGTAACATCAAGGTTAACAAGTTTCTCACCTTGATCATTCTCAGTGTCTTTTTGGAAGATGCGCAGATTCTTGATGAACTTCCATAGCCTAAATTCCTGGAAGAGGGGGTTAGATACGGGGATACACTTTAAATGTTTTTTTATCTCTACGTCGTCTTTGCGGTATTTTACATACTCATATTTGCAATCGGCAATGAGTGACTTCTTCGACTTTAAATCCCGTTGGTAGAAGATGATGTCATCACCGAGAAGATGTGAGAAATCCTTGTCAGACAAAGTGTTTCTATGGATTTCGTTATTTGGATAAAGAAGCTTTAGCGCATTCATGTAGTTCTGTTTGTCGCGTAGCTCTGGATGGTATTGCTTTTGACATTCAAATATGGCACGAAATTCCTCCTTATAGTAATCTCTCTCAATGGTCTCAACAAGCCCTGCCTTAATCTTCTGGTTTGGGTTGTGGAGAAGAGAGTTGTAAATGAATGAGGCGACACCTTTTGTCCTGTAGTCTGAGTTGAACGCTTGTAGTGATGTCTCTGTCTTAAGTTTTGCCAGTTGCTTGGAGTCTTTGTCAGGCATTTTGAATGAACGGCTCTGAAAACGTCCTTTCTGGTCGAACTCTGTAGTGATGACAAAATCTCTTTCTGTTCCTGCTATTTTGGGAATATAGCGACTTGTAAGTTCGTATTTCCATCCAGCTTTTAACATAACCTCATAAGTTCGCTTATTACTCTTAAACTCATGTTTGTCTGTAACGCTGACAATTTCTAGATTCTTTATTTCTTGAATATAAATATTGACTTTATCAACATTCCCCTCACAGTCTAACTTTGTAATCTTTTCGACTTTCTTATATTCGTTAGGCATTGTTATCTGATAGGTTGCTTCCTCGTTGTAATCGAATATGTTGTTTTCATATTCGTCTACGAGTTGAATGTGGTAAGTGCTAATGCCCTTGATGGAATCTTTGGATAGAAGTTCTACGGCAGACACTTTTGCATTGAATTCCTCATGTAGTTCTCCTTCCTTTTCCTCTTTTTTGTTTTCCTTCTCTTCCTTCTCGTTAATACCCATGACCTTCTCATAGCCTCGTTTCTGGAGGAAACTCATGATAACCCATGCCAATTCTTCACTTGTGAGTGGGGCGTACAATGCTTTTTTGCGCAGATAATAAAGTGTCCAATCATAAGGTATGCGAGTTGTTTTGTTTCCTTTTCTATAGAATAACTCTGGGTGAATAGCCTTAAATTCGGCCTCCATTTCAGTATATGCCTGTTTGAATAGAAATTGCTTTTTACCTAAGTCGTCAGTATAATAGGCAATTTTGGGCTCTCTGCCCTTGATAATTTTGCCAGAGCGCTTGCCCTTTTCATCAACAAACTCAATATCAATTTTGTAGTGCTCTGGCAGCATATTTAACAGATTTAGGACACAATGCAGCCTGTCTCTTCGCAACAGCGCCCTTGAAATGTTCTTTCTTATTCCTTTGTCAGTTGTCCTGTCAGCAGCGGAACTCTTAAGCTTTCCACCACTTTCATATTTGCTAATCTCTGCAGATCCCATAGGGATAATACGGGAACCCAAAGCAATTATCCGAACAATTTTGTTGTCGTGGTCAATTTCTACAACAGCCCATCCTATACTGTTTGTGCCTAAATCCAAGCCTAATATCTTTTTCATAAATAGAAATTTTTAGTTATTATGCCACAAAAGTACAAAAAATTTTTCAAAAGTTTGGTTGTTTCATGGAAAAAGTTTATCTTTGCAGCACTAATTTTTTAGCAAATCACAATAAGGATTATTCCGTTGTGAAAACATTAGGTCCAGGTCCATCGTCCTCAACGGTGGACTTTTTGTTCTTGCGGCTGGTAAATAGATGAGGCTGCGAAAACAGAGGGAGGGGAAAGGTTACTGGAACGGCACTTCGAGGTGCATGTCCTCGCCTGTCGCCCAGCGATGAGATAACAATTCTCTGAACTGAAGGTAAAGAGTGTGGCTTCGCAATCGTGAGACGAAACGGATACAAAGCGCCGAAACATCCCAGCGGATGTCTCGGCGGATATTTTTCTGAAGAAATAAGTGGCGGGAACTACGGCTTATTGGCGCGGAACATAGCAATTTGCTTGTTGAACACGTCAATAATCTGTTGTAGTTGGGGATGGCTGCGCTTCACGATGAGCGCGATGTAGTTCTCTTCATCGCCGTCTTTCACCATCTCCGTACAGGTGTAGTATTCGCTCTGCTGTCCGTAGACGTTAAACCAGTGGAGGAACAACCGGCTGCGCTGTGCCTGCTGGTTGTTGGCAGAGTCGCACATGTAGAGCAGGATGTCAGGATTTGAGCGGAAGAATTCCTCGATGATGAGAATCACCGTGGTCCTAATCTTCGAGTCACGTGGCGAGGATTTCTGCGTAAAGTTGGTTAAATTGAACCAATATGCTTTAAGAGAACCCGGCATAGAATCCTCGTCGAACGATACACCATAGAGTATATCGTGGTCTGTCTCGAAGATGTACTGGCCATCTTCTGCCTCCACTTTATAGGGGGCATACTCGTTGATGCGCTCAATGCAGAGTTGGTTCATCGTTTATTTTTCTTCAAACAGTTTGTCAATCTCAGCACGGCGCTTGCGAATTTTCTCTGCCTTCTCCGCCAGTACTACTTCCATCTTTTTCAGCCACTGCTGCTTGCGTTGCTTGGCTGCATGGAACATCTGCACGAACTGCTCATGCTCAGTCCATTCCTCAGCGGTAAACGTCGTTCTTGCTTCCATAATTCTCGTTGTTTAGAGTTATACGGTGCAAAGATACGAATAAGCGAGAACAAAACCAAATAAAACTCGTTTTAATTTGTTTTGCCGATAATCAGAGGAAAAGGTCTGATCTATTATCAATGTGTTATTTTTAGCAAATCACAATAAGGATTATTCTGTTGTGAAAACATTAGGTTCCAGTCCATCGTCCTCAACGGTGGGCTTTTTGCTCTTGCGGCTGGTGAATAGATGAGGCTGCAAAAACAGAGGGAGGGGAAACAGGTGAGAAGACAGTTATCCTGCCTCCAGCCCGGTGTAACGTGCTGTTGTGTGGTGAAAAATCATAAAATATGTTGTAAAAATAGGTTAAAGGCATCATTATTTCATAAAAAAGCGTAACTTTGTAAGCTGTAATAATAAAACTAAAAGAGCAATCATGAGAATCGTAATACTCGACGGCTACACAGCCAACCCCGGTGACCTGTCGTGGAAACCGCTGGAGGAGGTGGGCGAGCTGACAGTCTACGACCGTACCACACCCGAAGAGACTGTCGGCAGGGCTAAGGATGCCGACATCGTACTGACCAACAAGGTCTGTCTGATGCGACAGGAGATAGAACAGCTGCCTCGGCTGAGGTACATCGGCGTGCTGGCTACGGGCTACAACGTGGTAGACCTGGGGGCTGCCCGCGAGCGGGGCATTGTCGTGACGAACATACCGGCATACAGCACGGAGAGCGTGGCACAGATGGTGTTCGCCCACCTGCTGACGGTGACCAACCGCACGGAGCACTATGCACGGCAGAACCGTGCCGGACGGTGGACTGACAGCCCAGACTTCAGCTACTGCGACACGCTGCTGACGGAACTGGCCGGCAAGACGTTCGGCATCGTGGGACTGGGCAACATCGGCCGACGCGTGGCTGCCATCGCCCACGCCTTCGCCATGAACGTCGTAGCACTGACCAGCAAGGCGGCCGACGAGCTGCCGCCATACATCGGTAAGAGGACGCTCGACGAGTTGCTGGCCGAGAGCGACGTGGTGAGCCTGCACTGTCCGCTGACACCAGACACAAAGCACATGATCAACCGTCAGACGCTGCAGCAGATGAAGCCATCGGCCATCCTGATCAATACGGGGCGCGGTCCGCTGGTCGACGACCAGGCCGTGGCTGACGCGTTAGAGGCTGGTAGGCTGCGTGCCTTCTGTGCCGACGTGCTGACCGAGGAGCCGCCACGTAGCGGCAACCCCCTGCTGCGTTGCGAGCAGGCCTACATCACGCCACACATTGCATGGGCTTCGTGCGAGGCCCGTGTCCGGCTGGTAAACATCGCCATCGGCAATGTGCGAGCCTTTGCGGATGGCAGGCCACAGAATGTGGTGAAGTGATGCTGTTTAACATTATCAAGTGTAAATCGTAAATTATGAGCAGACATATCGCAATTCTCGTTTCACTCACGTCAGCCATTCTGCTGACGGCCTGTTCGGAGCGGTCGGCCAGCCCCAAGGCAGCCAGCGTGAACGTAAAGACCATGAAGGTCGAGGCCAGTGCTCACGTGGTGGGCAAGAACTATATGGGCACCATTGAGGAGGAAGACGGTGCCAACGTGACGTTCGGCGTCATCGGCAGCGTGGTCAGGGTCATGGTCGAAGAAGGCCAGTTCGTACGTAAAGGACAGGCCATGGCAGAAGTTGACGGGCAGAACGTGAGGAATGCCCACGAGATCAGTGCCGCCACGCTGAACCAGGCCGAGGATGCCTACCGCAGGCTGAAAAACCTGTACGACAAGGGTACGCTGCCCGAAATAAAAATGGTGGAGATGGAGACGGCCTTAGCCAAGGCCAAGGCTGCCGAAGCCATCTCAAGGAAGAGCGTGGGCGAGATAGTGCTGAAAGCCCCCTTCGACGGCTACGTGGCGTCGAGTAGCGTCCATGTCGGTGCCAGTGCGGTGCCCGGTGTGACAGGTTTCAAACTCGTCAAGATTGACCGTGTGAAGGTCAGCCTGTCGGTGCCTGAAAAGGAGATAGGCAAGGTGACCACCGGCCAGCGGGTGACGTTCACCGTCAGCGCACTGGGTGACAGCATCTTCACCGGAAAGATTGTCAACCGCAGCGTAGCAGCCAGTGCCGTGAGCCATTCCTACGAGGTGAAAGCACTGACGGACAACCGCCGCCACACGCTGCTGCCTGGCATGGTGTGCAAGGTGAGGATGGAGAGCACGGAGGGCGACTACGTCATCGTGGTACCTCAGCAGGCTATCCAGATCAGCGGACAGGACAAGTTTGTCTGGACCGTGAAGGACGGCAAGGCTCACCGCCAGCAGGTGACGACCAGCGACGTCATCAACGAGGGCGTTGTAGTCGAGTCGGGACTGACCAGCGGCGACATCGTCATCGTAGAAGGCCAGAACAAGGTTTGCGAAGACATGAACGTGAAGTACTAAGATGGAAAGAAGAAAAGAACGTACCGACCTGGTGGTCTCTGCCATGCGTCATAAGCACATCACACTGTTGCTGGTAGTGGCAATGATGGTGGCCGGCATATACTCACTCAGCAAGATACCCAAGGCAGAGTTTCCGCAGTTCGACCTGCCCGTGGGACTGGTGGTAGGCATCTACCCTGGAGCATCGGAACTGGAGGTGGAGCAGGAGCTGGCACTACCCTTGGAGGAGTTTCTTTGGACTTTCAAGGAAATCAACAAGAGGAAGACCAGGACGATGAGCTTCAACGACGGCTGTGCGGCCATGGTGTACCTGGACCCCTCGGTGAAGGCAAAGACGGAATTCTGGAACAAGCTGAAGCAGCGACTGCCAGCACTGAAGGCCCTGCTGCCTTCGGGCGTGATGGGACTGGTAGCCAACGACGACTTCGGCGAGTCGTCGTCGATGCTCATAACGGTGGAGAGCGACACGAAGAGTTACCGCGAAATGGACGAACACGTCGGGGCGCTGAGCGAACGCTTTAGGAGTGTGCCCAGTCTGGCTAACATCATCAGGATGGGAGGACAAAAGGAACAGCTGTCTGTCTATCTCGACCGCGACCGTCTGTCGCAGTATGGCATCAACACGGCCCTGCTGATGAACAAGATCTCGGGGCAGACGGGAACGCTCTATACGGGCAGCCTGGACGACTCACAGCTGAGCCGCTCGATTCATATCCAGTCGTCGCTGAACTCGGAGAACGACCTTGCTCAGACCATCATCAGTACCGACCCCACAGGCAGCATTATACGGTTGGGCGACATTGCCACCATCAAGCGTGAATATGCCGTGCCACGCCAGTACATCAAGAACAACGGCAAGAAGTCCATCCTGCTGTCGCTGCAGATGACGCGTGGCAAGGACATCATCGAGTTCGGCACACAGATAAAACAGATTATCCATGACTATGAGGCCACGCTGCCCAACGACATACACATCAACATCATCAGCGACCAGAGCCAGGTGGTAGACCACTCGCTGCAAGAATTCATCTGGGAGATGCTCATCGCCATTGCGGCGGTCGTCACCGTCGTGATACTCATGCTGCCGCTGCGGGTGGCTGGCGTGGCCGTAGCCACCATCCCCGTGACCATCTTTGCGTCGCTGGCGCTGTTCCTCGTGTTCGGTATCGAGATCAACAGCGTCACGCTGGCAGCCTTGATTGTCTCGTTAGGTATGATTGTCGACGACAGCGTGGTGGTGGTAGACTGCTATCTCGACAAGCTCGATGCTGGCATCAGCCGGTGGAAGGCGACCGTTGAGTCGTCGCAGGAGTTCGTCAAGAGCATCATCACGGCGACCCTCGTCATCAGCATCACCTTCTTCCCGCTCATCTTCACCACCGACCAGGTCATCCACGACTTCCTACAGTGGTTCCCCTACTCTATTGCCATCGTTCTCACGGTGTCGCTGCTGGTGGCCATATTCTTCGTACCTATCCTGCAATACCAGTTCATACGGAAAGGGCTGCACCGGCAGGAGGCTGAGCAGGCGAAGAAGCAGTCCTCGATGCTTGACAGGCTGCAGGGTGTCTACGACAGGCTGATAGAGCGCTGTTTCCGACATAGGAAGGCAACGATGACTGTAGGGCTGGCCGCCATCGTCGGCGGTGCACTGCTCATGACGCTCGTCCCCCAGCGACTTATGCCCCGTGCCGAGCGTAACCAGTTTGCCGTCGACATCGTGCTGCCCAGCGGTACCGACATCCGCCGGACGGCCGCCGTGGCCGACAGCCTGGCCAGCATCTTCCGAAAGGACCCACGTGTCGTGAACCTCACCACGTTCTACGGCTCTGGCTCGCCACGGTTCCATGCCACCTTCATCCCAAACCTCGGCGGCACCCATTTCGCACAGTTCATCGTCAACACCCATAACGACAAGGAGACGCAAGGCATGCTCAACGACTATTCCGAGCGGTATGCCTACCACTTCCCCGACGCACAGGTGCTGTTCAGGCAGGTGGAATATTCCGACCGTCAATACCCGATAGAGGTGCAGGTGGTCGGCAACAACCTCGACAGCCTGCACGTGGCCATCGACAGCATCCGCCATCGGCTGTCGCTACATCAGGACATTGCCGTGCTGAGCACCAGCTTCGGCAGCACAAAGAGCTGTCTGGAGGTGCTGATGAACCCTGAAGAGGCCAACCGCTTCGGACTGAGCAAGTCGCTCCTCTCGCTGAACCTGGCACTGCGCTATGGCGGCGGCATACCCGTGACAACGATATGGGAGGACAACCACAAGGTGGGCGTCGTCATCAAGGATGCCGAAAGCAATAGCCAGAGCATCGACGACTTCAAGAACATCCGTGTCACCGGTCTCCTGCCTACCATCACGTCGGTACCTCTGTCGCAGATTGCCACCGTCAAGCCACGATGGGCCGACGGCACCATCACCCACATCAACGGACAGCGCACTGCCTCCGTCTTCGGCATGCTGGGGCGTGGCGGCAAGGTGGGACAGATTACCAAGGAGATATACCATGACCTCGAAAGCCTGAGGCTGCCCGAGGGCGTCACGCTGAAGAAAGGCGGACAGGCCGAGATGGAGGCTACCTACCGCCCACAGCTCTATCTGGGGCTGGAGATTGCCGTGGTCATCATCTTCTTCATCATCGTGTTCCACTTGAAGAGCATCCCCCTGACGCTCCTCATCATGTACTCCTTGGGATTCTCTATCCTGGGCAGCGCCATGGGACTGCTGCTGTTTGGCCAGGAGTTTGGAGCCACAGGCATCTTGGGATTCATTGCGCTGATGGGACTCATCACCCGTTGCGGCATCATCATGATTGACTACAGCGAAGAACTGATCGAGAAAGAGGGACTCGACATCACTACTGCCGCCCTGGAATCGGCCAAGCGACGCTTCCGCCCCGTATTCCTCACGTCGATGGCGGCAGCTACGGGTGTCATACCGATGGTCATCAAGAACACCCCGCTATGGGGTCCCATGGGTGTGGTCATCAGTATCGGCGCCCTGGTGTCGATGTTCTTCATCATCACCATGATTCCCGTGGGCTATTGCCTTGTAAGAAACAAATGTAAAACCGTAAGCTATGAAAACGAAGCATAATATCCTGACGGCCGCCGTGCTACTGCTGTCAATGGCAATGCCTGCCACTGCCCAACGAATCATGACACTGGCAGAGTGTGTGGCTGCTGCTCGTTCCGGCAACACAAAAGCCAAGGATGCACAGAACGACATACTCATGGCCAAGGAACAGCAGAAGCTGGCACGGACAAAATATTTCCCCATGCTCAACGCCTCGGCCTTCCACTTCCGGAGCAGCGGCCCACTGATCAAATACAGCTACCTTGGCCAGGGCGACATAGATGCCATGAACGAGGGGCTTGAGACGAATTTCACCCTCGACGATTTTTCTTTAAAACTCTTGAGGAGAGGCACAAATGCCGGACTGACGCTTATCGAGCCACTCTATACCGGTGGTCGGATCCACAACTACAACAAGCTGGCCGACCTGCAAGTCAATGCCCGCAGAGTGCAGCAGGACATCGTTGACGATCAGCTTGTGATGGACACAGAATTCCTGTACTACAAGATATTAGAGCTCTACGAGACTGACAACACCCTCAAGGTTATCGAGAAGGAACTGGAGAGCATCCACCAAGATGCTGTCAACGTCTGGGAAAACGGCATCGTCAACAAGAACGACGTCCTCAGCGTGGAACTTGTGCAAGACCAGCTTTCGGCACTCAGGATCAAGGTTGACAATGGCTGCAAGCTGTTACGACGGGCACTGGCAAAGCATATCGGCATGCCCAACGAGGACATCGACATCGACACGACACTCAACAAGGACATCATAGCCCCCGAGCAATTACTCATCGACACACAGACCGCTCTGGAGAACCGTAACGAGACCCGGCTGCTGGACATGTGGGTAGAGAAGTCCGTGTTGGAACGGAAGATTGCAAAAGCCGATATGCTGCCCACATTAGCAATAGGTGGGACTGCCAGCCACAGCAAGTTCCTGAAGGACTGGAACTCCAGGGTGATGGGATTTATTGCTGTGCAGATGCCGCTGAGCGCATTCTGGAGCGAGCGCCACGCCTACAACCACAAAAAGCTCGAGGAACAGAAAGCCCTTGACTTCCGTCAGGACAAACGGGAAATGATCAGCCTGCAGATTCAGGATGCCTACGACAACCTGACGAGCGCCTACCATCAGGCCCTGATAGCCAAGAAGAGCATCAGCAGGGCAGAAGAGAACATGCGCATCAACCGTGAGCACTATCGCGAAGGACTGACCACGATGACCGTCCTGCTCGACGCGCAACGCCAGCAACAGCAGGCATTGACGCAATACCATACCGCCTTGAGCGAATACCTGCAAGCCAAGACTCGATATCTCATCCTTACCGGAAGAAGCGAACTTTAGCATTTAGCCAATCCTGTTACGACCTATTCAGCAAATAGCACATGAACCGAGAGAGCAAACAATGCCTACTGTCTGTCATCACCCTCAACTACAACGGGGTGAAGGACACGTGCGAACTGCTGGAGACACTGCCCCTGGACGACCCGGCGGTAGAGGTCGTCGTGGTGGACAACGCCTCGGCAGCAGACGAGGCAACGGCCATCGAACAACGGTTCCCACGAGTTACCGTCGTACGCAGCGACCGCAACCTGGGATTCGCCGGAGGCAACAACCTCGGCATCAAGGCTGCACACGGACGATACCTCCTCTTCATCAACAACGACACGCTGCTGAAGGGCGAGCGAAGCATCTCTGACCTGCAGCCGCTCATCGACAGACTCGACGGCTCGCCGCTGACCGGCATGGCATGTCCGAAGATACGATTCACATGGGACGACAGCCCCATACAGTTTGCCGGCTACACCGCGCTGTCGCCCGTCACCATGCGCAACAAAGCCATTGGCTTCGGCGAGCCTGACCGTGGACAATACGACACAGCCCACCCTACCCCCTACGGCCACGGCGCAGCGATGATGGTGAAGCGCGAGGCCATTGAGCGGGCTGGACTGATGCCCGAGTGCTACTTCCTCTACTACGAAGAGCTGGACTGGTCGGTCATGATCCGGCGGGCCGGCTATGACATCTGGTACGAGCCGGCATGCACCGTCTACCACAAGGAGAGCAGCACGACGGGGCGGCAGAGTGCCATGCGTACCTATTTTATTACGCGCAATAGGCTGCTCTTCGTCCGCCGCAACGGCAGCGGTGCCAAGAAACTGCTGGCGTATGGCTACCTGATGGGGCTGTCTGTCCCGAAGGATATGGTGAGATACCTGCTGACAGGACGCTTCAGCCACATGAAGGCTACGCTACGCGGAGTCAGAGACTTTATCACAAACAATATATAATTCATCGGTTTAATAATAATACAAATATGCCCTATTGGAACCTGATTTACTATACCGACCTGATACTCTTCATACTGGTATCGCTCACCGTGCTCTACATGGGAGTCTTTGCACTGGCCTCCATGTTCAGCAAACACAGCAACGTTCCTAAGTCCCGAGTCGAGAACCGGTTCATCGTCCTCGTGCCTGCCTACAAGAACGGAAAGGGTGCACTGCAGACCGTACGCTCCATACTCGGACAGGAATACCCGCAGAGGCTGTTCGACGTCACCGTCATTTCCGACCATGGCGACGAACTCAGCAACTTCCGGCTGGCCCAGGAACCTATCACGCTGCTGACGCCGAACTTCTCGAAGAGTTCCAGGGCCAAGTCGCTGCAGCTGGCCGTCAACAACCTGCCACAGTTCAAGATCTACGACATCATCATACTGATGAACCCCGGCACACTGGTAGAGCCTAACTTCCTTTCGCTGATGAACGATGCCTACGAGAATGCAGGCACCAAGGCCATCCAGGCTCACCGAGTGGCACAGAACCGCGACACGGCACCTGCTCGGCTGAGCGGCATCTTCGAGGAGATCAACAACTCCATCTTCCGGCGAGGCCATATCGTGCTGGGACTGTCGGCAGCATCAGCCGGGTCGGCCATGGCCTTCGACTTCAACTGGTTCAAGGAGAGCATCAAGACCGCCAAGACCAGCTGGGACGACAAGGAGCTGGAGATTCTGCTGCTGCGCCAGCACATCTTCGTCGACTACTTCGACCACATCATCGTCTTCGAGCAGAAGTTCCGCAACGCCGACGAGTTCAACAGGCAGCGCCGCCGTTGGGCCATGTCACAGGTTGCCACCAGCCTGCGCAACGTGCGCTTCCTGCCTGGCGCCATCCTGGACCGCCACTACGACCTCATCGACAAGATACTGCAGTGGATGCTCATGCCCCGCATCATGATGATGTTCATCATCGTCACGATGGGCATCGTCCTGCCATTCATCTACTTCACACTGGCACTGAAGTGGTGGCTGCTGTTCGTCATTGTGCTGCTCATCTTTGCGCTGGCCACGCCAAACTACATGGTTGACAAGAATTGGAACAAGACCTTCTTCATGATTCCAGCCATCCTTGCCAGCTCGCTGCTCGCCAAGACGCCCATAGGTCCCCGCCTGAAAGAATTCGTAAACAGGAAACTGTGAGGCCATTTAATTATTAATTATTAATTATTAATTGTTAATTGTTAGTCTATGTCCATCTGGCAAATCATACACATCGTAGAAGTGACGCTATGGCTGCTGCTCGGCGCCTCGGGAGCCTACATCCTGTTCTTCGCACTCGTCTCCACCCTGTGGAAACAACCCGTGTCCAGACTCGCCGTCTACCTGTCAGGCAAGATACGCGGCATGCGTGCCGACAGCTACTACCGATACCTCGTGCTCTTCCCTGCCTACGGCGAGGACCGCGTCATCGTCAATTCCGTACAGTACTTCTCGGCACAGTACTACCCCTACGATAGCTTCCACATCGCCGTCATCTCCGACCACATGACGGACGAGACCAACGAACGGCTGAGCCGCATGCCCATCACCCTGCTGCAACCCGTCTTCGAGAAGAGCAGCAAGGCCAAGGCCATGCAGTATGCCGTCGACAATATCAAGGGAGACTACGACTTCGTCGTCATCCTCGATGCCGACAACGTCGTCAACCCCGAGTTCCTCAGCCAGCTGAACGACGTGTGTGCCCTGGGCTACAAGGCCATCCAGTGTCACCGCTGCGCCAAGAACTCCAACAACGACATCGCCGTGCTCGACGGTGTCAGCGAGGAGATCAACAACACCATCTTTCGCAAGGCCCACAACCGCATCGGACTGTCGTCGGCCCTCATCGGTTCCGGCATGTGCTTCGACTACCACTGGTTCCGCGACAACGTCCACAAGCTCTCGACGGCCGGCGAGGACCGCGAGCTGGAAGCCCTGCTGCTGCGCCAGCGGGTGTACATCCACTACGCTCCCGACATTCCCGTCTACGACGAGAAGGTCAGCAACAAGGACAACTTCCAGCGTCAGCGACTGCGCTGGATGACTGCCCAGGTGCAGAGCCTGCTGCGCCTGCTGCCCTACCTGCCCAAGGCCATCCTGACGGGCAACATCGACTACATCGACAAGACCATCCAGCAGGCCCTCATCCCCCGTTCCATGCTCATCGTGCTGACGTTCGTCTTTGCCGTGATCATCACGATTATCGTGCCCGTATGGGGGCTAAAGTGGTGGCTGCTGTTTGTCTTCATCTGCATCTCGCTGTACGTCTCCACCCCCAAGGCACTGCGCAGCCATAGCGTCTTCGGCAAGATTCTCGCCCTGCCCACCCTGGTATGGAGAATGCTGCTGAACATCCTCAAGATTGACCGCAAGAACACCGACTTCCTGCATACCACCCACGACAAGTAATATTCATTTTACATAATTTAATTTGCATAATTCAAAATAAATAATTATCTTTGCAACGCAATATCAAACTTCATCTATAATGGATAATCCGTTTGTAATAGCAGGTAAGATCAAACCAGAATATTTCTGTGACCGCAAAGAAGAAAGCGCACGTCTTGTGCGCCAAGTAACCAACATGGCCAATGTAGTCCTGATGTCCCCCCGACGACTCGGCAAGACGGGACTCATCGACTATTGTTTTGACAAACCGTCTCTCAGACAGCATTATGCTACCATTTTCGTTGATATTCTACGAACGAGCAGTCTCAATGAGTTCACCTACCTGTTAGGGCGTGCTGTCTTTGAGGCCATCGGCTTTCGCAGCCAGAAGATGATGAAACGCGTCGTGGCCACGCTGAAGTCTCTCAGCGGGAGCTTTGGCTACGATCCCGTGAACAACATGCCTACTTTCGACGTCAAGTTAGGCGACATTGCCAATCCGGAATACACACTGGAAGAGATATTCAGCTGTATCGAACAGTCAGAAAGACGGTGCATCATTGCCATTGACGAATTCCAGCAAATAGTCAACTATCCCGAGAAGCATATCGAAGCGTTGCTGCGAACTCATATCCAGCGTACGTCCAATGCCAACTTCATTTTCTCTGGCAGCGAACGTCATCTGATGAGCGAGATGTTTCTGGATTCAGCACGTCCTTTTTATAACAGTGCCGACATCATGGCGCTTGCTCCTATCGCTGAAGACAAGTACCTCGCCTTTGTCAAACATCACTTCGAGAGCAGCGGCAGACAGGTTGACAATGAAGCTGTCAGCACAATCTATCATGCCGTAGAAGGGAACACATACTACCTGCAAAAGGTCTTCCACGACATCTTTGCAGAGTTGAGTCCCAATTCGACATGCACTGTGGACACGGTGCAGGATGCCCTTCAACGCCTGATAGCCGAGAGCCATCATAAATACAGTGAGATGCTTTCACGACTCAGTCTGCCCCAGAAGGAACTGCTCTACGCTATTGCCACAGAGCACCGTGCCACACAGATTACCTCGGGAAATTTCATCCGCAAACACCACCTCAAATCAGCCAGTAGCGTGCAAGCGGCGACAAAGAAACTACTGGAACATCATTTCCTGTCAACAGAAAACGGGGCATACTATATTGACGACCAACTGATGCGCCTCTGGCTGTTGCAGTAATGTCCTTCAACGTTCCAAAACATCAATTAGGTATGGAGAATGCTGCTGAACATCCTCAAGATTGACCGCAAGAACACCGACTTCCTGCATACCACCCACGAGAGCTGACGTGGTGTGCGTGCTCATTCAGAATAAAACTCAAAAAATATAGTTATGAAAAGACTTTGTACAACCGTGATGGCCATCATACTGGCCATAAACTGCACAGATGCAGAAGTAGTAAACGTTACCCTGACAAAGGGATGGATAGAGACAGCCATGCTGCAATGGAAAGCCGTGGAGGGAGCCTCCCGCTATGCCGTGGAGTATAGCGGAGAAGGCACGCAGGGCGTAAGCGACGACCAGTTGGTGCGCTACTATGACGGCTATGTGAGGGCCGACATCCCCGGGCTGAAAGCAGGCAACTACACACTGACCGTCAAAGCCTACAAAGAAGACGGGACGGAGATTGCCGCATCGGCACCGCAAAGCGTCAGCGTGAACGCCATCAAGCGAGAAGGCTTTGCATTCACCGAAGGCATCGTCCCCGGAGCATACGCTCTGGACGGGACACCCAAGGCAGGCGCAAGGGTCATCTATGTCACTGCCAACAGTGCCAACAGCGTCACCTGCAATGTCAGCACCGGCAGTTCGACAGCCACCTACACCGGACTGGCTAACATACTGGCGGCATACGGCAAGGGCAAGGACAAGACACCACTGATCATACGCGTAATAGGAACCGTGAAGGCATCAGACATCGAAGGACTCAAGGATGGCAACTACATCAACTTTGAAGGCAAGAATGCCACCGATGCCACCCTTGGCAACATCACACTCGAAGGTATTGGCGACGATGCCACTCTCTATGGCTACGGCATCTGCTTCAAGCGTACCTGTGGCATCGAGGTGCGCAACCTCGGTATCATGCTCTTCGGCGACGACGCCATCTCCATGGACACAGACAACTACCACAACTACATACACAACTGCGACTTCTTCTACGGAGCCCCCGGCCCCGACGCCGACCAGGTGAAGGGCGATGGCAGCATAGACATGAAGTATCGCTCGACACGCACCACCATTGCCTACAACCATTTCTTCGACAGCGGAAAGGTGATGGGATGCGGAGGGGCAACAAAGGAAGAGACTAACCTGCTTATCACCTTCCACCACAACTGGTTCGACCACTGCGACTCACGCTGTCCGCGGCTGAACCACACCACGGCACACATCTACAACAACTACTACGACGGAGTGTCGACCTACGGCATTGGCTGTACCGAGGTGTCCAACGCCTTCATCGAGGCCAACTACTTCCGCAACGTCCAGCGTCCGATGATGATTGCCGGACAAGGCACCGACTACATCTATGCCAGCGACCCCAACAAGGGCACATTCTCAGGACAGACGGGCGGCATGAGCAAGGCATACAACAACAAGGTAGAGGGAACCGTAAATGTTCGGCTGTCCTATCAGACAGACGACCAACAGGAGTTTGACGCATGGCTCGTAGCCAACCGCAACGACCAGGTGCCCGAAACGGTGACAGCCAAGAAGGGCGGACACGTCTATGACAATTTCGACACCGCTTCCGACATGTATGCAAGCACACCTGACGACCCTGACGAGGTGGGAGCAATCGTGACCGCCGTCGCTGGACGCATGGACGGAGGAGACTTGAAGTGGAACTTCAACAATAGTGCTGACGACACAAGCCACGACATCAACAACGAGCTGAAAGCCGCCATCACGTCCTATACCTCCACCCTCGTCAAGATACAGTCCGACGCAGCCCCACAAAACGGCAATGATAGCAGTGAAGGCAGTGAAGGCGGCGAAGGCAGTGAAGGCGGCGAAGGCGGCGTGCCAGCCATAGGAGCAGCGACAGCAGGAGGCTACATCGTTGACCTCATCAGCGATGCCAGTTCGGGCTTCGTCTGTGCAGGCCAGACCAGCAACAGCAAGGGTACGGTGACCATCGACGGCACTACCTACAACACCTGTCTGAAGATGGGGTCATCGTCGTCAGTGACCTTCAGCATCAGCGAACCCATGCTGCTGACACTCTATTTTGCAGCTTCTGCAGGCAAGCGATTAAGAATCAACGACATGCCAGAACTGACTATTCCCGACGACAACATCGTGACCACAACACTCCCGGCTGCCGGCGAATACACCATCAAGCGCACCAACGGAGAGTCGTACCTTTACTACATAGCCCTGGCCCCACTGTCGGCGACCGCTATTGACACGCCAGCCGACGGCAACGTGAATCCCCGTTGGTTCACCATCGGAGGCTGCGAGGTCGTTGCGCCACAGCGTGGTGGTGTCTATATCTGCATCAAGGGACACCAAGTACGCAAAGTAATATACTAATATGATCACGAGGACAGGTTGCTTGATTCTAACAAGAATCATGAATCTGTCCTCGTGATTCCGTTAAGAATGCTAAAAACAACGGCTTCAGTGCTCATGTAGAATCACTGAAGCCGCTGTTTGTTTTGTATCGGTTGAACTTGCGTGGCGGCTGCTACTTCACCACCACTTTTCTTCCGTTAACAATGTACACACCTTTTGCCAAGTGCTTCATGACCTCGCCACGCTTTCCTGTTGTCACCAAGAAGCCTGAGAGGTTGTAGACTTTGACAAAGGACATGTCGACGAAACCTTTATCAGACATGACGTCGAGAATGCCGGTGGCTCCGTTGGCCATATCGTCAATAGCCATATAGCGCGGCGCCTGTCTAGCATAGCTGGTCGTGTATGCTTCAAACGGACGCAGCTGGCGGTTGTTTGGCAGGAAAATACTGCCCTCAGGATGTGCCGCGTCGTAGGCCTCGTACAGGTTGACGGCATAGACATTTTCTGTCGGTTCACGCAGGCTGAAGTTGCCCACGAAACCTACGTCACCCATCTGGCTGCTGCGCCCCTCAATGTCAGTTACTGGAATGTCGGCGTTTCTCGACGAGAATGTCACCTCGCCGGCCAGCAGATTCCTGTCTCCATATACAGTACTGTCATTGGGCATTGACAGGATATATGGCACGTTGGCCGCTATTCTGTCAGTACTCACGAAGCCAGACCCTCCCAACTCTGCCAGCCAGAACGGCTTGCGATTGTCACCCTCCTGACGAGCGACAAACGGAACCATTTCACCGTTCTTCCAGTGTGTGACGGTCTGCACTGTGAAGGGCAGTGCCAGCGTCTCCCATCCCTGGCAGACGCCCTGTCGTGTCAGTTGTTGGAACGAGTGAGTGTAGCTGATATTATCGGTACGGAATGCTGTCGGGCAATAGAAGTCGTGGTATTCTGCACCGTCGTACAGCACGATGTTGCGTGCTCTGCCGTTAGATACCACATTGGCATTCTCTATGCCCACCAGATTCTCTGACAACACATAGAACAACATGTTCGGATTCAACTGTTTGCCAAAAGCTTCTGACGTCAATCGTGCTGTTGGCGTGTTCCATGTGATGGCAGCTAAACGCGGACAGTCACTGAATGCTCCAGCATCCACTGTGTTGATGTCAGCAGGCGATACAAACCATCTCATCATGGCGCCCTTGAGTGCATCGGTGGGCAATTTCTGCCCCTTGACGGTGGTTTGTTCCATATCGAGGGTCTGCATGCTGGGCAGTGCTCGAAGCGTTGCAAAGTCACTTTCATCAACAGGTCCATTGATGTGCAGCGTTGCTACCCCCGACATTCCACACCACTCGAAGGCCTTGCCCAGTAGTCCACCTTCCTTGACGGTGGCAGTCTCACCGTCGTAGATGTAGGCAACCTCCATGTCCGTAACCTCAGACAAATTAGTGTAAGGTCTCATGGCAGCAGCTCTCACCGTCAATAGTTCTGACACTTCAATCGGTGATTCATACTTTGCTGAACTTACTGAAGGAGCCTGACCATCTGTGGTATAGTATACAGTAGCCCCCTCTTCCTCTGGGGTAATGGTTACGTATCGTCCATTGTATGCGAACATCACACCTTTGCTCGTCACAGCAGCATGACGGAACTCTGTCGTATCTGAATTACAATAGCCATTCCTCGTTGCATAAGCTACTATAGAGCGATTGTCCTTCAGCTCGATAGGTCCTGTATAAGGCTGGTATTCGTACGAGTCGTCCCCCTCTGAGGATTGCTCCTGGTCTAGGCCAACGTTATTGCCAATCTTATAGTAGATTGTAGTATTCGCCGTCTCGCAGGTGATAGTCAATATAGTCTCTTCGAGAGCAAATGCAGGCGAAAGAACCTTGAACCAGTCGACCACGAGCGAGTCTACTGCAGAGTTGAAGAAATTCTCCTTTGCTGCGATAGCCTTGACAACACCGTTCACCGTCACCTCGAACGGCTCGGTGTACTTGGCAGAGGACGTCGTCGGCATAGTGCCGTCAATGGTGAAATAGACGGTTGCGCCCTCATCGCCTACCGTGATGGTGACAAGGTTGCCTTCGTGCGTGATTTGCGGCTTGGCCATAGTCACCTCAGCGGGCAGGAAGTCGAACACTGCCACCTCCGACGCGTTATAACCCTCGCGCAGGGCGATGGACTTCACAGTGCATGCACTGTCTAACCTGATAGGCTCGACATACAGCGTGCAGGTGTCACTTGGCACAGTGCCATCCGTCGTGAAGTAGATCTTGGCATTCTCCGTCTCCGTCGCCATCGTCAGCATGTAGCCGTTGTGTGCGAACGTGACGTCAGAAACCTTGAACCAGTCGACCACGAGCGAGTCTACTGCAGAGTTGAAGAAATTCTCC
>CAMJWJ010000027.1 GCA_946409435.1 uncultured Prevotella sp. | reverse complement strand
GCTTCTTGTACTACTACTTTTCTGCTTTATGTAAATCTTATCAAAGAACTCTATCATTGCTCCGGTTTTCCCGAAAGCGGATGCAAAGGTAGGAACTTTTTCCGTCACCTCCAAATTATCCTACCAAAAATTCACACTTTTTAAGAAAAAAGTTTCTTTTTAGCATATTTTTTGTCAAAAAAAGCACGCTGCACCTTATTATATATACGCGAGGCAGCCTGCTTTTTCGTTTATTCTTGTCAGAATTTATAGTCGATACCGATACCGATAACGTTGTTTGTGCGCGAATAGACTTCCTGTCCGTTGTAACCGTCGCGTGCTGCGGTACACGTCTTGGTGTAGTCTTCGTAGATGGTGATGAAATATCCTGCGTTCAGGCGGAGTTTCTGGGTGAGGTTGACCGCAGCTCCGAGGCCAATGCTCCAGCTGTCGCAAGCAAAAGACGTGTTTTGCTGGTAGTCGTCAGACAGTCCGTAGTCTGTACGCTGAATACCACAGCTAAGTGTCCACTTGTCGTTAAGGTCACCCTCTACACCAGCGAGGAACTCGTGTGTTCCGTGGGTCAGTTGTTTCTGCCTGTCGTTGGCCATCTTGGCATGCTTATCGTCGAAGAAGTGGTATTCGACGGTTCCTCTGAACTTCGACGAGAACTCATAGCCTGCTGCAACGCTGAGCAGCGCCGGCATGTCGTATCTCGTCTTCTCGCCGTCCTGATACGCAGCAGTCTTTGCCCCGAGGCTTTCTCCGATGGCCTGCAGGCTGGCGGGGTCGGTCTGCATGAGCAGTGCCGTAACGGCTTCTCCCAGTCCGGCATTGAGCGTTTTCGTCTTGTTAGGTACATTGATTTTCGTGCGGAACTCATAGCGTGCGGCCAGGGTGAGCGGTCCTTTATGGAAATTGGCGCTGACCACGGGGGTGAACCCCCAGCCTCGTTGCGTGACGTCGAGTTCGAGAGCGGCCAGACGGCCCAGCATGGGGTGGTTGTCGGCTATGACATGTCCGCGATAGTATCCGTCGTAGTAGTTGGCCCTTGCTCCTACGGCTGCTGACAGGCAGTCGAGTATTCTATAGGTGACGTTCAGCTGTCCGCCATAGATATACTGCTTTCCCTTCATCTTCGAGTCGAGGGTATAGGTGTTGGGGGTGATGCCTTTCTGTGCCAGCATGCCGGCCAGTACGACGTTGAACATCGGCACGCCGGCATCGTACTTCACGAATCCTCCGCTTCCGACGATCCCTATCATGGCCGAGAGTGCCAGGCGGTCTTTCTTGTATGCTGCGAACAATGCCGGCACGATCGGCGCGGAGGCCACTCCGTCGTACTTTCCAGGCATTGGCGAGGTCATTTCGATGTCACGTCTCTGCCATGGTTTCTGGAAGTTCAGCGACAGCTGCCATCCGTCTCGTCCCCACGCCAGTCCTGCGGGGTTTGAGAAAACGGCATCGATTTCAGTGGTAGCGCCTCGTGCCATCATTCGGTCGAAGGCGATGTGATAGTTTGTGTTGGTCATCAGTCCGCCCGCCATGGCGGCTGTAGCGGTCGCAGCAACGAGTGCGAAGGTCAAAAGTCTTTTTCTCATAATGGTAGGGTTTAGAATAGTTATAACTCAACCGTTGTCTTTGTATTTGTAGATGAGTTTGTTGGCTCCTGATGTGATTTCCAGCTCGTCGCGGTGCTCCTGTATGAAGGAGTCGATGTGCCGTTTGCGCTTCTCTTCGAGTATCTCGTCGACGGCAATGAGTATGCCAGTCTCCTCGACGTCACCGAATCCGTAGTTGATGGCCGTCCCGAAGAGTTTCATGGTCGGCGACAGTCCCATGTAGGCGTTGACCAGCGGTGGGATGTTGTATCCCATTTTCCTGATTTCGCGGTTCAGCACCAGATAGTCGTCCTTGAAGCTGTTTCCGCAGAAGAGTGCCTCCAGTTCCTTGGGGTCCGTCTCCAGTTCCAGGGGCTTCATCGGTATGATGAGGTGGTCTTTGTCGTCGAAATGCTTCTTGAGGAAGTAGAGTATCATGTCGCGTCCCTTACGGATGTAGGAAGGGTACATGGTCATCTTGCCGAAATAATACTTGATGTTAGGTCTGATGACGGTCAGCGCTCCGAGTCCGTCCCACAGGTTGTCGAGGGCGAAGAGGCTCTTGGCCCCCATGCGCGACGACTGGTAGGGCAGCGAGACGAACGAGCG
This sequence comes from uncultured Prevotella sp., assembly GCA_946409435.1. Taxonomy (GTDB): domain Bacteria; phylum Bacteroidota; class Bacteroidia; order Bacteroidales; family Bacteroidaceae; genus Prevotella. The sequence continues at coordinate 23,290 of CAMJWJ010000027.1, read as the reverse complement.
TCCCAGCTCGACGGTATAGGGTGCATAGTCCTTGAGGAAACGGTCAGAGAAATGGAACATGTGGCTGGTGGCAAGGATGGGCTGTCCGTTGTCGTCGTACTGCCAATCGGTGCCCAGCAGGTAGCGGTATCCGCCGATGATCTCCTCGTCGTCGGGGTTCCACACGATGAGCTGCTTGTAGCAGTTCTCACAGGTGTCAAACTCGTCGATGTCGAGCTCCTTGCCTGTTCCTCCACCCGCTTCGCGGAACGCCACCTCACGCAAACGTCCTATCTCGCGCATCACGTTGGGCGCGTTGTGCGCCGTAATAACATATATTCGGTTGTTGCTCTTGTTAGTCATGCGCAGCTGCTTGTCTGGCGTAAGCTCGCTGCGCAGCACATCCTTGCTGACGGGAGAAATAATCGGTTGTTCCATTTGTATCTATAGCTTATATACCTTGTCTTGTACGATTTTAGCCCATTCCGCCGGTGTATGCGACTTGTCGAAGGTCTGCCAGGGGATAGGTTTGCCAATATGTATCTCAAAAGTCTTGCCCACGTTCTTGTACATCTCGTCGACGAGGAAGAGCATGGCCAGGTTGAAGGGCAGGTGCCGGTCGCTGAAGTTTGCGAGCCTGTAGAAGAAGTTCGAGTTATGTCCGCTGAAGTGTACTGGCACCACGTCGCGCTGGTACTCCACGCTCTTGGTGATGAACGCCTTCTTCCACGCGATGTCGCGTATGGTGCCGTCGGGCTGGCGTCTGGAGCACAGTCCTGCCGGGAACATCAGCATGTGGCAGTCGCTCTGGAATCCGGCGTCTACCATGGCGGGGAAGTCGCGTCCCTGCTTGCCCGTCTTGTTGATCGGTATGCAGAGCGGAGCCAGTCCGGGCAGGTTCATCAGCAGGTCGTTGACGAGATAGCGGAATCGCGAGTCGAAGTGCTCGCCTATGATGGCCCCGAGCGCCACGCCGTCGGCACCTCCCAGCGGGTGGTTCGAGACAATGGTGTAGAGCCGCCCGTCGTCCTTCGGCGGCAGGTTCTCGGCTCCGGTGACTTTGAGCGTCATCTGCAGATAGTTGACGCACTCCCGCAGCCACGGTGTGCCTGTCTTGTCGCGTGACTCCCACAGGAATCGGTTCACCTCGTCTTGGTGAACGATGCGTTTCAGCCACGCCTTCAGGGGCGAGGGCACCCATTTTGCCTTTGCGCCCATTTTTCCCTTCAGGATAGCATCGATGTCGATTGTTTTCTCTGCTTTCTGTTCCATTTCTCTCAAAATGTCCACTATCAAATTGCAAAGGTAATGTTTTATTTTCAAAATATGCACTTTTTTCGGTAAAATGTGCAAAAAAAATTTCTTTTTGTCACGTTTTCAACGTTTTTCTTACCGATACCGTCATGTTCAAAACGTGTTTGCAGCAGGTTGCATAACGTAATTACAAAGAAGAAAAACACTTTTCAAAAACCCTTCACCACCGCTGCAACTTACAGGAGGTCAATTATTTAAGGTGAAGGGTTGCTTCACACAAAAAGCCATTGCCCCTGCGTCGTCAGGTGACGGTTTGCGGCAGACGGGCAATGGTCAGCCATCGTTACTCTATGCTTTATTAAAATTACTACGCAAGTAATTCCAGAAATCCATTGACCAATTTGCATGAGAAGGCTACTTACAACATTGAGTGGGCCACTCACGAAATTGAGAAGGCCACTCACGACATTGAGTGGGCCACTCACGGAGCGTTTTTGTTCAAGCACAAAATCAATGATGCGCATGCTGAAACGCCAAACAACACCTCAGCCGCCTGCACGCCACCGCGGCCGACTAACGGCGACACACCTACCACCGACCCTTCACCCTATTGTGCAGCATATCAACGAGTTGTGCGGCTAGTGAAGGGTTTTTCGTTTTTATATTCTGCATAAAACATACCATCCTCCTCATCTTCCTTGCTAAAAGGTCCTCCACTGAAACGAGTTAGTCGACAAATCACGCCCCACCACTTTACACAGATTTAACATTTGTTTAAATCGCTATTATACAACACTTTACAAAGATTACCAAAAGAAATGCAATAATATTTACAAAAAAAATCCTATAAATGTGGGGGATTGTGGGGGAAATTGTTTACCTTTGCACCCAAAGTCGATAAAAGTTATTAATAAGTACACACATGCGCTTTTTAGGAAACATAGAAGCCAAGACAGACGCCAAGGGGCGCGCCTTCCTGCCAGCAGTATTCCGCAAGGTACTGCAGACGGCCGGCGAGGAGCGCCTTGTGATGCGCAAGGACGTCTTTCAGCCCTGTCTGGTGCTCTATCCCGAGAGCGTATGGAACGGGCAGATGGATGCGCTGCGCCAGCGGCTGAACCGCTGGAACCGCCAGCACCAGCAGGTATTCCGCCAGTTCGTCAGCGACGTAGAGCTGGTGACACTCGACGGCAATGGCCGTTTCCTCATCCCGAAGCGCTACCAGCGCATGGCAGCTATCGATCAGGATGTCAAGTTTGTTGGCATGGGCGACACCATCGAGATATGGAGCAACCAGAAGATGGACGAGCAGCAGATGAAGCCGGAGGACTTCGAGAACGCTCTGGAAGAACTGATGGCCACGCCAGACACCAATCAACACGAAGGACAATCGGCAAATCAGTAATTTGGTCATTCTGAATATGGACACGGCATACCACATTCCTGTACTCCTTCAGGAGAGTGTCGACGGGCTGGCTATCCAGCCCGACGGCATCTACGTAGATGCCACCTTCGGAGGCGGCGGCCACTCACGCGAGATCCTGTCACGCCTCGGTCCGAAAGGCCACCTCTACAGTTTTGACCAGGATGCCGACGCAGAGAGGAACATCGTCAGCGACGACCGCTTCACCTTCGTCCGCAGCAACTTCAGGTACCTCCGCCAATGGATGCGCTACTACGACATAGAGCACATTGACGGTCTGCTGGCCGACCTCGGCGTGTCGAGTCACCACTTCGACGACGAGACGCGCGGATTCTCGTTCCGCTACGATGCCGCGCTGGACATGCGCATGAACAAACGGGCAGGTACGACGGCCGCCGACATACTGAACCACTACACGGAAGAGCAACTGGCCGACGTCATCTACCTCTACGGTGAACTGAAGCAGGCCCGCCGCATAGCCAAGGCCATCGTCACAGCCCGCAGCCAGCAGCCCATCACCACCAGCGGCGAGCTGCTGACGGCACTGGGCATCGAGACGCAACAGCAGGACGGTCAGCTGTCGATAGCCAATCCACAGCTGAAAAAGGACATGGCACGGCTCTTCCAGTCGCTGCGCATCGAGGTCAACCACGAGATGGACGCCCTGCGCGACCTGCTGGCAGGAGCCACCACGCTGCTGAGGACTGGCGGGCGGCTGTCGGTCATCACCTACCACTCACTGGAAGACCGCATCGTCAAGAACGTCATGAAGGCCGGCAATGCCGAGGGGCGTGTCGAGCAGGACTTCTTCGGGCGCATAGCATCTCCCTACCGGCTGATAGGCAAGATGGTCACGCCCGATGCCGACGAGCAGCAGCACAACCCGCGCAGCCGTAGCGCAAAACTGAGAATAGCAGAGAAAATATAGAGCAGCATGAAGGACGAAGAGAAGACAACCACCAAAGAGCAGCCATACGCTGCCGACGACAAGGGTGCCACAGAGCAGACCCCTGCCGAGCAGGCCGAGGGCGAAGGGCAGTCGCTGAAGGAAGCCCTGCAGAAAATCAAGGAGACAGCCGTCGAGGAAGACTCACGGCCGCTGTCACAGCTGTCGCTGCGCACCATCCTGGGCGGCGACCTGCTGACCACCCAGATAGTCCGTTCGCAGATATGGCTCTTCGTACTCATCGTGGTCATCTCCATCATCTACGTCGCCTTCCGCTACCAGTGCCAACAAGATATGCTGACCATCGACCGGTTGGAGCAGGACCTGAAGAGTGCCAAGTACAGGGCCCTCTCGTCGAGCAGCTCGCTGACGGAGAAGTGCCGCGAGAGCCATGTGCTCGACATACTGAAGCAGAACAAGGACTCGCTGCTGCACCAGGCAGACCAACCGCCGTACATCATTGAGGTGCCGGAATAAGGGGGAAAGTGGAAAGGTGGAAAAAGTGAAAAGACAAGACAATTTAGATTAAGAATAAAGCATTAAGCATAGACAAAGATGAGCAGGTTCCGTCAAGATCAAGTCATTCCAAGGTACATGGTAATAGCCATCGTGCTGACGCTCATCGGCATTGCCGTCATCGGGAAGGCCTTCTACATCATGACCGCCAAGAAACAATACTGGACCGAGGTGGCCGACAGACTGAAGCGCGACAGCGTCAGCGTGAAGCCTACCCGCGGCAACATCCTCAGCTGTGACGGTCAGCTGATGGCAACGTCCATTCCAGAATACAAGATATACATGGACTTCCAGGCCGCCGCCTTCGAAGACGACTCGCTGTGGCTCGACAAGGTCGACTCGCTGTGCGAAGGACTTCACAAGATATTCCCCCAGCGGACGGCCGCCGAGTTCAAGGCCCACCTGGAGGAAGGCCGCACCAAGCAGTTGCGCAACGGCAGCACCGGCGCCCGCTGGTGGAACATCTGGCCCAGGCGCATCGACTATAACACCTACTGCGAGGTCAAGCAGCTACCCTTCCTCAACATGCCACGCTACAAGAGCGGCTTCACCCACGAGGAATTCAACTCGCGCCGCTTCCCCTTCGGCTCGGCTGCTCGCCGACTCATCGGCGGACTGTACGGTGCCAAAGACTCGGCATACTACGGGCTGGAGCTGTCGTACGACAGCATCCTGCGCGGTACGCCCGGTATCACCGGCCGCCGCAAGATTCTGAACAAATACATGAACATACCCGTCAAGCTGCCAGAAGACGGCTGCGACCTGGTGACCACCATTGACGTCAACATGCAGGACCTGGCCGAACGCTCACTGCTCGACATGCTGAAACGTCCCGACGTGAACGGCGAGATGGGCGTAGCCATACTCATGGAGGTGGAGACCGGCGACGTCAAAGCCATGGTCAACATGATACGTAACGAGGAAGGCAACTACATCGAGGCCGTCAACTCGGCCATCAGCTACCGCTGTGAACCCGGCTCGGTGTTCAAGACGGCATCATTCCTCGTAGCACTCGACGACGGCGTACTTGGCAAGAACCCGGCCGACACCAGCTACGTGATCCACACAGGCTGCGGTATCATGGAGATGCACGGACGTCCCATGAAGGACCACAACTGGCGGCGCGGCGGCTATGGCGACATCAATGTGGCCCGTGCCTTGGAAGTCAGCTCGAACATCGGCGTCAGCTACGTCATCGACAAGTTCTACGGCAGCGACCCCACCCGCTACGTCAAGGGGCTCTATCGCGTCGGCATCGGCGAAGACCTGAAGCTGCCGCTGCAGGGATACCAGAAGCCGAACATCCGCATGCCAGACACGAAGACGACCGACCGCTCGAAATACTGGAGCAAGACGACGCTGCCCTGGATGTCGATAGGCTATGAGACGCAGATAGCCCCCATCAACACCGTGACGTTCTATAACGCCATCGCCAACAACGGCAAGATGATGCGCCCGCGATTCGTCAAGAAGGCCATGAAGAACGGTGAGACCATTGCCGAGTTCCCGCCGCAGGTCATCAAACAGCGTATAGCCAAGAAGGAGGCCATCAGCACCATGCAGACTATCCTGGAACACGTCGTCAGTCAGGGACTGGGCAAGAAGGCCGGCTCCAAATGGTTCAAGGTAGCCGGCAAGACGGGTACCGCACAGGTGGCCGACCAGTACGGCGGCTACCATTCGGGCATCACCCGCTACTGGCTGTCGTTTGCAGGCTACTTCCCCGCCGACAATCCCCGCTACACGTGCATCGTGTGTATCAAGAAGTCGGGACTGCCGGCATCAGGTGGCGGCATGAGTGGCGTCGTCTTCCACAACATTGCCGAGGGTGTCATGGCACGCTACTTGAAGTTCAGGGTCGACGATGCCCACGACGAGCAGTCCGTAGCCATCCCCGACGTCAAGAACGGCAGCGCCAAGGATGCCAACTTCGTGCTCGACCATCTGCAGGTCGACAAGCACGTAGCAGCTCCTGCCGAATACGACAAAGGCATCACGCCCGACGTCACAGGCATGGGAGCCAAGGATGCCGTCTACCTGCTGGAGAGCCGCGGACTGAAGGTGAAACTACAGGGCCGTGGCCGCGTGAAACGCCAGAGCTACCCCGCCGGCAAGCAAGTGATGAAAGGCTGTGAGTGTCTGCTCTACTTAGAATAATTGTCCTACTATATATAAATAAGGTATATGAAACTGAAAGAACTGCTGAAATACGTTAAGCCCGTCGCCATCGTAGGCAATGCTGACGTGGACATCACCGGCGTGAACATCGACTCACGCAAGATAGAAAAGGGACACCTCTTCGTGGCCATCAAGGGTACGCAGACCGATGGCCACCGCTTCATACCCAAGGCCATAGAGCTGGGGGCTACCGCAGTGCTTTGCGAAGAACTGCCCGACGGGCTCAGCGGCAGCACAGCCGAGGGCAAAGACGACATGGCGGCTCAAGGCCATGACGGCGTGACGTACGTGCAGGTAGCATCGACCGAGACAGCCGTCGGCCCTGTAGCCACTGTGTTCTACGGTGAGCCGTCGCTCAAGCTGAGACTCGTCGGTGTGACAGGCACCAACGGCAAGACAACCATCGCCACCTTACTATATAATATGTTCCGCAAGTTCGGCCACAAGTGTGGACTGCTCTCCACCGTCTGCAACTACATCGACGGCGAGGCAGTCCCGGCTGACCACACCACCCCCGACCCCATTGAGCTGAACAAGCTGCTGGCCCGCATGGTGGAGGCCGGCTGCGAATACGCCTTCATGGAGTGCTCCAGCCATGCCATCGCCCAACAGCGCATCGGCGGACTGAAGTTCACTGGCGGACTGTTCACCAACCTGACGCGTGACCACCTCGACTATCACAAGACCTTCGAGAACTACCGCGACGCCAAGAAGGCCTTCTTCGACCAGCTGCCGAAGGACGCCTTCGCCATCACCAACGCCGACGACAAGAATGGCAGCGTGATGGTGCAGAACTGCAAAGCTACCGTCAAGACATACAGCACACGCACCATGGCCGACTTCCGGGCACGCATCATCGAATGTCACTTCGAAGGCATGTACCTCGAAATCGACGGCCGTGAGGTTGGCGTGCAGTTCATCGGGAAGTTCAACGTCAGCAACCTGCTGGCTGTCTACGGAGCTGCCGTCATGCTGGGCAAACAACCCGACGACATCCTCGTCGTGCTGAGCACGCTGAAGAGCGTGGCCGGTCGTCTGGAACCCATCCGCTCGAAGGACGGTGTGACAGCCATCGTTGACTACGCCCATACGCCTGACGCTCTGGAGAATGTGCTTAACGCCATCCATGAAGTGCTCGACGGCAAGGGCGGACAGGTCATCACCGTGTGCGGTGCAGGCGGCAATCGCGACAAGGGCAAGCGGCCGCTGATGGCACAGGAGGCTGTCAAGCAGAGCGACCGCGTCGTCATCACCAGCGACAACCCCCGCTTCGAGGAACCGCAGGACATCATCAACGACATGCTGGCCGGACTCGACGCCAAGCAGATGAAGAAGGTGGTGGCCATCACCGACCGCCGCGAAGCCATCAAGACAGCCGTCATGCTGGCCCAGCGGGGCGACGTCATTCTCATTGCCGGCAAGGGCCATGAGGACTATCAGGAAATCAAGGGCGTGAAGCACCACTTCGACGACCGTGAGATCGTAAGGGAAATCTTCCAAGCGTGACGGCGAGGCTGCAGCATCGTCATAGCGCATGGTCGTAACAACGAGACAACGTGACAACGAAACAACGTGATAACGAAATAACGAAAGGAAATGCTATACTATATCTTCCGATTCCTGGAACAGTACGACATCCCCGGTGCACACATCTGGTCGTACATCTCGTTCCGCTCGCTGCTGGCACTCATCTTGTCGCTGCTCATATCGGCATGGTTCGGTGAATACTTCATCAAATGGATGAAGCGCCGCAACATCAGTGAGACGGCACGCGACCCGAACATCGACCCGTTCGGCGTCGAGAAGAAGGGCGTGCCCACCATGGGCGGCATCATCATCATTGTTGCCATACTCATACCCGTACTGTTGTTGGGCCGCATGCGCAACATCTATCTCATCCTGATGGTCATCACCACACTGTGGTTAGGATTCCTCGGCTTCATGGACGACTACATCAAAATCTTCCGCAAGAACAAGGAAGGGCTGAAGGGCATCTACAAGATTATCGGGCAGGTGTCGATAGGCTTCATCGTAGGGTTGACACTCTGGCTCAGCCCTGATGCCGTGGTCCGAGAGAACATTTCAGAGGCACAGCAGAACAAGGAGATTGTAATAAAGCACAAGTCAGAAGCCGTGAAATCGCTGCAGACCACCATACCGTTCATCAAGAACCACAACCTGAACTACTCAAACGTCATGTCGTTCCTCGGGAAGTACAAGGTGGCTGCAGGCTGGGTACTATTCGTCATCATGACCATCATCGTAGTCACGGCAGTCTCTAACGGCGCAAACCTCAACGACGGCATGGACGGCATGTGTGCAGGCAACTCGGCCATCATCGGCGTAGCACTGCTTATCTTTGCCTACGTCTCGTCGCACATCGTCTATGCAGCCTACTTCGACATCATGTACATACCTCACTCCGAAGAACTCGTGGTATTCCTCTCGGCATTCATCGGAGCCATGGTAGGTTTCCTCTGGTACAACGCCTATCCGGCTCAGGTATTCATGGGCGACACAGGGTCGCTGACCATCGGAGGCATCATTGGCGTCTGTGCACTGATCATCCACAAGGAGCTGATGCTCCCACTGCTCTGCGGCATCTTCTTTGTCGAGAGCCTGAGCGTCATCATCCAGACACAGTGGTTTAAGTGGCAGAAACGGAAAGGACGCCGTGTGCGTGTGTTCCGTGCCACGCCCATCCACGACACGTTCCGCCGTCTCGACTCACAGCTCGACCCCACCAGCACCTACATCCTGAAGGGCTGGCCTCACCGACCTTTCCACGAGTCGAAGATTACCATACGTTTCTGGATTACGACTATCATATTGGCTGCCATAGCCATCATCACCCTCAAGGTGCGTTAATCAATTTGTTCATAGATTATCAGTCAGTTATAAATGAAAAGAATCGTCATATTAGGAGCCGGTGAAAGCGGTGCGGGAGCTGCCGTACTGGCCAAGAAGAAAGGTTTCGACGTGTTCGTATCGGACATGGCGAAGATTAGCGACAAGTATAAGAAACTGCTGGACGACCACGGCATTCTCTGGGAGGAAGGACAACACAGCGAAGAGAAGATACTCAACGCCGACGAAGTTATCAAGAGCCCGGGCATCCCCGACACAGCACCCATGATAGTGAAAATCAAGGCAAAGGGTATTCACATCATCAGTGAGATAGAGTTTGCCGGACGTTACACCAAGTCGAAGATGGTATGTATCACCGGTTCTAACGGTAAGACCACCACGACAAGCCTCATCTACCACATTTTCCGTGAGGCGGGCTACGACGTCGGACTGGCTGGCAACATCGGCCACTCGCTGGCCTTGCAGGTGGCCGAGGACCCTCACGCATACTATGTCATCGAACTGTCGTCGTTCCAGTTGGACAACATGTACGACTTCCGGGCTGACATCGCCATCCTGCTGAACATCACGCCCGACCATCTGGACCGCTACGATTTCAAGATGCAGAACTATGTAGATGCCAAGATGCGCATCATCCAGAACCAGACCCCTCAGAATGCCTTCATCTTCTGGAACGACGACCCCATCATCCGGCGCGAACTGCAGAAGTACGACATCAAGGCTATCTGCTATCCCTTCTCCGAACTGAAAAAGAAAGGGAGCATCGGCTACATCGAGGAAGGACAGTATACCATCGAGAAGCCTGAGCCGTTCAACATGGAGCAGGAGTCGCTGAGCCTGACCGGCAAGCACAACATCTACAACTCGCTGGCTGCCGGTATCGCTTCCAACATCGCTGGCATCAAGAAGGAGGTCATCCGCAAGTCACTTAGCGATTTCCCTGGCGTAGAGCATCGTCTGGAGAAGGTGTGCACTGTGCGTGGTGTGCAGTATATCAACGACTCTAAAGCCACCAATGTTGATGCATGCTGGTATGCGCTGGAGTCCATGAAGACCAAGACCATACTCATCATCGGCGGCAAGGACAAGGGTAACGACTACAGTCCCATCAAGCCGCTGGTCAAGGAGAAGTGCGCCGGACTGGTGTACCTCGGTGCTGACAACCAGAAGCTGCATGACAACTTCGATGCGCTGGGTATTCCCGTACGTGACACCCACTCCATGAAGGAGTGCATCGAGGCATGCTACGACATGGCCGAGCCAGGCATGACGGTGCTGCTCTCGCCCTGCTGTGCCTCGTTCGACCTCTTCAAGAACATGGAGGACCGCGGCGAGCAGTTCAAGACGCTGGCCCGGAATCTATAAGGCGATGATAACGTGATAGCGCGACAACATCTGTCGTGATTACGGGACAACGAAACAATGAAATAACGAAATAACGCAACAAGCTGTGAACAAGAAAATCGGCAATATCTTCAAGGGCGACAAGGTCATCTGGATGGTGTTCTTCTTCCTCTGCATGATCAGTGTGGTGGAAGTATTCTCTGCCTCCAGCGGACTGACGTACAAAAGCCACAACTACATAGGCCCTATCATATATCATACCGCCATGATAGCCTTTGGTGTCTTGGTGGCCATCATCACGCTGAACATACCCTGCCGATATTTCAAGCTGATGACACCATTCCTCTTGCTGATTACTGCCATCACACTGCTTTGGGTGCTCATCGGCGGACAGACCATCAATGGTGCCAATCGTGTCATCTCGCTGTTCGGCTTTACTTTCCAGCCATCAGAAATAGCCAAGGGAGCCATCGTGCTGGCTGTGGCACAGATACTCAGTGCCATGCAGCGTGAGAACGGTGCCGACCGCAACGCCTTCAAATGGATTATGTGGATTACCATCCCGACCTGTTTCCTCATAGGACTGGAGAACCTGTCAACGGCAGCATTGCTCTTTGCCGTCGTGTTCGCTATGATGTTCCTTGGATTAGTACCCTCGCGGCAGCTGGTTAAGCTGGGAGCTATCATTGTATGCTGCGGAGTGTTTGCTGTTTCCATGATTATGATAGTCGGACATGACACAACAAGTGAGAGCCAGGAACTGACAAAGATAGAACAGACCAACCAGCCCCCCAAGAAAAAGAATGCCTTAGAGAAGATGCTTCACCGCGCCGACACATGGAAGGGACGTATCTTGAACTTCGGCAAGGGTGATGTGTCGCCACAGGACTACGACCTTGACAAAGATGCCCAGGTGGCTCATGCCAACATCGCTATCGTGTCGAGTGGCATCATCGGCAAAGGTCCTGGCCAGTCTACAGAGCGTGACTTCCTGGCACAGGCTTTCAGCGACTTCATCTTCGCCATCATCATTGAAGAGTTAGGTATCATCGGAGCCATTGCCGTGGTGTTCCTCTACATTGTCCTGCTATACCGGTGTGCACGTATTGCCAGCAGGTGTGAGAACACCTTCCCTGCATTCCTCGTCATGGGACTGGGACTGCTGTTAGTGATACAGGCGACTTTCAACATGATGGTAGCCGTAGGACTGGCTCCTGTCACGGGACAGCCCCTGCCACTGATATCCAAAGGCGGCACGTCGACCATCATCAACTGCGCTTACATTGGAGCCATACTCAGTGTGAGCCGTTCAGCAAAGCTGAAAACTTCTGCACAGCAAAAAGAACAAGAGTCATAAACGAAACAACAGATATGAACAACCAGTTACGAGTCATCATCAGCGGAGGCGGTACGGGAGGGCACATCTTTCCCGCCGTATCAATAGCAAATGCCATCAAGACGCTACGCCCAGACGCCAGCATCCTATTTATCGGTGCACTGGGACGCATGGAAATGCAACGTGTGCCGGCTGCCGGCTATGACATCAAGGGACTGCCTATCCGCGGCTTCTTCCGACCGCTGTGGAAGCCTGCCAATATCGGGGTAGCCATCGACTACCTGAAGAGCAAGTGGCTTGCCAAGAAGATACTACGCGAGTTTAAGCCTCAGGTGGCCGTCGGTGTTGGCGGATATGCCAGCAGTGCAGCCCTCGGGGCAGCCAACAGCATGGGCATTCCCACCCTGCTGCAGGAGCAGAACAGCTACGCCGGGCTGGCCAACAAGCAGTTGGCGCGCAACGCAAAGAAGATCTGCGTGGCCTACGAAGGAATGGAACGTTTCTTCCCTGCCGACAAAATCATGATGACTGGCAATCCCGTGCGTCAACAGCTGTTAGACACAGCCATCACACACGACGAAGCGGTACGCTCGTTCGGACTGGACCCGCAAAAGAAAACCATCCTGCTCGTAGGCGGCAGCCTTGGTGCCCGCACCATCAACGAGAGCGTGCTACAGCATCTTGACGACATCAAGGGCAGCGACGTACAGCTTATTTGGCAGACAGGAAAATACTACAGCGCAGAGATTGCCGAGCGCATGAAAGGACACGAGATGCCTAACCTGAAGATTACAGACTTCATCACCGACATGGGTGTGGCCTACAAGGCTGCCGACGTGGTAGTCAGTCGTGCCGGTGCAGGCAGCATCAGCGAATTCTGTCTGTTAGGCAAGCCCGTCATCCTGGTTCCCAGCCCCAATGTGGCCGAGGACCACCAGACGAAGAATGCCATGGCGCTGGTCAACAAAGACGCTGCCCTCTATGTCAAGGATGCCGAGGCCTCCAAGCAGTTGTTACCACTGGCTATCGACACCGTCAAAGACGCTTCCAAGCTGCAAAGCCTCAGCGAGAACATACTGAAGATGGCGCTGCCCGACTCGGCCACCATCATAGCCCGCGAGGTCATCGCCCTCGCCGAACAGTAAAACGCCCTGTCGTCAGAACAGCAACACGGCAACAAACAAAACGATCATAAGAAAACGATAAAAAGTACATCATCTATAATGGACATCAAAGACATACAAGCAGTCTATTTTGTAGGAGCCGGTGGCATCGGAATGAGTGCCATTGCCCGCTATTTCATCAAGAAAGGACTTGTCGTGGCCGGCTACGACAAGACCCCCAGCACGCTTACCAGTCAACTGGAGAAGGAAGGCATGCTGATACACTACGAGGAGAACATCGACGAGATACCACACGCTTGCAGACAAAAGGATACGTGCCTGGTCATCTATACGCCAGCCATTCCTGCCGAGCACCAGGAGCTGCAGTATTTCCGCCAGCATGGTTTCGAGATACAGAAGCGGGCCCAGGTACTTGGCACGCTGACCCGCCATCACAAAGGCCTGTGTGTGGCCGGCACCCACGGCAAGACCACCACGTCTACCATGTGTGCCCACATCATGCACCAGAGCCATCTGGACTGTAACGCTTTTCTCGGCGGCATCTCGAAGAACTACGGCACCAACTATATCCTGAGCGACAGCGACTATGTCGTCATTGAAGCCGACGAGTTCGACCGTTCTTTCCACTGGCTGTCTCCCTACATGACCGTCATCACCAGCACCGACCCTGACCACCTTGACATCTACGGCACCAAGGAGGCCTACTTGGAGAGTTTCCGCCACTACACAGAGCTTATCCAGCCCGGCGGTGCTCTCATCATCCACCGTGACCTGGAGATGCAGGAGCACCTTCCCGAAGGTGTCCGCCGCTACGACTATGCACTCAGCAAGGGCGACTTCCATGCTGAGAACATCCTTATCGACAATGGCGAGATAACCTTCGACTTCGTGTCACCCATAGAATCCGTGAAGGGCATCAAGTTAGGCCAGCCCGTGCCTATCAACATAGAAAACGGCATAGCAGCCATGGCTATGGCTCAGCTGGCAGGCTGTACGGCCGAGGAACTGCGCTATGGCATGCAGACCTACGGTGGTGTGGACCGTCGCTTCGACTTCAAGATCAAGACCGACCAACTGGTATTCCTCAGCGACTACGCCCACCATCCGAAAGAGATCTACCAGAGTGCACGAAGCATCCGTGAGTTGTATAAGAACCGTAAGATTACGGCCATCTTCCAGCCCCACCTATACACTCGTACCCGTGATTTCTACCGTGACTTCGCCGACGCACTGAGCCAGCTCGACGAGGTGATACTCACCGAGATATACCCTGCCCGCGAACAGCCCATCGAGGGTGTTTCCTCGCAGCTTATCTACGACAACCTGCGCCCAGGCATCGAGAAGCAGCTGATCAGGAAGGACGAGGTGCTCAGTCTCGTCAAGCAGCGCTCCTTCGACGTGCTTATCGTCTTAGGTGCCGGCGACCTCGACAATTTCGTGCCTCAGATGGCACAAGAGCTCAAGAAGAGAAACAAGCTTTAAACACTAAAGACAACGAGAATGACGTTTAACTGGAAAAAGACAGGCATCGTGCTGGTAGACCTCGCCTTAGGAGTCTACCTGGTGTTAGCCATCACGGCGTTTAACCGCCCTGATGAACTGAGTGACGTGTGCAGCGAGGTAAAGATCAACATTCAGGAAAGTACGGTGAAAGGATTTCTCACTGCCGACGGGATTAAGCAGTTGCTGCAGCGCGCTCATCTCTATCCCTTAGGCGACCCCATGAGCAGTGTCAACGTACGACGCATTGAGGAGACGCTACGCCAGACCCCTTTTGTTGAGTCTGCCGAGTGCTACAAGACACAGACGGGTCACATCGTCATTCAACTGGTACAGCGACAGCCCGTCGTACGTGTAAAGTCCGAGAATGGTGCAGACTACTACATCGACGAGCACAGCAACACGATGTCCAGCACCATGCAGGTCAGCGACCTGGTGGTAGCCACAGGACATATTGAAGAGTCGTATGCCAAGAAGTGGCTGACACCTATTGGCATTTTCCTATTAGAGCATCCGCTATGGCGTAGTCAGGTTGAGCAGCTCCACGTGCTGGCCGACGGAACGGTAGAGATGATTCCCCGTGTGGGCGAGCATATTATCTATTTAGGTGCGCCCACCAACCTCGAGAAGAAGCTCTCCCGCCTAGAGAAGTTCTATCGCTACGGACTGAGCAAGGCTGGATGGAACAAGTACTCACGCATCAGCCTTGAGTTCGACAACCAGATAATCTGCAAGAAGAGAAAGATAATAGATAAGAGATAAGAGATATGCAAAAGGATTTCATTGTAGCAATCGAACTGGGTTCATCAAAGATGACCGGTATTGCGGGACGCAAGAACCTCGATGGCAGCATTCAGGTGCTTGCCTGCGTGAAAGAGGACTCCTCGTCGTTCATCCGCAAAGGTGTGGTTTATAACATCGACAAGACCGCCCAGTGTCTGACAGGTATCGTCAGCAAACTGGAGAAACAACTGAAGACCACCATCACCCAGGTGTATGTGGGTGTTGGCGGACAGTCTATCCGCTCTATTCGCAACGTCATCGCCAAAGACCTGCCTGGCGAGACACAGGTGACGCAGGACATGGTCATTGAACTGATGGATGCCAACCGCAACGTAGTATATCCCGATCAGGAGATACTGGATGCTGCCGTTCAGGAATACAAGGTAGACGCCCAACTGCAATTGGAACCTGTCGGCATACAGTGTTCGCGCATCGAAGGCAACTTCCTGAACATCCTTCAGCGCAAGTCGTTCTACAAGAACTTGAACAAGTGTTTCGAGACAGCCGACATCCAGGTGGCCGAGATGTATCTCGCCCCGTTTGCCCTTGCCGACAGTGTGCTGACCGAGGCTGAGCGCCGCTCTGGCTGTGCGTTGGTCGACTTGGGTGCCGACACCACCACCGTATCGGTTTACTCGAAGAACATTCTTCGCCATCTGGCAGTCATCCCGTTGGGCATCAACAACATCATCAAGGACATTGCCTCGCTTCAGATGGAGGAGACGGATGCCGAGAAGATGCTGCTGAAGTACGGCTCTGCCTATACGGACAACAACGAGATTGACAACAACATGAAGTATCCCATCGATGCTGACCGTCAGGTGGAGACTCGAAAATTCATCGAGATTGTCGAAGGCCGTCTTGAAGAGATTATTGCCAACGTCTGGTGCCAGGTGCCTGAGGAGTACTGCGACAAGCTGCTCGGCGGTATCATCCTCACTGGTGGTGGCTCGAACATGAATGCTATCGACAAGGCATTCCGCAACTATACGCACATTGAGAAAATCCGCGTAGCCAAGTTCGTCACTCAGACGATTACGAGCACCATCCCCGACATCAATGCCCGCGACGGCAAGATGAACACCGTGCTCGGCCTGCTGGCCAAGGGCGACATCAACTGCGCCGGCGGCGAGCTGAACCAGAACGGCGACCTCTTCGGTCCTGCCAAGCCCCCAGTGCAGGAAACTCCCGAACAGCGCCGTGCCCGTCAGGCAACGGAGACACCTGCCGGTGTGGTACGTACCGCTGAGGAGATACGTCGCGCCGAAGAGGAGGCCCAGCGGAAGAAAGAAGAAGAAGAGCGCGTCGCTCGCGAGCAGGCTGAAGCCGAAGCCCGCGAGGCAGCCCGCATCAAGAAGGAGAACAGCACCTGGAACAAGCTGGGCCGCTGGATCAAGAAGGCTGCATCGGACATTGTGAAGGAAGAGGAATAAAAAAGGTAAAACAGTAAAAAAGGTAAAAGATATGGCAGACAACAATATATTGCTCGACTTTGGCGAGCCTGAAAAGGAGAAAAGCATCATCAAGGTGATTGGTGTAGGAGGTGGCGGTGGCAATGCCGTCAACCACATGTACCGCGAAGGCATCCACGACGTAACCTTCGTACTGTGTAACACCGATGCTCAGGCGCTCAACGACTC
Organism: uncultured Prevotella sp.; assembly: GCA_946409435.1. GTDB lineage: Bacteria > Bacteroidota > Bacteroidia > Bacteroidales > Bacteroidaceae > Prevotella. The sequence continues at coordinate 6,399 of CAMJWJ010000027.1, read as the reverse complement.
GCCTGTGCCTGTTCACCTGCAGTTAGGCAGCGAGGGCCTCGGCGCCGGCAACCGACCCGAGCGTGCCCGTGCCGCTGCCGAGGAGAGTCTTGAGGACATCAAGAACGCACTCTGCGACGGTACCCGCATGGCCTTTATCACTGCCGGCATGGGTGGCGGCACCGGTACGGGTGCAGCGCCCGTCATTGCCCGTGTGTCTAAAGAGATGGGCATCCTGACGGTCGGTATCGTGACCATCCCCTTCCGCTTCGAGGGTGACCGTAAGATTGACCAGGCCCTCGACGGTGTCGAGGAGATGTCGAAGCACGTCGATGCACTGCTGGTCATCAACAACGAGCGCCTCCGCGAGATATATCCCGAGCTGACCGTGCTCGATGCTTTCGGCAAGGCTGACGACACGCTAAGTGTAGCCGCCAGAAGCATCGCTGAGATTATCACCGTCCACGGCCTCATCAACCTCGACTTCAACGATGTCAAGACCGTGCTCAAGGATGGTGGCGTTGCCATCATGTCCACCGGCTACGGCGAGGGTGAAGGCCGCGTGAAGAAAGCCATCGACGACGCACTGAACTCGCCGCTGCTCAACGAGAACGATGTGTTCAACTCCAAGAAGATACTGCTCAGCATCTCCTTCTCCGGCGGTAAGGACGGCAAGGAGTCGCTGATGATGGAAGAGATGAACGACGTCAATGACTTCATGGCTAAGTTCGGCAATGACTTTGAAATCAAGTGGGGACTGGCCACCGACCCCGAACTGGGCAAGAAGGTGAAGGTCACCATCCTGGCTACCGGCTTCGGCATCGACAACGTCGACGGCATGTCGCAGCACCGCCAGCGTCATAACACCCAGGAGGAGGCTACGCGCATTGCTGCTGAGCAGGAAGCAGAGGCTAAGCGCATGGACCGCCGCAACCGCTACTACGGCAGCGACGGGCAGACACGCCGCTACAAGCGCCGTCCGCACATCTACCTCTTCCGCCCTGAGGACTTAGACAACGACGACATCATATCAGCCGTCGAGCAGACCCCGACATACAAGCGTACCCGCGAGATTCTGGACAGCATCTACCAGCAGGCCAGCGGCATAGACCCCCAGCAGATGAACGACACGGCTCCTGCCGATCAGCCCGTACTGGGTACTATCCGGTTTGCATAAACAGCAGAACTACTTTATTAGTGGTGGAGTGGTGAGAGTGAAGCAAGCGTGCTTGCTTCACTTGATTTTTTTTAAGAGCAAGCACGCTTCAGCGGCTGCTCCATGATGAAGCGGCATCCGTCGTGATAGTCCGTGTCCAGCGTGAGGTCGCCTCCCAGGTTTTGGGCATGCCGCTTGACCAGTGGCAGTCCGAGGCCCAGTCCTTCCGACAGTTCGTCAACCTTAGTAAAGAAGCTAAACATCAGCTCGCGGCAGGATGGTGCGATACCTTTTCCGGTATCCTGCACGATGAAGCGAACCGTCGTGTCGGTCACGTCCACGGTCAACGACACATGCTGTCCGTCAGAATATTTAATGGCATTGTACAGCAGTTCCTTCAGACTGCGCATCAGGTACAGGCGCTTGGTCTCGATGACGCAGTCATCGGCTACTGCCGTATGGAAAGCAATATGGATGCCGGGGTTATCCTTTTCAGTGTTGCTAATGGCCTCTCTTGCCACTTCATTGCAGCTGACGTGGTCGAACTGCTGGTTTCCAAGCTCCTCGGAAAGTCCGATATCAGAGCTATCGAACAACATCTTCACCATACGGTTCAGCAACCTTGCGTTATATTTCATGGCCGAGAGTATGCTGCTCCGCTCCTCCTCAGGCAAGGCTGACAAGTTCAGCTGCTCACCCTTTCCGCTGATATCACACAGCACCTGCGAGAATCCCATAATGATGTTCAGTGGCGTACGTATCTGGTGGCTCACGTTCTGCATGAACAGTGTCTTCTGCCTCTCGGCCTCCTCAGCCATCCGGGTGGCCTGCACCAGTTCCTCGTTGCGGCTCTTGGCCACGTCGGCCGTATAGCGTATGCTGCCCATGTGGAAGTTCAGCGACTCCAGCATGGAAGCAAAGCTGTTCTGCAGGCGACCTACGACATCCTGGCGTTGACTATGGGGTATATACACCTCATAGTTGCCCAACGCTATGCTCTGCGTTTGCCTCACCAGTTTGTCAAGCGGCCGTATAGCCCGTGCTACGATATGCTGGCTGAGCAGCACGATGATGATCAGCCCGAAGAAGAATAGCGGCAAGACGATAAAGTTCAGCTTATGGTAGCTGTGCAGGACGTCGCTGTCGGGGCTGACAATGGCCAGGCTCCAGTCCGTACCGGGAACGGGCTGATAGCATATCATACATGGCTCTCCACCGATGACTGCCGCCATGTTGCCGGCATTTCCTGCCGTCATCTCGTGACCGAGGGCGATTATGTCGCTGTGTCGCCGCGGGTCAGCATTCTCGAAGATGGTATGATAGAAGAGTTTTCTGGAGTCTGGATGCATGTAGTAGCTACCGTCACGCCCAAGCATGATGTAGTAGGAGTTTGCATAGGGTTTCTGCGACGTGATGATCTTCGAAAGGCGATAGAGCGACAAGTCTGAGGAGATTACGCCAACGATATCCTTGCTCTCGTTGTAAAGTGGCTTACAATAGGATGCCAAGAGTCCATCAAGATAAAGTTCCAGACTATCCACCTCGTCGAAGAATACCACCCAGCACGACTCATCCATGTCGTGGGGTTGCTTATACCATATCTTGCTGAAATAATCGTACTCCCCCTCAATGACAGTCTCGACAGAGTCGGGCTTTCTGACGGTATAGGCCGAGAAATGCCTGCCATACTTTGGAAACATGTCAGGCTCGGCACTGATAGAGCATCCGTCGACGGAGGCATTCATGACCACGACACGTCTGGAAATGCTCAGCAGCGAGTCTGGCTGCATATATTCCTCTGCCAGCCAGGCGTTGGCGTTCGTAGCCGTCTCGACGGCCTTGAGGTAATGGTTGACTCGCTGCATGGCGGCATCAAGCAAGCAGGTAGCGTGTTTGACGGCTTCATTCCTGATCAAGCTGCGCGACTTCTGATAGAGCACTTCCATCGAGATGAGGAATACCGGCACGGCCAGCAGTGCGATGGCCAGGCTGAGTTTCAGCGCGAACGACTTACGGACCCCACTAAGCATGGTCACCCTCCTTTCCCATGTCATTTTCCGACATGTCTATCACGTTCTTCAACACCGCGGCAATGGCGTCGCTGTTTCGTAGGATGTCTTCTACCACCTCACGAACATCTTGCCGGCTGCCATCCCTTTCAGCCAAGGAAGCGACATCTTTGACGAGTGCATCGGCAGGGGCTACCATCTGGTTGGTCATGTTGTGCAGGAAAGCCGTCTTCATACGGTCGGCCTTCTGCGCATGGTTGTAGGCTGCGCGCAGCCCTATGCCGCGTTCCTCCAGCGTGGCGGTCAGTTGTTCGAGGTCTCTGACGTGCTTGCCAAGCGACAGCTGCATCAGCTGGAAGGTGTCCTGCAACTGTCCTACCTCGTCAGCCTGATGGCTGTCGGGTATCATCTCGTCATAGTTGCCCTTGGCTATACGCTGGGCTGACGATGCCAACAGCAACAGCGGCTTCAGCTGCCGGTGGATGATTAGGCAGCTGAGCGCGAACAGCAGCAGCAGTCCGACGAGTGCGAAGACGATGACATAGCTCGACAACCTGTTGGAATCGCCGAAGATGTCGTCTTTCGGATAGATGATGCCGGCACTCCAGCCCAGCACGTCGTCGGCCCGCCCCGGGAGGGCTTCACGCTGGAAGGGCTTATAGAACACGAAGTAGTCCACGCCATCCTTGCGGAACGGCCTGTAGTCGGTCTTTCCTGCCACCATGTCTTGAATGGCTTCCTGCATGGTGGCCTGTTCCTCGTGCAGTATCTCTCCTGCCGGCATTTGGTGCAGCAACTGTGTGCTGTCGGGATGTACGATGAACGTGCCATCCTCTGCCAATAGCGCACAATAGGAGTTAGGCGACGGCTTGGTCGACAGCACTATCTTGGAGAGCAGGTTGAGCGACACATCTACACCGACAACTCCCGCGATGGTTCCGTCGCCGTCATAGATAGGCAGGCTGAAGGTGAAGATAGGTTCCATATCGTCATCCATGCCCTGCAGGGGGTTCACCCATTTCGGCCGTCGTAGCTCCATGGGCACGGTATACCAGCCTTGCTCCGTGTAGGGGCAGTTGCCGAAGGTCTCCGACCGTACGAGTGTGGAGTCGGCATCATAGTGGACGTAGGCCATGAAGTGTTCTACGCCCTTGTAGTAGTATGGTCTGAGCGCAATGGCACAACCGATGACGTAGGGATTGGTCTCTACGATCTTGCGGCAGTATTTGAATAGCCTGTCGGGCTTGTCGAGGTCAGGGGCAATTCTGAAGTAGATGTTTCCTGACGACTGCTCGACGCTAAGCATGATGTGGTCGATATGGCGTACCGTAGCCTCCAGGGCCATCGACGCTTTGCTGACGGCTTCCTCGTGCAATGACTTCCTGGAGAAGTGCAGCATGACACCCAACGTGGCCATGAGCAACAGCGCCATGGCTGAGACGACAATCAGACTGAGTCGTACCGACAGCGTCTTGTTGATAGGTTCAGTCAGGTTGGATAACTTCATGCTGGTCAAAGAGGGTTAAGCGGCTTTAGTCCAGCGCCTCGTCGACTTCATAGCCTCCCAGCTCGCGCAACTTGTTCTTCAGCATGGTGTATTGCTGGTACAGGTGGTTGACGGGCTGTTCGCCACGGGTGTAGTCGTGCATGGGCGACTTGAGGAAGAAGCTCAGCCAGCGCTGCATGCCGCTGCAGCCGGCACGTGCGGCGAGGTCGCTGAGCAGACAGAGGTCGAGGGCCACAGGAGCGGCCAGTATCGAGTCGCGGCAGAGGAAGTTGATTTTCACCTGCATGGGGTAGTCGAGCCATCCACGGATGTCGATGTTGTCCCACGACTCCTTGTTGTCGTTACGCGGCGGATAGTAGTTGATGCGCACCTTGTGGTAGTAGTCGCCATACAGCTCGGGCTGCTGGTCGGCACTGAGGATGGTCTCCAGCGTCGACAGCTTCGACACCTCCTTGGTGTGGAAGTTCTCCGGCTCGTCGAGCACCAGTCCGTCGCGATTGCCGAGGATGTTGGTCGAGAACCACCCGTCGAGGGCCAGACAGCGTGTCGAGATGATGGGGGCAAAGCCGCTCTTCACCAGCGTCTGCCCCGTCTTGAAGTCCTTGCCGCAGATGGGCATGCCGGTCTGCTCGGCCAGCTGCCACATGGCGGGTATGTCGACGGTGGTGTTCGGTGCACCCATGATGAAGGGGCAGCCCTCTTTCAGTGCAGCGTAGGCGTAGCACATCGATGGTGCCACGCGCCGCCGGTCGTCGGCACGCATGGCGGCCTCAAGGTCGGCCAATTGGTAGTGTACGCTCTCGTCGACGGGCACATAGATTTCCGTCGAGGCAGCCCACAGCACCACCACGCGGCTGCAGCCCTGCTCGCTCCTGAAGCGGCGGATGTCGTCGCGCAGCATCTCCACCATCTGCCAGCGGGTGGGGATAGCCTCCTTGGGGGACGACAGGTTGGCTTTCACGTTCGACCCATCAATACGCTTGACATAGTCGCGGTCGAAGGCAGCCGTCATGGGCACTATCTGCTCCAGTTCCTGACGCACGGGGGCGATGTCCTTCTCGTCGAGCACCTGGGCGTACATGGCTGCCTGGTAGGCATTCTGCGGATAGACATCCCACGTGCCGAAGACGATGTCGTCGAGCGAGGCTAAGGGCACGATGTCGTTGTACTTTAGATAGCGTTTCGCATCGCCGCTGCCCACTCGTATCTTGTCCATCTGCGTCATCGAGCCTATGGGCCGTGCCAGTCCCTTGCGGACCAGTAGCACGCCAGTCATCAGCGTCGTGGCCACGGCTCCGCAGCCTACGACGAGTATTCCTAATCGGCCGGTTGCCGGTCGTATATCTGATTCTGTCACAGTCTTTCTATTATACTTTCATTTAATATTAAACGTCAATTACCAATATCATGGCGATACGTCTGCCTACTCAAGAGCATCTTAAATGAAGCACTGCATCAAAGGATTATCGTCGAGCTTTTAGGTTCTCTCATATTGGCATCGTATCGGCTATCATCATATTACTTGCAAAAGTACACAATATTTTCAAAATAACAAAATATTTTAAATAAAAATGTGAAATCAGTGAAGGTCCGTCGCATCATTATTTCCTGACTGCGGTGTTGCGTCACCCTTTTCGCGCGCGCACGCGCGTATAGTAGCTTAAAGGGAAAAAGAACCCACACTTCCCACACTTCCCACACCTAAAGGTATGAGTGTGGCGTTGCAATCCCACACCTAAAGGTATGAG
>CAMJWJ010000026.1 GCA_946409435.1 uncultured Prevotella sp. | reverse complement strand
TATTCCTTATTTATTGCCTCACCCCGAAAGGAAAACGCTGGATGAGAGCCAACGGTCTTCTCTAAGCGTTCGCTCAGCCTCACACACACATTATCCGCCGAGATTCTCAACCGATGAGAGCCTCGGCGATTTTGCTTTCAGCGAAATTGCTCACCCTCGGCAGAATGAGCAAGCTCTTCTGCTTCAATGGTCTTTACACCCCCTTCACTTCCCCCGTTCTCGGGGGACAGAAACGCTTAATCGCAATTTTGTATGTCCGTCTGTCTCATGTATTGTCAGAGTTCGGCTACGACGGCAACAGCAGCGGCAGCATCTGGGATGCAAACTAAAAGGAACGGACAGCAATAAACATTCATTCACCTACTATCATTCGGGGACGGAGCACTTTCGTATGCTTCGTCCCCGAATTTTTACATCAAATCCAGTATATCCCTAAAGAAAGCCTCGACAGTCCGTTGCATTAATGGCTCGTCATCTTTGTTGTTCATAGAATCTATGGTTTCACTTTTCTACCGTTTAACACGTAATTTATTGATATAAAATGAAATACAAATACGAATATTGATTTCGGCTAATGTCAGATACGTCTGCTATTTCCAGGACGGCGCACTATGGGGTACTGATTTGGGCTGACAGCTGATGCGCTTCTTCTCAATGTTATTTTATACCATGAGATTTTTGAAAATTGAACCTACATTCATACATTTTCGCTGCAACTTGCTCATGCACAATATGTTGTAGAATGTAGGTTTGCCCAAAAACCTACATAAACCTACATAAACCCTACATAGGCCACTGAATAAAGCCAGACTCACTCGGTGAATGTCGGTGTCCACCCCCTCCCTTCAAGGAGGGTGGAGACGAGTCAACGTGAATTAAAAATTAAGTTTAACCGGGTCAACCCTTATCGTGAGTAAGGCTCCAAGTAGTCAACTAAAATCGTTAAACTACAGGGGTGTTGTAGTTATAGGTATGGAAACAGTGTGTTTCTGTGCTGGAAACACTGTGTTTCTATGCCGGAAACAGTGTGTTTCCATGTTGATGACTGAAAAAATCACGTACATTTCTCGGCTAATGTGCCATGTTTTTCGCGGCACTAATTGCGCTGTGCATGTATGTCTGTATGTCTTATGTAGGTTTATGTAGGTTTATGTAGGTTTTTTGGCAAACATACATTCGGCAACGTGCTGTGTATGAGTAGGTTGCACGGATAATGTAGGAATGTATGTCTTTTTGCAAAAAAATCTTGTTGTAATTGAATCAATCCGTCATGTTGAAAGAGCTTTTGATTGGAAATACAAAGAAAAACAGGTTTTCCTTTGGTATTTCGCCCGATTTGCCGTACCTTTGCACCCGTTTTTATAAAGGATAAGGTATGAAGACTATGAAGGCTGCACTCTTTGATCTCGACGGCGTCGTGTTCGACACCGAACCGCAGTACACCGTGTTCTGGGGCGAGCAGTGCCGTGAGTTCCACCCGGAACACCCGGGGCTGGAGCACGAAATCAAGGGGCAGACGCTGGTACAGATCTACGACGCATGGTTCGACGGCGCGCTGCTGCCCATGCGCGACGTCGTCACCGGGCGGCTGAACCGCTACGAGCAGCAGATGGACTACCGCTACATCGACGGCTTTGAGCAGTTCGTAGGAAGACTGCGCCGCGACGGTGTGCTCACGGCCGTGGTGACCAGCAGCAACCAGCCGAAGATGCAGGCCGTCGACAGACACCACCCCGAGTTCCGACAGATGTTCGACGCCATCCTCACCTCCGAGGACTTTGCGCGCTCGAAACCCGCCCCCGACTGCTATCTGGAGGCTGCCCGCCGCTTTGGCGTAGAGCCGGCGGAGTGCGTGGTGTTCGAGGACTCATTCAACGGGCTGAAGTCCGGTCGTGCCGCAGGCATGTATGTGGTGGGACTGGCCACGACTAACGCCGCCGCCGCCATCCGGCCGTTGTGCGACCGTGTGGTAGCCGACTTCACGGGTCTGTTATGATGTTTTACTGGAATTTTATTATACATATTTTATTATATAGTTATGTCAGGATACTTAGTGAACGACAACCGTAAGGTGACTACACACCGCTTTATGGAGATGAAACAGAATGGTGAGAAGATTGCTATGCTCACCTCGTATGACTATACCATGGCCGGACTGGTCGACAAGGCCGGCATCGACGCCATCCTCGTGGGCGACTCCGCATCGAACGTGATGGCAGGCAACGCTACCACGCTGCCCATGACTGTCGACTACATGATCTATCATGCCCGCTCGGTGGTGCGTGCCGTCAACCGTGCACTGGTGGTGTGCGACATGCCCTTTGGCTCGTATCAGGTGAATGCCGCCGAAGGTGTGTCCAATGCCATACGCATCATGAAGGAAAGCGGGTGCGACGCCCTGAAGATGGAGGGTGGCGTCGAGATACTCGACACGGTGAAGCGCATACTCGATGCCGGCATCCCCGTGATGGCTCACCTGGGACTCACGCCGCAGTCAATCAATAAGTTCGGCACTTATGCCGTGCGTGCCAAGGAGAAGGCCGAGGCCGACAAGCTGATGAGCGACGCCATCGCCCTGTGCGATGCAGGATGCTTCGGCATCACCCTCGAGAAGGTGCCCGCCCAGCTGGCCGCCGAAGTAACGAAGGCCGTCAAGTGCCCCACCATCGGTATCGGTGCTGGCAACGGGACAGACGGACAGGTGCTCGTCGTGGCCGACATGCTGGGCATGACGCAAGGCTTCTCGCCGCGATTCCTGCGCCGCTATGCCGACCTCTCGGAGGTTATCACGGATGCCGTTGGCCGCTATGTCGGTGACGTCAAGAGCCTCGACTTCCCCAACGAGAGCGAATCGTACTAAAGTGTCGCCGTCTGCCTGCTACCCCGATGATGTCAACTGTTTCCGTTTGAACCGTTTTTAGCTTTGAACTCACAGGATACACCCGTACATATTCACCTCTGGCACCGTGACTTCTGGTTGATGGCACTTGCCTCGCTGCTGCTGACGCTGTCGGTCTACATGCTTGTGCCCGTGCTGCCGCAATGGATGATGCACGAGCAGAACATGTCGCCCCAAGAGGCAGGGCTGGCCGTGGGATGCTTCGGCTTTGGACTCTACGTGCTCGGCCTGCTATGTTCGTGGCTGGTGCAGCGCTATCGGCGTAATGCCGTCTGCCTGTGGGCCATAGCGGCTGTCGCCGTCTGCCACGCCTTGCTGATCTATCTCGACAGCCTGCAGACGCTGTTTGTGGAGTGGGCCATCATGGCCCTGATGGGCGTGCTGCAAGGTGCTGCCTTCGGACTGGCGCAGATGGTGCTGTCGTCGACGCTTATCATCGACACCTGCGAGTCGTTCCAGCGCACCGAGGCCAATCACAGCGCCTCGTGGTTCTCGCGCTTCGCGCTCTCGTTAGGTCCGCTGCTGGCGTCGGTACTCATGGGTGTCTACGGTTTCCAGACCGTAATATGGGGGGCTGTGGCGGCTACCGTCGCTGCGCTGCTGCTCATCAGGGCGGTGTCCTTCCCCTTCCGCTCACCCGAGGAGCGTCCCCACGTACTGTCGGCAGACCGCTTTTTCCTGACCGACGGCATACCCTTGTTCCTGAACCTCCTGATAGTCGGCGGGGTGGTGGGCATGGTGCTGTCGTTGCCCTTGAGTGCTGTATTCTATGCACTGACCATGGGCGGGTTCCTCTTGGCGTTGCTGGCCCAGCGCTTCGTATTCCGCAATGCCGAACTCGAGAGCGAGGTGCTGACGGGATTGTTGCTCCTGACGGCCGCCCTGCTGGTGCTGCTCGTCGACAGCCAGTCGCCAGCGGCTCCGCTGCTCTTCGGACTGGCCGTAGGACTGACGGCATCGCGTTTCCTGCTCTTCTTCGTCAAGGTCAGCAGACACTGTCAGCGAGGCACGTCACAGAGCACCTTCTTCCTGGCATGGGAGTCGGGCGTCTGTTTCGGACTGTGTGCCGGCTACGCCCTCTTCTGGCAGCAAGTCGCCAGCCTGCTGTATACAGCTATCGCCATGACTGTCGCAGCGTTGGCCGCCTACCACTTCTTCACCTTCCGCTGGTTCCTGCATCACAAGAACCGCTGAACACCCACGTAAGCGATGTTTCGTGTTAAAAAAACATAAACATTGCAGTATTTGTGTTGGTGTTTAAGATTATTATACTATCTTTGTGCACTATAAACATATTAAAATTACGAACAATGAGTAAAAAGTTATTTATCTTAGCCATTTCTGCTCTTGTTTTTGCAGGATGTACAAAAAATGATGTGAGCGAAACGCCGCAAACTGACAAAGAGCCAGTTAAGAATAATGTAGAGAAGGTGTTTGGTACGAAATTCGATGCCAATCACGACTGGTGTACCACTACCTCTGGCAAAGTTGTAGTCCAGGGCATACCTGCGGGAACGACCAAGGTGCAGCTTTATGCGCTGATTGCTACCGAGGTGACTGACGACGAGGGGCAGAATGCCAGCGTGACATCACTCTTGAAACTGAACGAGGATGCCGTCAGTGGTTCGCAGGTCACGATGGTCTACGATGCTCCGTCGCTGAACAAGGGCATCTTTGCTGCCATCGAGTGTGGAGGCAAGCGTTACATGAAGTTGGTAAACAACGGTAGCGCCAATTTTGCCAACAGCAAGAGGGCTGCAGTACACAGAGGACCCTCAGCAGAGGAGTATGAGAACATGACGCTCACCGAGGAAGTGGAGTCGTACGCCAGCCAGCGCGGATGGTTGCCCGGTCAGAAGCTCTACGGCATGAGCAACGAAGCCTATCAGTCGTGGAAAATACCGGCAGAGGGCTATTCCGACGAATACACACAGATGTTCAGAACCATTGTATTCTCGTATTTCAAGAATGGAAGGCAGTATAACAACCTCCCCTTGGTGCAGGAGAGCAGAAAGGTGAACGATACCGCATATCCCATCACTACCGGTGGGGATGCTATCATCGTCTCGCCAGTCTATAAGTGCGACCAGGCCAAGAAGTATGGTAACGAGGTGTGGAACTCCGACCTGTACTACTACTATTTCAAGGATGAAGACCTCGAGGCCTACGTAGCTAACGGAGGTACAGCCGTCGACTTCCTCAACAACCTGCCCAAGTTCAAGGCTATCCCCTTCAACCAGCATTTCGGTGAGACAGAGGATGACGTCATCGAGAAGCGCGCTTCGTACACCTTAATATACTGGGGCGACGGCACACCGGAAATCGGTACGAAGGGACAGCCCTTCCCCGCAGGCTATAAGATCGGATTCATGGTCCGTGCAAAGACTACCTCGGAGGGTACGAAGAAGCAGGGCGAGCTGTATGTCGACGGTCGTCTGAACAATAATATCAATAAGTGGCCAAACTTCTCAAGTTCTATGCTTGGAACCGACGGACCGCGTGGCGGTTGGATCAATGTCGACGACAGGGTGTTCCTGTGCTATGAGTCGGGTACGGATTCTGACTTCAACGACATCATCTTGGAGATTGAGGGCGGTATCGAACCCATCATCTTCATCCCGGAGTTTGAGCGCGACTTCTACACGTTCTGCTTTGAGGACAGGGCCATCGGCGACTACGACATGAACGACGTGGTGGTAAAGGCTACACGAATCAACAGCACTACGGTGGAGTACAGCATCGTGGCATGCGGCGCTAACGACAAGCTGCAAGTCAAGAACATCAACGGCACCACCATCACGGGCGACAAGGAGGTACATAGCCTGTTTGGCGTCTCGAACGAGGTGTTTATCAATACCGTCAAGGGTGAAAGGGTATTCCAGCCAGTAACCGAGCAGATCACGGTTGATGCCAATTTCAGCTTCCTGAACGAGGCTACTCAGCCCTACGTCTATAACATGACGACAAGCAAGACCATCAAGTTGGCAAAGAAAGGTGAAGACCCTCATGGCATCATGATTCCCTACAACTTCAAATATCCGTATGAGAAGATATGCATCAAGGATGCCTACAGACGCTTCAACGAGTGGGGAGAGAACAGAGTGGCCAGCACTGACTGGTTTAAATACTATACCGAAGGAAAAGTCTACATCTTCGGTGAATAACCTCTGAACGTTGAGTTGTTCACAGTCGGGGCAAATAATCCCTGCACGTTGAACTGATACATAAAAGGCGGTGCCTGGCAATTTTGCAGGTACCGCACTTTTTGTTGGCACGAACCTATAGCGGCATGTCGAACTGCCAACACCAGTTACCCTCCACGTCGCGCAAGTTGCCCCGTGGACCATGAGCCTGCCCGATCTTCCCCTGTTCGCCGTTGATGGCGTAGCGGATGCGACAACTGTCGGCACTCTCGGAGCAGATGATGTGCACACAGCTGTCGGATAAGATGACGTCTTCAGCAATGTCACGATGGTCCTTCGTCACCACGCTGAAACCATAGTGCGCTGCACGTCTCACTTGGATGGTGTCAAGGACCAGCGGACGGCAGGGAACATTGAACGTGACGACAACCCTGTTAGCCGTATGGCTGGCATGAAGGGGCAGCAGTCCGCGCCTGACCTTCCGGCTGTGCATTACGTCAAGGGCGGCACGAGCTACCAGCCGTCCATGTGCCCTATGACCCGCGGCATCGATGTGGATGGCTTCACGGACAAAGTGGTAGGGGTATAGCGGACCGCTGGCATGGAATGCAGCACTGTCACGTACCAGTTCCAGCAGCGTCTGGGGGACGATGACTTCCCGGCTGTGGTATGCCAATGGGTCGAAATGCGGGGACCATGTCTCGGGATTCGTCTGGTAGCAGATGAACTCCACGTCTTCCTGCTGCTTTGTGATTTGCCGGACGTCGTGGTTGATGTCCCTGTAGAACTGTAGCAGTAGCGCACGATAGTCCGTCGTAGTGCTGTCGGCAACATCCGACTCGCCCTGCATCCAGCAGAGGGCAGGCATCGTGAAGTCCCATCCACGCTCCTTGGCAAGGTCGTAGGCTGTCTTCACACTCTCCAGAAAATGCTGGTAGGGCACTGAGCCTTTCTGAAGACTGGCTATCGGGGTAGTGCCCTGTCCACCGGGGAAGATACATATCAGTGTGTCGGAGCCGGTACTGTCGGCAAGCACCTTGGCCATGCTGTAAATTGTCAGCTCAAAAGAGCGCTTATGGTAATGTATCAGCTTCTTTGCCAGATGATAAGTGGTGTTGTTGTCGAAGTAGCCGAAGCGGTGGTCAAGGTTCTCGGTGACAATACGACCGCTGGCATAGACGGCCAGTGAGTCCAAGTCGGTGATGCGAACCGCCTCCTCGCCCAGTGCCAGACTCTGGCCGTAGACAGGAATACAGATCACTGTCTTGTGCTCCTCGTACTCATGACAGGCCGTCAAGACTGTCAACGTCATCAGCGCCGTTAGAATCTCTTTTATCATGTGGCAAAGGTACGACATTTTTTCCATCTGTCATTTATTTCTTGAGGACATTTTTCATTACGGCGTTTCTTTTTGAGAGAAAAACTTGCTGATGTCATATAAAATATGTATCTTTGCACATGATGCATACATTTAAGGAATTACGGAAATACTGCAAAGGACGCACTGTGGCCGATGGTGCGCCGCGTCTTGCATTGGTGGGCGACACGGCTACACAGCTGTTGGCTACTGCCCTACGAGGAGAGGCCATCGCTCGCGGATTTGACTTGGAACTGTTTGAGGCAGAGTACAATCAGGTAGAGCGACAATTCCTCGACCCTTCCAGCGAGTTGGCAGCTTTCGATGCAGAATATATCGTGCTGTTCCAGTCGACACATAAGCTGGGCGAGCAACATAGCATGCTCAGCGAGAACGGACAGACGGCATTGGCTGACCAACGGCTCGACTTCGTAGCATCGGTATGCCAGAGTCCACAGTGGCGCGACAGAAAGATTGTATGCATGAACTATCCGGAGATAGACGATACGGTGTTCGGCAGCTATGCCAATCAGGTGGAGGCTTCGCTGACCTATCAAGTGCGCAAGCTGAACTACGGTCTGATGCAGCTGGCACGGTCGAATGCCAACCTGTTCGTCTGTGACTTGTCGGCCATACAGAACAAGATAGGACGTGACCGTATGTTTGCCCCCAATGTCTATGTGAGTACAGAGATGGTGCTGTCGGTCGATGCACTGCCGTATGTGGCTTCACGGACTGTAGATATCATCAGCGCGTTGCGTGGACAGTTTAAGAAATGTCTCATACTCGATCTGGACAACACACTATGGGGTGGAGTGATAGGCGACGACGGACTGGAGGGCATCCAGTTAGGACACGGTCTGGGCATAGGTAAGGCTTTCACTGAGTTTCAGATGTGGGTCAGAAAACTCAGACAGCGGGGCATCATCGTCTGTGTGGCCTCCAAGAACAATGAGGAAACGGCTAAGGAACCCTTTACAAAGCATCCCGACATGGTGCTAAAACTCGACGACATCGCCGTGTTTATGGCTAACTGGGAGACGAAGGTCGACAATATACGTGCCATACAGAAGATACTCAATATCGGTTTCGACTCGATGGTATTCCTCGACGACAATCCCTTTGAGCGGAATATGGTGCGTGAGCACATCCCCGGCATTACTGTTCCGGAACTGCCAGAAGATCCCGGTGACTACCTGGAATTCCTCTACGGCGAGAATCTGTTCGAGACAGCGTCGTACAGCGGACTGGACAAAGACCGTACCAAGCAGTATCAGGTGGAGGCACAGCGCGCCACGCTTCAACGGTCGTTTGCCAATGAGGCAGACTTTCTGAAATCCCTGAATATGGTGTCGGAGGTTAGCAGCTTTACCAAGTTTAACATACCGAGAGTAGCACAACTGTCGCAGCGCAGCAATCAGTTTAACCTCAGGACGGTACGCTATACAGAAGCTGACGTAGAGGCGATGGCAGGGAATCCTGATATTATCGGACTATCGTTTACCCTGAAGGACAAGTTTGGCGACAATGGGCTGATAGCTGTCGTCATCATGAAACGGCAGGACAACGAGACGCTATTTGTAGACACTTGGTTCATGAGCTGCAGGGTGTTGAAGCGTGGTATGGAGAACTTTACACTCAATACCATGGTGGAGCAGGCCAAGGCCATGGGCTATAAGCGTATTATAGGGGAATACCTGCCAACGGCGAAGAACAAGATGGTAGAACAGCACTATCCTGCCTTAGGCTTTACTGCCGTTGATGGTGCTGCTACGTCTCAATTTGTATTGGATGTAGAAGCTTATCAGCCGCGTGAGTGCTACATCAATAAACTATAAATGTTGCTTGCTGTCTCGGCGTTGCCTTCTATGAATTGCCTTTGAACTCCTTGCTTACCTTACGCGAAAACAGGATAGCTCCCTGACGGTTCAGGTGACCGAGGTCATAGAAGTATTCGGGATGCCCTACGAAGTCGCTGTCACGATAGTGATCAAGGAAGGGAATGCCGTATTCCCTGGCAAGTGAGCGGGAATACTGAAAGACATCCTCTCTGGAACAAGTGTACATGGGTGACGACACGAAGACAAGGCGGACACCATGCTGCTGGCAGTCTTCGATAAAGCGCCGTAAAAGACCGACACGCTCATGGTCAATAGGAAAAGGATATTCCTCTGCTTTCACTCCCGTGGTGTCCAACGTGCCATCCATGGGCTTCCACCCCTTCAGGCTACGGTCCATGCTCCCTAATTTGCCAGTAATCAGGTTGGGGAAACTGCCTGAGAAACGGTAAGTCATGGATAACCGATATTTCCAGTAATTACCTGACAGCTTTAGCATTTCGTCACAACCATGGCTCATGCCACAATAGGGGGCCAACGAGCCTGCCCTTTCCTTTCCAGAGAAGGGTAAGGTAAGCCATTCGCTGGGGTGTATCTCAAAGATGATAGCCCGTGGGGTGTACCGGCTGAGGACGTTGCTCAGCAGGCCATAATGGTAATAGATATTCTTGATGCCCCAATCTCCTGCATTATAGCAGCTCGTCCCTAACGTAGTCTCAAAGATGGAGGGCACGTAGTGGTGAAGACAACGGGAACTGCCGAAGAAAAGGATGGAGTCACAAGTCGTTTCGTTAGCGTAGCTGACCTTGTATTCATCTGTGGCGTTTGACTGGGTGTACAGCGCTTTCAGTACGTAGCCTAATGCCCTGTCGAACACGAAAAACAAACATACGACGATAAGGATATTCAGCAGTAGTCTTTTCATAGGTCAGAATTGGAAATAGATAAACTGGTTGCTGTCGAAAATACCAAATAGCAGGATGGCGAGTATCTCCATGGTGACCGTCAGCGGCCAGCGCCAGCTTTCGGCAAACTTGGGGAGATACAGCAACCTGTTCGGGAACCACTCTTCTTGGAAGTCTACATAAATAAGGGCGATGGAACAGATGGCGGCATTGAGAAGGGTGGAACTGTCGATGAATAATGGGCCTTCTAAATGGGTAATGGTATGGCACAGAATGTCTACGGCATCTGTCATGGAACTGGCATGAAAGAGAAATTGGCCAAAGGTTACAAGCAGATAGGTCCCCAACATTTTAACGGCAATGCTGAACGTTGGAAGTCCAAGGGAGTTGACTTTTACCTTTGTCTTCTTGAAGAATTGTCCGTTGAGCAATAAGGGGATAAACAGCAGACCATGATATAGTCCGAAAAAGAAATAGGTCCAGTTGGCTCCATGCCATAATCCGACAAAAAGCATATTCAGCATGATAGCAACAATGGTTCCGGTAATTTGCCAGTCACGCAATTTGATATTCAAGGGCATGAAGACATAGTCGGTTAACCAAGAAGTCAGTGACATGTGCCAACGTCGCCAATACTCAGAGATGTTGGAGGAGAAAAACGGACGTTTGAAGTTCTCGGCAACCTTGAAACCTAACATTAGCGATACACCGATTGCCATCTCGCTATAACCGCTGAAGTCGGCATACATCTGGAAGGGATAGAGCAGGGAAGCAAAGAGAATGGACATGGCCGAGTGGTGCTCGAAGTTGTTCCATACTGCACTGACATAAAGGTCCAGACGGTCGGCAATACACATTTTAAGGAACATTCCCCAGAGTATTCTCCGGAATCCATCCATCAGGTTGTCGGGATTGAAGATACGGCTCTGACCTAATTGTTTCAAGAATGGTTTTGGGCGGTCAATCGGTCCTGAAAGGATAGTAGGGAAAAAAGCGATGAAATTGGCGAAGTTGAAAACGTTATGCTCATGGTCGATCTTGCCGTGGTAGATGTCAAGCGTGTAACTCATCAACTTGAAAGTGAAGAAGCTTAGTCCGATAGGCACAATGATATGTGCGCCAGTCCATGACAGGTGAATACCGATGAGGCTTGCTGCGTTGACAAAAGAGCCAATGAAGAAATCCAGGTATTTGAAGTAGAATAAGGCTCCAATGCCTATAATGACGCTTAGCGTAGTCAGTCTGGAGGCAGCCTGTTCTCTTTCCTGTTCGATGGATTTCCCGATGGCATATCCCATTACCCAGTAGGCAAGTGTGAGTAGGGCAAGTACTGCCGTCATCTTCAAGTCCACCAGCGAATAAAAGAAATAGGAACAGCCTAACAAGAACATATTCTGCAATTCCTTCTTGGTGGACAACAGGTAATATACTACCAGTACAACCAGGAAGAACCACAAAAATGATAGGGAGTTGACTACCATCTCAAATGCCTCAATTATCTACTTCCAAATTCAAATCTTCTTGGCGAGACAGTCAACAAGGTCTCCTACGTTATCCCACGAAAGGATCTCACGGGAAGTGAACTTGATGCCGAAAGCCTTTTCCAGGGCTACCACTAATTGTACGTGAGTCAGGGAATCCCATTCTTCCACGTCATCTGCGGTTGTCTCGTCAGATAATACCAAATCCTCAACTTCCAACTCCTCACGGAAGATGTCTTGAACTTTTGCTAAAATATCGTTTCTGTCCATTTCATTTGTCGTTATGTGATTGTCTATGCAAAGGTACGAATAAGTGAGTAAAGAACAAAATAAATGGATTCTTTTTTTTACCGTACGAAATCGAAACCTATCTCCTTTGCCATTTGTAGCACCTGTCTGGTCTTCTTAGGTGAAAAACTCGATGGGATAGAAGAGTGGGTACCGAAAATCACAAATCCTTTCCTGTCGTATGCCTTTTGCAGTAACTTGCGCATCGTGGTGGTATCGGTGTCAGGAGTAATAGGGATGCGACCTAATTGGAATACATGACGGTCAGGGTTGACAAGTGTTGCCCCGGAAATCATTTGGCATCCCGCTTCCTCAATGACTCTCCTGATAGTCCTGTTGTTGCATCCATGAGGCGGGACCACCATCTTGACTATCTTGGCGGTATCGAACCCCAGTTCTTGCAGGCGTAGATAGCTTCGCCGGATGTCTTCTGCAATCTGTGCCGGCTCCCAGTCCCACCATCTGTCATGTCTGAATCCATGAAGCACAATGCCCGATCCTTGTTGCTGCCACGCAGATAGAGAGTCGGCCAGTGCAGGAGTCAGTTGGTCTGCTATCACGGCAAAGTATGGATGAACGTTCAACTCGTCGGCAATCCTCTTAACGATGAAAACCCCTTCAGTAGCGTCGTCGTCTATCCATAAGGCATGGGCATGTGCATCTGTAGATCTGCCATACCAGGCGTCTGTCAGCCATACATAGACGGTCTGCCTGCTCCATTCATTGCCGACAAGGGGAGCACGCCACCATACGAGAATTGATAGTAGGCTCACAAGAATAAACACGATAATCAGCCATTTCTTCATGCCGTGACATTGTTTTTCCAATGATACTCCTTCCACGCCTTAAACTCGAGATTTCTTTTTCTTCTCAAGTTTCAGCCGTTTCTTCTCCTCTTGTATGGCAAGTTGTTCAGCCTCGTATTGTATCCATTCCTTTTCTATCCACGGGAGAGCATACACAAGGCTCAGTCCTCCATAGAAAATCAGACAGTTTGGAAACTGCATCAATATTTGGTTACCGTAGCCTCCTAATTGCTGTGACACAAAAGCACAGCATAAACCTGCACCGATGCCCCGTAGTGAGGGACTCTTCAGGGTGAAGAATACAATCCAGCAAGCGCCAATCAGCATGATGACCGTACATATAATGAATATCGTGATGCCGATAATGCCAGTATGAATCCATATAAACACATACTCAGAATCAGGAGGCACCGTGGCCATGAAAGTGTATTTGTTGTTGGCTGGCACGTTCCTGTATCCAATGTTCATGCCAATACCCCATGGGGCTTCTTTCATGTATTTCTTCATGGCCTCCTGGTTAATAGTTCGCTGGTTGGCAGAAGCATCGTTTCTGTTGAAAGCAGAACGCATGCGTCGTATTTGCTGGTTGCCATTGCCGATGGTGGTGAAGGCCAGTATGAACACGAAGAAAGCGAAGATGACGGTAAAAGGTATTGCAATCCTGAAGGACTTCGACAGGAAAATGTAAGCCAAGAAACCAGCGATAAGACAGAAGGTTGCGGTTCGGGTACCCGAAGGGAACATGCCCCACATACATGCAAAACCCGTAATAAGGTAGAAATATTTGTGCCGTTTTATTTTGCTTGTAATACCGAAGATAACGAAAGCCACAGCGGTAGAAGCTATACCGATACCATAGTTGGCCGCATCACTGTAGATGGAGAAATAACGTGTCAGCGTACCTCCGTTCAAGATATGTGTCCTGCGGCCAATGGTCTGAAGCCAAACACTCTCGGAGTGCGTAAAGCCAATGTTCTTCTGCTTCCATGTCCAGAAGACGGCAAATAGCGCAAGTGCGCCCCATACATATAAGTACTGGACAAGTATTTTGGGCTTTGTGATATATAGTATGTACACGAGAAAGGCGTACATGAGCTGAAAGGCCATCATACGCGCTGCGGTGTACCAGCCAGCAACGTCAATGCCGATACCACAAGTGTCATTGAGTACTTGCAGTGTACAGAAGGCGCACCAGATGATGAGCGCATAGAGCATGATATTTGCCGTGCGCTCAAACTTGGCTTCCTTGGCATCGAGAATGGCCAGTGCAATGAGTATCAATTCAAGCATCTCATTGTACATTGACATGGGAATGCCGCTTGGCAAAGGCATACTATGCCATTGAATCACATAGTTGACTAACATCAGCAGCCAGAATGTCAGCATGCCGTATTGCAACGCTCCAAGGACTACCAACACCATTAGCGGTATGGCACAGACAATGGCAAAGCCGCTGAACCCCGCAACGTAAAATTCATAGACGGCTACCAAAAACAGGAGGAGGAGTAGTGCTACTCTTCCTCCTATTCCTTTTTTATATGTTTGAAACGCTATTTTTGCCATTACTTCGCGTGTTCGTTTTCCGTAGCTGTCAGACCCAATTGGGATACGCGGTAGACAAAGTTATTGAACTTCGTGTATGGCGGCAATTGTCCGACAAATTCCTCGACAGCATAGCGGCTGGCCTCGGTGAGGTACATAAAGAGCGTGTTTTTGTGCTCCTCGTCAAGTAAAGCTTGTACTTCCTTCAAAGCCTTTTGGTCAACATCCTTCCAAGTACGGTTGGCACGTGTGACCATCAGGTTCACTGTTCCCATGTTCATCAGGGCAGGCGATATGGAATTCTCGTCGAGGTTCGGATATTCGATGATGGCTATCTCGTCGGGCAGGATGTCGGGACAAAGGTCCTTGATGTCTTTGGCCAGGATGAACTTGCTGTCCTCAGCCAGGAAATCCTCGTCGTAGGTCAGACGGCGTACCTGCAGTCCAATGCTGATCCAATAGTTCTCCAGTTCCTGGGCCAGGTAGCTCTTTCCGTTGCCAGAGTCGGTGGAAAGCAGGTTTAGCACATTCTGCTGTCCTTCCTTGAAGTGAGGCAGTAGCGCTTTGCTAAGCTGCTTCATGGCCATATCGGCAATAGTCTTGTTGAAGCGACGGTAGCGAAGGTTGCTCTCCTTGGGGAAGCACCCCATGACAGGCACCTTGGTGATACGCTCCGAACGCATGCGGTCGCGTAGTGTGCGGTCGAGCAGCTCGATGATAAGGAACCACAAGGCGGTGAGCATGAAGGTGAGCAGGAACGAACCCAACAAGATCATCATTCGGTTGGTGGGCTGTGCATTCAACGGGTACATGGGCGGGTTGAGCACGCGCAGTGTTGCAGTAGACATCAGAAGATTCTTTTGGCGCAGACGTGCGGCATTAAGAGCCTTCAGCATCTCGATGTAGTTCGCCTCGATAAATGCTATATGACGTGACTTACGATCCAGCGTGGCACCGATAGGCGCATAGAAGAAATACTGATCGTCAAGGCTTTTCTTCATGATGTCCGTAGCGGTCATCTCTGCCTTGGTCTTCTCCAGCAACAGCAACTGTTCCAGCCAACGGCTGAGCATGTCCTGTGCCTTCACACCCGTCTCGGTGCTGTATATGGATGCCTCAATGTCACGTGTCAGTTGGCCTACGCGGTCTGTAGCCGACTGGAGGTCGCGTTGTGCCTTGGCTAACTCTTCCTGCGACTCGTTGTTCTGCGCACCTTTCTCACTACTCATCAGTCTCAGGTTGGAGATGCGTGACTGTATACGGGAAATGTCACGTACCTGACTTGTGAACTCTTTGTTGGAGCGTATGATTTGCGCACGGTTGCCTAACTGTCGCTCGAGGTAGTCGAGCAATGCCTTGGCGGTGGTGTAGTGCAACAGCTGGTCGTTGCGGAAGTTCTGCTGCTGTGCCTCAAGAACGGTCAGCTGCTTGGTCTGCTCTTCATAGTTGATGATACGCTTGGAAATGTTGTAACGTATCAAGTCGTCTTCAGCCCTTGTCAGTATCTTGTAGATACGTGCCACCTCGTTCTCGAAGAATTTGATGACATTGCTGGTTTCACCGAAACGTATCTGTTGGTACTGATGAGCGAATACCTCGTTAAGGATATCCAGTGTGTTGTAGGCGATACCTGCATCATTAGCTGAATAACCGATGTCAATAATATCACTGTAGTTCAGCTGCAGGACTTTCAGACGGGAAGTGATGTTGTTGATGCCGAACCATTCGTGATAGTTGAGTATGCCGAAGAGATAGTTGTCCTGTGAAGGCTTCTCGTAAGCTTTCAGCCTAGCATACGTCTGTGCTTCGTTGTTGTGGTTGATGAGTCCCTTCACTTCGGGGGGCACCTGTGCGTTCAGCTGGCGGAAATGCTCTGCAGATATATAGTTGTTGTCCTTATTCGGGTTGCCATACATCATACACCTTCCGAAGAGTCGCAGCGCTACCTCGTGGATGGTGTTGTCGGTAGTGATAATCAGCATTAGGTTGTTGATGTTCGTCTGGGCGTTTCCTCCGGTACCATTGGCACCGTCAAGATTGTAGCCCGTAATCATACCCGTATATATCGTCGTATTGGTATCGTAGATGCGTTCCATGTGGCGTGTCAGGAACCACGCAATGATAAGTGCTATCATTGGCAGTATGACTAAATACCAGCGTATTTTGTATAAGAATCGAACAAGGTATCTAAATAAATCCATAGTCTAATGATGTCGCTTGAATTGGTTATTTGGCTTTAGCGGCCTTCCGCTGGGCGGCTTTGTCAGCCTCTTCCATCTTGCGGTATTTCTTTTCTTCTTCCTGTGCAGCTTTCTTCAGACGCTTCTCCAAAGCGCGATTCTCTTTCTGAATCTGCTTCTCTGACTTTACCTCTCGTTCATCCAGTGTGATGTCTGTCGTGGTATTGGTCAAGATGGGTGTGTGGGTAAGAATCTCCAGCGTGATGATGTCGGTGGTTATCCGGGTCTGCATGTTTTGGTAGGTGCTGACGACGTCAACCTCATGCAGTTTTGTATATGCAAAATCCTCGATGGACATGTTGCCCTGATGGAAATCCTCCTGGTTTAGCGCACCTGCTCCCTGATAAATGGCAGCAGCTTCGCTCTGTGTCTTTAGTGCCACGAGATTGTTGGTGATGCTGATGTATAGTCCACCGATTTCTTTTTTCAGCTCTTCGTACCTGATTTCCTTCTCCAGACGTGCCTTGTCTACCTCCAGCTTCTTCCGCTTGATGGCAGCACTGTAGTCGAGTATGTCCTCCAATGGAATTGCTACGTTGACACCAACGTTCCAATAGCTCTGCTCGGAACCTTGGAACTGATAGATGGTGGTATAGCTCTGGGTGGAGTTGTTGTTGCCCCACATGTCCGTTTTGCCGTAGCTGTAGCTGGCATGGGCATGGACGTATGAGAAGATGTGGCGCTTCTGTTTGGCCACTTCTGCTTGAGCTATCTCCTGAGCCTTTGCGAGTGACAGGACGTAAGGGTTCTGCTTTGCATTCTCATAGAGGACACCGAGGGGGGGCAGATGGAATGTGGAGAAGTTGATGGTACTGTTTTCGCTGGAGTCGAAGAATCCGGCACTGATGCCGCTGTTGTTGTATTGGGCTAACGCAGCCGACGGTAAAGCCATCAGTGCTGTAGCCAGTATCATTTTTACCCAACGTCTCCTTTTCATCTTATTCGTTCTTGTTTAAACGTTTTCTTTTTGAATGAAATGCCTGATGGTTCGGAAAATAATCTTCATGTCGAGCATGAAGTTATAAGTCTGACCATAGATGATGTCTAATTGCTTGCGCTCTTCGGCAGACATCGTGCCTCCCTTGCCGCGCTCCTCTACCTGCCAGAGGCCCGTAAGTCCTGCAGGAGCCATGAAGCGGTCGATGCTGCTGTCGGCAGTCAGCTTCTCTGCCTCGTAGAGTGGGAGAGGACGGTTTCCGACAATAGACATATCGCCTTTCAGAATATTGAAAAGCTGGGGGAGTTCGTCGATGCTGTACTTGCGGATGAACTTGCCTACCTTGGTGACGCGAGGGTCGTTCTCAATCTTGACGAAGGCATTGTTGATCTCTTCAACCTTCTTTTTGGCATATTCGCTCTCAGCCACCACGAAGTCGTCGCCAACGAGCATGATTTCCTCGTCGCTGATCATCATCTCCGATTCCATACCCATGGTGAGCATTTCCAGTTCAGCCTGATCGCCTAACGGTGCTGTGATGGTCTTCTTCTGAGCATCCTCTTCACCCTCTTCGCCCTCCTTGTCAGGATTGCTGCTGTACTGGTTGTGGTCTTTGCTCAGTTCTTTCAGCCTCTCCTCGGCATCTGTGAACATGCTGCGGAACTTCAAGAAGTCGAAAATGGTGTAGTTGGTGCCTACTCGTTTAGACTTGAAGAGTATGGGTCCCTTGCTTTCCATACGGATGGCTATGGCCGTAATGATAAATATCGGCGACAGGACAATGATGCCGAGAATGGAGAAGATGATGTCGAAGAGACGCTTCCACAAAGGAATCTTGAATTTCAAGATGCCGTAGCGTGGTGCTTCATCGTCGAAGAGGATGTTCTCGCGGTCGGATATAAACAAAATTTTCTTGTTCAATTCAGTAACAGAGGCTTCTAAATGGATGGTGTCGTTAATGCCGCATTTCATGAAAGTGTTGCGCTCCTCCTCAGTCATCGTGTTTGTGATAAGGACAATATAAACGTTACGACACTTCTTACGCAGATAGGTAATAGCGGTGATGTCTTCGCTGCGGACTGTACGCTCAAAGAACACCAGGAAATGCTCGTTGGAAACGTGCGGAGTGCAAATCTGGGCTGCCTCCTTGTAAGCATTGGTCATGCGTACCAATTGCCCAGGAATGTATTTAAGACGTTCTTGGGTCTTGGGATTGTTTCCTAAGTAAACAACACCTATCATATTGCTCTACGTGTACTTTTTAATTAGGAAGGATCTTCTTTACACGGATTTTCAGCTCCATCGGGTTGAATGGCTTGACAATATAGTCGACGGCTCCAATCTCCAGCAGGCGAATGCGCTCGCTGGTAGAGTCCTCGCTACTAAGCATGACGACGGGGATATGGCGGAAAAGCTCGTTCTGCTTAATCCACTCAAGGAAGTCGTCGCCACGCATGCCTGGCATGCGAATGTCCGAGATGATAAGGTCTGGTGTGTTTCCGGCCTGCAACCATTTGACAGCTTGAAGCCCGTCAGGCAGCCACTGTACGTCATAGTCGCTCATAAGATAAATAGAGAGAACCTTAGCAATGGTCTCTTTGTCATCAAGGATTAATATTTTCTTTTTCATATATGAAATGGTTCTTTAGTCTTTGAGGTTATCCTCGTTCCAATGTGCAAAGGTAACTAATTATTTTTAATTGTAGTCAATAAAAGGTAAAAAAAACATGAAAATTTGCAAAATAATTGCATTTTCAAATTATTTTAGGGAAATTTGTGGTGAAAAACGTATTTTAATTGGTTTTAATCATATATTAGCATGGCAAACAGTTATCTTTTAGGTTTTGATGTCGGCAGTTCGTCTGTCAAGGCATCGCTCGTGAATGCAGATAGTGGAAAATGTGTGGCAACGGCGTTCTATCCTGAGAAGGAGGCACCCATCATGGCCGTTAAGGCAGGATGGGCCGAGCAGGATCCGCAGATGTGGTGGGACAACGCCAAGCTGGCCTTGAAGAAAATCATGGCCGACGCTGGAGCCAAAGCCGATGAGGTAAAGGCTATCGGCATCTCCTACCAGATGCATGGCCTGGTGTGTGTCGACAAGGATCTGCATGCACTACGACCAGCCATCATCTGGTGTGACTCTCGTGCTGTCCCTTATGGTGAGAAGGCTTTCAGCGACTTGGGTGCCGACCTGTGTCTGAGTCACCTGCTGAACTCGCCCGGCAACTTCACGGCCGCCAAACTGGCCTGGGTAAAGGAGAACGAGCCGGAGACTTATGCAAAGATTTACAAGGTGATGCTGCCTGGCGACTACATCGCCATGCGGCTGAGTGGTGTAGCCAACACGACGGTCAGTGGACTTTCAGAAGGTATGTTTTGGGACTTCAAGAACAATGAGGTGGCTGACTTCCTGATGAAGTACTACGGTTTTGACCTGTCGCTGATAGCCGACATTGTGCCGACGTTCAGTGTCCAGAGCGAGGTGTCGGCCGCGGCAGCCGCTGAGTTAGGACTAAAGGCCGGTACCCCCATTACCTATCGTGGTGGCGACCAGCCCAATAACGCCCTGTCGCTGAATGTGCTCAACCCCGGCGAGATAGCTGCCACGGCAGGTACCAGCGGTGTGGTGTATGGTGTGCTGGGCGATGTCAACTACGATCCTAAGTCGCGTGTCAACACCTTTGCCCACGTCAACCACAATCCTGCTTCTAAGGACGGTACGCGTCTTGGCGTACTCTTGTGCATCAATGGTACTGGCATCCTGAATGCCTGGACCCACCGTAACATCACGCCCGAGATAGGCTATGCCGAGATGAACGACCTGGCAGCCACCGTGCCCATCGGCAGCGAGGGCGTCACCGTCATCCCGTTCGGCAACGGTGCTGAGCGCGTGTTGGAGAACCGTGAAATTGGCTGTTCCATCAACGGGCTTAACTTCAACAAGCATTCAAAAGCCCATTTGGTACGTGCTGCTCAGGAGGGTATCGTCTTCTCGTTCTGCTATGGCATGGAGATTATGCAGCAGATGGGCATGAACATCGAGAAGATTCATGCCGGCAAGGCAAACATGTTCCTCTCGCCGTTGTTCCGTGACACGCTGGCTGGTGTCAGCGGTGCTACCATCGAGCTTTACGACACCGACGGCTCTGTGGGAGCTGCCAAGGGGGCAGGCATCGGTGCGGGCATCTATGCTACAGCCAACGAGGCTTTTGCTTCTCTTGAGAAACTGCAGGTCATCGAGCCGGATGCTGCCCACCGTGACGAGTACCTGTCGGCGTATGCTCGCTGGAAGGAAACCTTGAAAAAGTAAAAGTGAAAAGAAAAAGTGAAGAGTAATCCACTCTTCACTTTCTTTTTTTTTATAGTCCTCTTGCTTTCAGCAGTCCTGAAGCGTCGGGCTGGGCCATTCCCGTGAAGTCGGTGAACATCTGCATGAGGTCGCCCGTGTTGCCACGGCTCAGTATCTTGTCGCGCATGTCCTGACCGGTCTCCGGCTTCAGCGCTCCACGCTTGGCAAAGACATCTGCAATGTTGACGGCCAGCACCTCTGTCCAGAGATAGCTGTAGTAGCCGGCAGCATAGCCGCTGCCCCATACGTGGTTGAAGTAGCTGGTGTGGTAGCGTGGTGGTATCTGCGCGTCGAGCAGTCCCACCTGTCGCAGTGCCTCGGTCTCAAAGTCCTTGGCCTTGTCTGCAGTGGGGACATCCTTGGCGGCGAGCATGTGCCAAGCCATGTCGGCACAGGTGGCGGCAAGGTTCTCGCCCAGGCTGTAGGCCGTCTGGAAGGTGATGCTCTTCAGCATGCGCTCTTTCAGTTCGGTGGGCATGGGTTTGCCCGTCTGATAGTGGAGGGCGTAGTGGTCGAACACCTCGGGGATGGAGGCAAACGACTCGTTGAACTGTGACGGCATCTCGACGAAGTCCCTGGCAACAGACGTACCGCTGAGCCGTGTGTACTGACAGTCGGAGAGGATGCCGTGCAGGGCGTGGCCGAACTCATGGAACATCGTGGTCACCTCGTCCCATGTCAGCAGCGATGGCTGTCCGTCGGGAGCCTTGGCGCTGTTGCAGACGTTGTAGATGACGGCTTTCTGCTGTCGCTGACGGCTCTGGTCGATGAGGTTGTCCATCCATGCTCCGCCGCGCTTTGTGGGACGGCGGAAGTAGTCGCAATAGAACAGAGCGAGACTCTCTCCGTCCTTGTCGATGACCTCGAAGGTCCTGACGTCAGGATGATAGACGGGGATGTCGGTGCGCTCCTTGAACGTCAGGCCGTAGACACGCCCGGCGGCATAGAAGACACCGTTGATCAGTACGCTGTCGACGTTGAAGTAAGGCTTCACCTCGTCGTCGCTGACGTTCAACAGCTCTTTCTTCATCTTGGCCGAATAGTAGAAGCGGTCGTAGGGCTGTAGCTGGAATGCGCTGCCCTCCGTCTTGCGTGCAAACTCCTCGATGGCTTTCGTCTCGGCATCGGCCTTCGGACGGTACTGGCTGATGAGGCTCTTTAGGAACGTGTAGACATTGTCGGGCGTCTTGGCCATCGTGTTCTCCAGCGAATAGGCTGCGTAACACGGATAACCCATCAGCTCGGCCTGTTCGGCGCGCAGCTTGGCTATCTCGGTGACAATGGCAAAGGTGTTATACTTGCCGGTGCCGTCGGTGCGGTGGATGGAGGCCTCATAGACCTTCCGGCGCAGCTCACGGTTGTCGAGGCTGGCCAGCAGGGGCTGCTGCGTGGTGTTGACGATGACGATGGCATAGGGGGCCTTGCCTCCACGGCTCTCGGCATCCTTCTGGCACTGGGCGATGTCGGCCTCACTGAGTCCGGCCAGTTCCTCCTTCTTCTGCACCCAGACGACGGCGTCGTTGGTGGCTTCCTGCAGCATGTCGCCCCACTGTTGCTGGAGGTCAGAGATGCGCAGGTTGATTTCCTTCATGCGTGCCATCTTGTCGTCGGCAAGCAGTGCCCCCTTGCGAACGAACTCCTTGT
Organism: uncultured Prevotella sp.; assembly: GCA_946409435.1. Classification (GTDB taxonomy): domain Bacteria; phylum Bacteroidota; class Bacteroidia; order Bacteroidales; family Bacteroidaceae; genus Prevotella. Next base: position 3,111 of record CAMJWJ010000026.1, on the reverse strand, counting down.
ATATCTCCTCCAGCAGTTTCTGGTCTTCGCCTTCCAGCGATGTGTACTGCTTTTCGTACACCTGACGGATGCGCTCGAAGAGTTTCTTGTTGAACATGATGCTGTTCTCCAGGTCAGTCATCATCGGTGTCACCTTCTTTTCCGTCTCGCTGAGTTCAGGGGTCTTGTCGGCTTCCACGAGTGCATAGAATACTTTCGACACCCGGTCGAGTGCCTTGCTGCTCTCCTCCAGGGCGAGGACGGTGTTCTCGAAGGTTGCAGAGTCGGGGTTTTCGGCAATCTGCCTGACCGCCTCTTGTTGCTGCTTGATAGCCTCCTCGAAGGCCGGCAGGTAGTCGCTGCTCAGAATCTTGCTGAAGTCTGGTGCACCGAAGGGTAGGGTGCTTTCCTGCAGCAGCGGGTTGTCTCGCTTGCTGTCCTGACAGGCTGTCAGCTGTGCCATCAGGACTGATGTGGCTGCAATGGTCATAAGTGTCTTTGTCGCTTTCATACTCTTATCTTTTATCTTATAAATAGCAGTTCGCGGTACTTGGGCAGCGTCCACAGCCCGTCTTCGACAATCAGTTCCAGCTTGTCAGTCTCGTGGCGGATGGCCTCCATCTTCGGACAGACGGTGTCGTGGTACTGTATGGCACGCTTGTGGATGTTTTCCACGCGGTTGGCCACGCGCCGGGCATCGGTGAGTTCCTCGACCAGCTGCTCGATGCGCTCGGTGCGCTCGGCTATCTCTTCGATGAGTTTCATGTTACGCGTCGACAGCCGGTCGGCACGCTCTTCTGGGAATACGGCCTTCATGCCCTGGACGTTCTTGATCAGCTGGCTTTGATAGTGGGTGGCCACGGGTATGATATGGTTCATGGCGAGGTCGCCCAGCACGCGGGCCTCTATCTGTACCGTCTTGACGTATGTCTCCCATTTCACCTCGTTGCGAGCCTCCAGCTCCTTACGGTTCATGACCTTGGTGCTCTCGAACATGCTGACGCTCTGCTCGTCGAGGTAGTGCTCGAAGATGACGGGGCACGACTTCTCCACGTCGAGTCCGCGGCGAGCAGCCTCGGCCACCCATTCCTCGGAATATCCGTTGCCGTCGAAACGTACGGGCTTGCAGGTGCGGATGTCTTCTTTCAGCACTTCCACGATGGCGTGGAACTTAGCCGTGTGGCCGGTACCGCTGGCAAATTCCGGCTTGCTGGCAAGAACGGCTATCTTCTCGTCGACGCGCTGCTTGAAGCTGACGAGGGCTTCAGCCATGGCAGCATTGAGGGCTATCATGGCCGATGCACAGTTGGCGCTGCTGCCTGGTGCTCGAAACTCGAAGCGGTTTCCCGTGAAGGCAAAGGGTGACGTGCGGTTGCGGTCGGTGTTGTCGACGATGAGGTCGGGAATCTGCGGTATGTCAATCTCGCGCTGCAGGTTAGAAATCTGCAGCTTGAGGTTGGATGTCTGTTCAATGGTGTCGAGCAGGTCTGACACGTATTTGCCGAGGAACGAGCTGATGATGCTTGGCGGTGCCTCGTTGCCGCCCAGGCGGTGGGCGTTGGTGGCACTCATGATAGAGGCTTTCAGCAGTCCGTTGTGGCGATAGACGGCCATGAGCGTCTCGACGATGAACGTCACGAAGCGCAGTGTCTCGTTAGCCGTGGCTGTCTGGTCGGCAGGGTTGGTCTTGCCCGGTGCGTGTAGCAGTGTGACGGTCCTCTTCCCATGTTCTGTCGCCCCTTCCTGGTCATTGTTTTTTACGCCGTGCTCTGCGGTGAGGCTCCAGTTCTGGTGCTTGCCGCTGCCGTTGATGCCGTCGAACGGCTTCTCGTGCAGCAGTACTCTGAAACCATGCTTGCGGGCCACCTTCTTCATCAGCGACATCAGCAGCATGTTATGGTCGACGGCCAGGTTACACTCTTCATAGATGGGGGCCAGCTCAAACTGGTTCGGGGCTACCTCGTTGTGGCGCGTCTTTACGGGAATGGCCAGCTCAAGTGCCTGAATCTCAAGGTCCTTCATGAAGGCCTGTACACGGTCGGGGATGGTGCCGAAGTAGTGGTCATCCATCTGCTGGTTCTTGGCACTCTCGTGTCCCATCAGCGTACGGCCCGTCATCAGCAGGTCGGGACGTGCCGAGTAGAGCCCCTCGTCGACGAGGAAGTACTCCTGCTCCCAACCCAGGTTCACCTGCACCTTCGTCACGTCGTCGTAGAAGTACTGGCAGACGTCAGTAGCTGCCTTGCCCACGGCATGTAGCGCGCGCAGCAGGGGAGCTTTGTAGTCGAGTGCCTCACCGGTGTAGGCAATGAATATGGTGGGGATACATAGCGTATCGTCGATGATGAACACAGGACTGGTAGGGTCCCATGCCGAATAGCCGCGTGCCTCGAAGGTGTTGCGGATGCCGCCGTTGGGGAACGACGAGGCGTCAGGCTCCTGCTGTACCAGCAGCTTGCCGCTGAACTTCTCGATCATGCCTCCCTTGCCGTCGTGCTCCACGAAGGCGTCATGCTTCTCGGCGGTACCTTCCGTCAACGGCTGGAACCAGTGGGTATAGTGTGTCACACCCAGTTCCTGTGCCCACTGCTTCATGCCTGCGGCTACGGCGTCGGCTATCGAGCGGTCCAGCCGTGCACCGTTGTCCATCACGTCGACCATCGTGTCGTACACGTTCTTGGGCAAGTATTTATACATCTTCTCTTTATTGAATACATACTTGCCAAAGTACTCCGACGGCCGTTCTGTAGGCACTTTCACGTCGACGGCCTTCTTCTTGAAAGCCTCTTCTACAACCTGGAATCTTAAATTGTTTGCCATGTCTAATCTGTTTTGCGCCTGCAAAATTACGAAAAGTCGAGTGAAATTCAAAAGGAAAACGAGTTTTTCTTTTGAATTTCCGAGACGGAGTAATTTCTCCGAAGGAAAAGTTGTGAAAAGTCGAGTGAAATTCAAAAGGAAAACGAGTTTTTCTTTTGAATTTCCGAGACGGAGTAATTTTCAACAGGTTTTTCGGACTGCACCTTTTTTGTACTTTTGCAGCATGTTTGCGCGAAAGAAGAATAACCGTTCTGGCCTGGCCTTCTCAATTCCGTGAGTGGCCTTCTCAATTCCGTGAGTGGCCTTCTCAGC
>CAMJWJ010000025.1 GCA_946409435.1 uncultured Prevotella sp. | reverse complement strand
TGCACTGACAGAGTGGGACGGCTACGAGGCCGACGTCACCCTGACGCGCACGCTGCAGGTAGGCGGCTGGAACACACTGGCCCTGCCCTTCAGCATGGACATCCCAAGTGGCTGGACGGTGAAGGAACTCAGCACCACGACCTTAGAGAACAGCACGCTGACGCTGAACTTCACCGGTGCTCAAAGCATCGTGGCCGGCAAGCCCTACTTGGTGCAGGTGACGACGGACCTTGACTTCTCCACACAAGCTATGGCAGGAGTCATCGTGAGCAAGACGGCCAAGCCCTTCACCTCGGACAACGTGGACTTCATCCCCACACTGGGCGCAACGACTATCGAGGGTAGCGACCCGAAGGCCGTGCTCTTCCTGGCAGCAGGCAACAAGCTGCTGAACCCCTCGGCACTGCCCGCCGACATGAAGGGCTTCCGCGCCTACTTCCAGCTGAAGGGCGACGCTGCTTCTGCTCGTATGTTCGCCATGGACTTCGGCGAGGGTGAGACGACGGGAATCATTGCCATTGGCACTGACAGAGCAGCCAGCACCTACAATGCCACCTACACACTGGACGGCCGCCGCATCAGCAAGGCCACACAGAAGGGTGTCTATATTCAGAATGGTAAAAAGGTAATCATCAAGTAAAGCAAGGAGGACACCGATATGACAAAGAAAGAATATCAGAAGCCCGTGATGAAGGTCATAGAGTTGCAGCACAAGAGCCAGATTCTGGCCGGGTCTGTAACGAGCGTTACGACCACGGGCCTTGACATGGGAGATGAACTGGTGTTGCCACCTGGTGGCCTGCCCGGAACCCCATGGGACGACGCGATGTAAAATCCTGAACAAATCATCGGGGACGAAGCGCTTTCGTATGCTTCGTCCCCGAATTTTTACATCAAATCCAGTATATCCCTAAAGAAAGCCTCGACAGTCCGTTGCATTAATGGCTCGTCATCTAAAAACTATCCGCATAAGCAATAATAACGCCCCCCAAATCTGCACTTTCTCATCCTATCATGTTACGTATGACTACGTGAATGATGGCAACGCTGATGAAGTATAGCTGGCAGCTGTCTCGACCTGCTGCACATCTGACCGGACGTCCATCTGACGACAATGGGGACTTGCCTGAAAAGGGTAAGTCCCTGCTTTTTTTATGTCCCTTCCACCGTTATCTACGCCTGAACGCTCGATAAGTCAGTGCAACTCCGCGCAAGGCAGACGGACGGGCGGAAAGGCTTGGAAGAATGTGAGAAAATGCGTACCTTTGTGATGTAAATGAGATGCATCACATTGAGAGACAATGAACTGAAACTTTAACCATTAAAATTCAACGACTATGCCAAAGTATCGTTTGTACAAGAACACGAATGTGAAGTCGGCCGGCTACAACAAGTACTACGCCAGCCGCAAGAGTGAGAAACTCATCGAGACCGACGAGATCATCAAGCGTCTGGCCGCCCGCTACACCACCTTCGCCCCCGGCGAGGTCTACGGAATGGTGATGACGCTGACCGAGATCATCAAGGAACTGGCCTTCCAGGGTCACGGTGTGAAGCTCAATGACCTGGGCATCTTCTGGGTCAGCCTGAAGTCGAAGGGCGTCACCGACCCCACCAAGTTCAACGCCAAGACCGACATCGCATCGCGCTGGCGTTGCCGTCCCACTGGCGACGTGCTGGCCAAGACCATCAACGTGACGCGTTCGGGAGGCGTGAACATCGAGTGGACTGAGGACGATGACTACACTTCGCCGGCACGTACGAACCAGGAGCCTTAACCAACGCAGGGAGGAACAGGCTATGACGAAGAGTCGTATCGTCGAGATCGTGGTGAAGGTGATAGTAGCCGCACTCACAGCATTCCTGACGGCCATCACGACGACGTCGTGCACAGGCTACGGACCGTTCTACCCGGGTCTCTGAACCCGTAACAGCTTCTAATGGAGAGAGGACTGCTCGCTGATGGGCAGCCCTCTCTCTGTTGGCGAAGGCATCGGAATGGCCTTTGGCAAGCGTGTTGCAAAAATTCTCGAGAAACGTGGTACATTTTTAAGAGAAAAGTTGTAACTTTGCAGCCGAAAGGATTATTAACTAAAAAACAGATATGATGAAGAAAGTCAGACTTTTCCTTCTGTCGGCCCTGGCAGCCGTATTGGTAGGCTGCGGCACGACATCGACAGTGCCCATCACGGGACGCAAGCAGACGCTCATGGTCAGCGACCAGCAGGTGCTCAGCCTCTCGAACCAGCAGTACTCGGAGTATATGAAGACCGCCAAGCCCTCGACCAACAAGGCCAACACCGAGATGGTCAAGCGGGTAGGGCAGCGGCTGGCCAACGCCGTGGAGAACTACCTGCGCAACAACGGGCTGCAGAACGAGCTGCAGAACTACGCATGGGAGTTTAACCTCGTGCAGGAAAACCAGGTGAACGCCTTCTGCATGCCTGGCGGCAAAATCGTCGTCTACGAGGGCATACTGCCCGTCACGCAGGATGAGACGTCGCTGGCCATCGTGCTGGGACACGAGGTGGCGCACGCCGTGGCTAAGCACTCCGCCGAACAGATGAGCACCCAGATCAAGCAGCAGTACGGTGCCCAGGCACTGAGCGTGCTGATGCAGGGAGCCGGCGTGAGCAGCGGACTGCAGAGCATAGCAGGCACCGTGTTCGGACTCGGAGCCAAGGGCTTCAGCGCCAAGTACTCGCGTGAACACGAGAGCGAGGCCGACCACCTGGGCATCATCTTCGCCGCCATGGCCGGCTACGATCCGCAGGCTGCCGTCTCCTTCTGGCAGCGCATGTCGGCAGCAACCGGTGGCGGTTCCACGTCGTGGCTGAGCACGCACCCCTCGGATGCCACCCGCATCAAGCAGCTGCAAGGCTGGATGCCCGAGGCACTGAAGTACTACCAGCCGTCAGGCTCGTCGGCCAAGAAGTCTTCGGCCAAGAAGACGACCACCAAGAAGGCTAACACCACGCAGAAGACCATCCACATCGGCAGCAAGAAGTAAGACGGCACCATCGTACCTTGCGGACGATAGCAACACGCAACACACATTATGAAACGGACAATCCTACTTACCATGACCGTGGCCGTGGCTCTCACGGCTGCGGCACAGACCAGAAGCGGTGGCATCACGGAGAAGATGCTGCAGCAGATCGTACAGCAGAACGCGCCGACGCCCAGCGACCGTGCACTGCGCAACGCCGTGGCATCGAACGCCATCGACCAGCTGACACGCACGCAGGAGAGCCAGCGCAAGATAGACACGTGGTTCAGCGTAGAGACCCCCAAGCAGACCATCACCGACCAGAAGCAGTCGGGACGCTGCTGGATGTTCAGCGGACTGAACGTGCTGCGCGCCAACTTCGCCAAGCGCTCCGACGCCAAGACCGTCAGCTTCTCGCAGGACTACCTCTTCTTCTGGGACCAGCTGGAGAAGGCTAACCTCATGCTACAGGGCATCGTAGACACCGGCAAGAGTCCCATCGACGACCAGCGCGTACAGTTCTTCTTCCACTATCCCGTCAGCGACGGAGGAACATTCTGCGGCGTAGCCGACCTGGCCGAGAAGTACGGACTCGTGCCCACCGAGGTACAGCCCGAGACGTACTCTGCCGAGAACACGTCGCGCATGTCGGCCATCGTGAAGACCAAGCTGCGCGAGCACGGACTGGAGCTGCGCCGCATGGTAGCCGACGGCAAGAAAGCCAAGGACATAGAGCGCCGCAAGACGGAGATGCTTGCCGAGATCTACCACATCCTCGCCGTCACACTCGGTGAACCGGTCAAGGAGTTCACCTATGCCTTCAAGGACAAGAACGGCAAGGCCATGACAGCCCCCCGGCAATACACGCCGAAGACCTTCTACGACGAGGTGGTAGGCGGTCCGCTGAACGGCACGTTCATCATGGTCATGAACGACCCGAGGCGTGAATACTACAAGACCTACGAGGTGGAGTACGACCGCCACACCTACGACGGCCATAACTGGAAGTACCTGAACCTGCCTATGGACGACATCGAGACGTTGGCCATCGCCTCGCTGAAGGACGGCCGCAAGCTGTACAGCTCGTACGACGTGGGCAAGCAGCTCGACCGCAAGCGCGGCTATTGTGACACGGAGAACTTCGACTACGCCTCGCTGTTCAACACCACGTTCAACATGACGAAGGCCGAACGCATCATGACCTTCGACAGCGGCAGCACACATGCTATGACGCTCTGCGCCGTTGACCTCGACGCCAGCGGTGAACCGCTGAAGTGGAAGGTGGAGAACTCATGGGGAACGGACAGCGGACAGGACGGCTACCTGATCATGTCGGCCCGCTGGTTCCGTGAATACATGTTCCGCCTGGTCGTCGACAAGCAGTACGTCAGCCAGAAACTGCTCCACGACTACGAACAGCCGCCGCTGATGGTCATGCCCGAAGACCCCCTGTTCCAAATGGACGAGTAGCCTTCTGGCTCACCGCGAACGGCTTTTAATACTACGAATTATTAGAAATACATTTAACTACAACGAATTACGCGAATTTCACGAATTGCTATGCACTAATCAATTCGTTTAATTCGCGTAATTCGTTGTTTTAAAATAATATCCTTGCAGTCTGTTGTTGTTAAATCAATTCGTTTAATTCGTAGTTTATAATTTACTTCCTGTGTCGTAACAGGTCCACGGCGCGTTCCGTCAGCGACTGTCGTGCATAGTTGCGCCAGTTGTCCGTACCCTGTGGCTTGTCGTCGAGGTAGTGCAGGTTGTGCATGTTGCGGTAGGCCTCCATCTCGAAGGGGTTCAGCCAGTAGCCGGCATGGCGGATTCGACGGCCCTCGTGGCGGCAGAACAGCGGGTAGGCGATGCTGATGGAAAGCCAGTAGTACAGGTAGCGCACGTAGAAGCACAGCCAGGAGTCGAAGGTCGAGCGAGCCTGATAGAGGTGTATCATCTCGTGGTTGCGCATCGTGCTGCTTGGGCTGTTCATGGCGTCGGCATCGCCGCGGCTGTGCGTGATGATATAACCGAAGAAGGTCATGCCGTCGTAGCCGCGTCGTATCCAGCGAGGCTTGACGATGGCCTGCAAACCCGGCGTCTTGCTGGGACGGGCGGCTCGGAGAATCATCAGCAGAATGTTCATGGGAAAAAAGTGTTAAGCATCAGATGACCCGTACTTGGCGATGAAATCATCTTCCGAGAGAATGGGAATGCCGAGCTGGCGCGCCTTCTGGTTCTTGCCGGACGTAGAGTTGATGTCATTGTTGATCAGGAACGACGTAGCGCCGCTGACGGCCGATGCCACCTTGCCGCCCTGTGACTCGATATAGGCCTTCAGCTCGTTGCGGTTCTTGTAGTGGTGGACGTCGCCCGTGATGACAAACGTGAGGCCCTGGCAGAGGTCGCCCGTTGGTGTGCTGACAGGTTCGCTGACCTCCAGTTCGGCCGTCAGGCGGCGGTAGCGGGCCATGTTGCCGTCATGACGGAACCAGCGAACAAAGGAGGCCGATTTCTCAGGGCCGATGCCTGGCACGTGGGCAAAGACGGCAGCAGGGTCGTCGGTCGTCACCGTTCCTCCAAAGAGGTCGGGCTGTACCTGGTTTGTATCGCTAAAGAGGTCGGGAGAAACGGGCTGTGTCTGGTTTGTATCGCTAAAGAGGTCGGGAGTAACGGGCTGCGGCTGTGTCTTGCTAACCAGTTGTTCGAGGGGGTAGGCAGCCAGCAGTCGGCGGCAGACGTCGATGCCGCACAGCGGGATGTTCAGGGCGTAGAGCAGGCGGTGAGCTTCTGCCTTCCGGCTGCGGTCGATGCTGCGCATGATATTGGCTGCCGACTTCTCGCCGAATCCCTCCATCCGCGACAGTTCGAGGATGTGCGCCCTCAGTTTGTAGAGGTCTGCATACTCTGCCACCCAGCCGAGATTGATGAACTTCGACAGCGTCTGCTCGGAGATGCCGTCCATGTTCATGCCCTCCTTCGACACGAAGCGTGCAAACTTCTTCAGTTGCTTGGCGGGGCAGTCGTCGTTGGTGCAATGCAGGGTACGGGTGCCGCTGGCCTCGCTTTCGACGACCTGCGTGGGGGCATGGCATACGGGACACTGCGTCGGTATGCTGAATGTACCGGCAGACTGTGTGACCTGTATGACCTTGGGAATGATCTTGTTGGCCTTGATGACGCTCAGTCGTGTGCCAGGACCGCCGATGCCTAAGCGCTCGCACTCGCTGATGTTGCACAGCGAGGCACGTCGCACGGTGGTACCCTCGAGTTCGACGGGCTGGAAGATGGCCACCGGCGATATGGTGCTGGCGGCACACGACCACTCGATGGTCTCGAGCACGGTGTCGGCAGCCTCGTCCTGCCACTTGAATGCCAGGCCGGCACGGGTGGCGTGGTGGCCTGTGACGCTGCCTGTCAGGGCATATTGCGTGTCGTCGTAGCAGACGACGAGGCCGTCGACGGGGTAGGGGTTCTGCTTGGTGGTGACCTTCTGGGTGAAGGCGTCGATGACGCTTTCCACCGAACTGGCTGTAGGGGTGGCTACCAGCTGGCGCTCGACGGTGTGGAATCCCTGGCCGTCGAGCCAGTCCATTCGTTCGCCCCAGCTGTTGATGTCTTCGTCGATGTGTACGAGGGTGAACGGTATCCACTGTATGTGGCGGTCTACGATGTCCTGCGGGTCCTTCACGCTGAGCGAGCCCGATGCCAGGTTGCGCGGGTTGGCGTAGTCGGCACCGCTCTCCATGACGAAGCGCTCGAAGTCGTCATAGGCGATGACGGCCTCGCCGCGTATGACGGTATGTCCTTTGTAATGAATGGTTTGCGGAATACCGCTGATGGCTTTTGTGAGGTGTGTGATGTTCGTGCCGATGTGTCCGTTGCCCCGTGTGACAACCTTTGTCAGCCGGCCGTCGTCGTAGGTGACCACCAGCGTCAGACCGTCCAGTTTCCACGAAATCCATATCGGGCGTTCCTCGGCCCACTTCACCAGTTCCGGCAGCTGTTTGGTCTTGGCCAGCGAGAGGGCAGCGTATTCGTGCTCCTCCTTCTGTCCGGTAGTGGTGTCCTCGGAAACTCTTTGTGTCGGCGAGTCGGGCAGCACGATGCCTGTCTGCTGCTCGAGCAGCCGCAGTTCGTCGAACAGCTTGTCCCACTCGTAGTCGGTCATCAGCTCCTGTCGTCCGTTGTAGTAGGCGTCGCTGGCCTCGTTGAGCGTACGTACAAGCTGTTGAATGCGCTGGGTGTTGTCCATAGTGATATGTTCTTATTTACAGCGAGCCTTTAGTAGAGGGCAGCTCGTAGTGGTAGACGTCGCGGCGGACGGCCATCTTCAGCGAGCGTGCCAGTGCCTTGAAGATGCCCTCGATCTTGTGGTGCTCGTTCCTGCCTTGTGCACGGATGTTGAGGTTCATCTTTGCCGTGTCGCTCAGGCTCTTGAAGAAGTGGTAGAACATCTCCGTAGGCATGTCGCCGATAAAACCACGGCGGAACTCGGCATCCCATACCAGCCAGGGGCGCCCTCCGAAGTCGAGTGCCACCGAGCAGAGACAGTCGTCCATGGGCAGGCAGTAGCCGTAGCGCTCGATGCCTCGCTTGTCGCCGAGTGCTTTTAGCAGACACTCGCCCAGCGCCAGGGCCGTGTCCTCGATGGTGTGGTGCTCGTCGACGTGCAGGTCTCCCTTTGTATGGACGGTGAGGTCCATCTGTCCGTGCTTGCCAATCTGCTCCAGCATGTGGTCGAAGAATCCCAGGCCGGTGTGTATGTCACAGAATCCGTTGCCGTCGAGGTCGAGCTTGATGTATACGTCGGTCTCCTTAGTGGTGCGCTTCACCTCGGCCTTCCGTTCTCCGCCGTAGGCGATGGCTGTCGCTTTTTGCCACTCGCCGATCTGCAGGAAACGGCATCCGATGTTTTTGGCAAACTGTCGGTCCGTGTCGCGGTCGCCGATGACGTAGCTGTTGGCGATGTCGTACTCGGGGTTGTTCATGTACTTCTCCACCATGCCTGTGCCAGGCTTGCGTGTCGGGGCGTTGTCTTCGGGGAAGTGGGGGTCGATGAGTATGTCGTCGAACTCTACGCCCTCTCCGCGCAGCGTTTCGAGGATGAAGTTCTGTACGGGCCAGAAGGTGTCTTCTGGAAAGGATTCTGTGCCCAGTCCGTCCTGGTTGCTGACCATGACGAACAGGTAGTCCGTATGCTGTCGCAGGAAGGCCAGCGATGAGATGGCGTTAGGTACGAAGTGTAGCTTGCTGAACGAGTCGATCTGTTCGTCGGCAGGTTCTCGGATGATGGTGCCGTCGCGGTCTATGAATAGAATCTTCTTCATGTTGGTATGATAATTGTCGTTATTGCTTGTTGTGCCCTACGGGTGGTTATTGCTTGTTGCGCCCTACGGGTCGTTATTGCTTGTTGCGCTCCTCCTCCTTGGTGTCGATAGAGCCGTAGATGTAGTAGTTGTGCATGAGCGTTACCTGGCAGACATAGAACTGGATGAAGCTGCACAGCGTGAAGGTGGCAAAGGTCAGCGCCTTCATGTATGACGGCATGCCCAGCGGGTCGCCGATGAGCTGTCCCATGTAGGCTTGCTGGTTGGCGAAGTTCAGGATGTATGCCGGTGTCATGACGACGATGTCGATGAGCGCTATGACCAGCAGGCTGACGAAGAAGACGAGGAACAGTCCTCCCCAGTGGCGCATGCCTTCTGCGTAGGATACCTTCAGTCGTCGCCAATAGCCTACGGAGGGTTCCATGATGTACTTCATCAGCACGTAGGCCAGGGGTAGTGCAAACACCATGACGATGAGCGTTACGAGCATGAATGTTCCCATGACCGTCATGATGTGCTGTGTGGTGAACCCGGGGCTTAGTGCGTCGGCAGCAGCCATGATGGCTACGAAGAGCAGGATGGGTATGCCGGCGACAAGGGTCGTCAGTAACACGCCCTTCAGCGTGCGCCCCATCAGTCTGGGAGAGCCTGACAGCCAGTGTGGCGGCAGCGTGATGGTGCCGGTGTCCTTATGCTCCTTCAGCTTGTTGAGGATGGTGGCCGACGCGAGGGTCATGACGGCGCAGGCGATGATCGAGATGGCTGTCACCTGAAGTAACACGAGGGCATAGGCCCTGGCAGCCAGTATGAGGGCGACCATCGGCTCGGCCTGCATCTGTACGATGTAGAGCATCATCTCCGAGAGGTTGATGACGGTCAGCGTGCCTGTCGCTCCGCAGCATAGTGCGTAGAGCAGCGCCATGATCCATGAAGCCTTGAAAAACTGTCTGAAGTTCTCGCTATAGAGTCGGAAGCCCGCCATGAGTACGCTGCGGTAGCTACGGACTTTCATGAGTGTCAAATCGTCTTGCTTTTTCATTGTTTTTGATTTTGTGGTGCAAAGGTAATAAATATTTGATAATTGGCAATTGATTATTCGTATTTTATCATTTATTAATTTTGCAGAAGGTACTTTCGCTCGGAAAATTGCAAATAAATTTGACCTTTGGTCGAATTTTGTCACGACTCAACAAACGAAATTCTTGCATTTCTTTGTTTTCGCTGCTCCAAAATTTGCATTTTCTCTCGCTTATTCGAAGGTTTAGCTCGACGAAGTCAACCTTTGAGCTTTGCTCGAAGGTACTCACGCTCGGAAAATTGCAAATAAATTTGCATTTTCTCTCGCTTATTCGTACCTTTGACCTGGCAGTCGAAGGTACTTTCGCTCGACAATAAAAACAAAAAACACATTTTTTGTTTTGTATTGTTCTCGCTTATTCGTACCTTTGCAGGCGAAATGAAGATATTGAAGTGGGGCTTCATCGGTTGCGGTGAAGTGACAGAGAAGAAAAGTGGCCCTGCATTCTCGGAAGTTGACGGGTCGAGTGTGGTGGCCGTGATGAGCAGGCATAAGCAGAAGGCCCACAGCTATGCCGTGCGCCATGGTGTGCCACGCTGGTACACTGATGCTCAGGAGTTGATAGACGACGCCGAGGTGAACGCCGTGTACGTTGCCACGCCTCCGTCAAGCCACGCCACCTACGCCATCATGGCCATGAAGGCAGGCAAACCCGTGTATGTGGAGAAGCCGCTGGCGGCGTCGTATGAGGACTGTGCGCGTATCAACCGTGTCAGCGAGCAGACCGGTGTGCCGTGCTTTGTGGCGTACTACCGTCGCTACCTGCCATACTTCCAGAAGGTGAAGGATATTGTTGACCGCGGCATTATCGGCAATGTCGTCAGCGTTCAGGTGCGCTTTGCCGTTCCTCCCCGTGAACAGGACTACGCGAAGCCCGACGAGCTGCCTTGGCGGGTGCAGCCCGACATAGCCGGTGGCGGCTACTTCTACGACCTTGCCCCCCATCAGCTCGACCTGCTGCAGCACATCTTCGGTGTCATCACCGAGGCCCGTGGCATTTGTTCCAACCGTGGCGGACTGTATGATGCCGAGGACACCGTGTCGGCCTGCTTCGAGTTCGAGAACGGCGTGCCTGGCAGCGGCTCGTGGTGCTTTGTGGCCCACGAGTCAGCCCGTGAGGACCGTATCGACCTCATCGGCGACCGCGGCTCGGTATCGTTCTCCGTGTTCGACTACCAGCCCATCCGCCTGCATACGGTCAATGGCGAGGAACATTTCGCCGTGCCTAATCCGCCGTACGTTCAGTTCCCGCTGATCAAGAGCGTGATAGAGCATCTGCAGGACATCGGACTGTGCGAGTGTACCAGCATATCGGCCACTCCCGTCAACTGGGCGCTGGACCGTATCTTAGGGAAATTCTGAAAATAGCGAAGACGTATCTTAGGGAAATTCTGAAAATACTAAAAGGAGATGAGAAGTCACTGGAGGCATAGCGTATGGCGTGGGGTGAGATTCGTTTTACCCTTATACCTCCTTACCCTTTTTCCTTCAGGCATCTTGGCACAGGATACGACAGCCGTGCTGACAGCCGACACGGTGGCTACAACAGCCCAGCCCGAAAAGAAGATGAGCTGGCTGCGTAGGACGATACGTGGCTTCAGCCGCATCGACGAGAACTATGTCGAGCCGCAGCACTACAACTGGTCGGTCATGCTCCAGGCCATCTACAGCTACGACTACTACCGCGTGAGCAGCGCCACCCAGTCGGTGAGCTTCGCGCCGTCGCCCACGCTCAAGGCCGGTCCGTATTTCGGCTGGCGGTGGGTGTTTGCCGGCTATACGTTCGATCTGAAGAACCTCAGTTTTTCCAAGACGTCGAACAAGCAGGAGCTGGACTTCAGCATCTATGCCGCCCAGCTTGGTGCCGACATCTACTACCGCCGTACTGGCAGCGACTACAAGATACGCAACGTGCGGATGGGCAGCGACATCGACTCGGGCCAGCTTGAGGGTCAGCACTTCGACGGCATCAGCGTGGGCATCACCGGTTTCAACGTCTACTACATCTTCAACCACCAGCGGTTCTCCTATCCTGCCGCCTTTGCCCAGAGCACGTGTCAGAAGATCAGCTGCGGCTCGTGGATGGCCGGTTTCGGCTACATCCGCAACAGCATTGAGCTGGACCACGAGAAGCTGGAGCGGTTCGTCGAGGAGCGTACCCGCCAGAAGGTAGCCCTGGACAGCGGCATGATGTTCAAGAAGATCAAGTACACCAGCATCAACGCCTCTGTCGGCTATGCCTACAACTGGGTGTTCGCCCGCAACTGCCTGTTCTGTGCCAGCCTCTCGGTAGCGCTGGCCTACAAGAAGACGAAGAGTGACGTCAGCCAGAGCAAGAAAATCATCGACCTGAGCAACATCAACATCGACGGCATCGGCCGTTTTGGGCTGGTGTGGAACAATACGCGGTGGTACGCCGGAGCATCGGCCATCATCCGTACCTACAACTACCGCAAGCGCCAGTTTGCCACCAACAACATCTTCGGCAACCTGAACTTCTACGTAGGCTACAACTTCGGAGCACGCGGAGCGTACAAGAAGAAAACCGCTGGAGACGGGAACGCTGTGACACGGAAGGAGACACGCAGGCTATGACACGACACTTATTACAGATATGAACATGAGACGACTACTGCTACATATAATAATGGTTCTTTGGGCGGTGCTGCCAACGACGGCACAGGTCACCTACCAGCCGTCTGACAGCGTCAGGATATGTCGGATGCTGCAACAGGCACCTGCCGACGCCACGACGCTGTGGTTTGCTCGCCAGTTCCTGGGCATCCCCTATGTCGCCCACACGCTGGAAGTGAACGACCGCGAGCAGCTGGTGGTCAACACGCGCCAGCTGGACTGTACCACGCTGGTCGAGACCGTCGTGGCGCTGACGCTGTGTGTACGTCACGGCGAGCGTTCATGGCAGGGCTACACGCGCCGTCTGGAGCAGCTGCGCTATCGTGGCGGCCGCTGCGAGGGCTACCCCTCACGGTTGCACTACTTCTCCGACTGGATAGCCGACAATGCAGCCCGCGGACTGGTCAGCGAGGTGCAAGGTCCCAACCCGCCGTTCAGCGCCGTCCAGCAGCTGAAGCTCGACTTCATGAGCACCCATCCGCAGTCGTACAAGTCGCTGAAGACCCATCCCGAGCAGGTGGCCGTCATCCGCCGTCAGGAGCAGCAGCTGACGGGTCAGCGGTTCCGCTACATCCCCAAGTCGGCCGTCAGGAATACACGGCTGCTGCGCCAGACCGTTCACGACGGCGACATCATCGCCATCACGTGCAACAAGGCCGGCCTCGACATCGCCCACCTCGGCTTTGCCGTGTGGCGTAGCGACGGGCTGCACCTGCTGAACGCCTCGCAGTTGCACAAGCGGGTGGTCGAGGAGCCGATGACCTTCCGCCGGTACCTGCAGAAGCATCCGTCGCATACGGGTATCAGGGTGATAAAACTGAATCATCAATAAATTTAAAAATATAACAAGCATGGAACTACCTGATTTTATGAGCTATGCCAACAAGTTCACGCAGTCGGACTTCGTTGACAAGATAGCCAAGATTGCCAAGCGTGCGGGAGCCAAGCTGGTGTATGCCGCACTGATACTCTACTACACGCTGCAGAGCGACAAGGTCAGCGCCGCCAACAAGGCCATGATCATCGGTGCCCTGGGCTACATGATCAGTCCGCTGGACGTCATCCCCGATGCCATACCCATTGCCGGACTCTCCGACGACCTCGCCGTACTGCTCTTCGTGCTCAAGAAAGTGTGGACCGACGTCGACCCCGACATCCAGGAGAAGGCGAAAGCCCGACTCTCGAAGTGGTTCGACAACGACGAGATAGACGAAATCAAGGACCTCTTCGACCAGGATTCATAAACGAGCAATAGCAACCGCTCAGGAATGATCAACGAGTACCAGATACGTGTAAAGCCCCACGTGGCAGCCCGCGAGCCGTCGTTGCGCCAGTGGATAGCCCGCGAGTACGGCCTGCGTCTGTCGGACATCACGTCGCTGCGCATCCTTCGGCGTAGCATCGACGCCCGCCAGCGTACCGTCTACGTCAACCTCACCGTGCGCGTCTACGTCAACGAGCAGCCTGCCGCCGACGAGTACGCCGTCACCCACTATCCCGACGTCAGCGACGCCCCCACGGTGGTCGTGGTCGGTGCCGGTCCCGGAGGCCTGTTTGCCGCCCTCAGGCTCATCGAGTGCGGTCTGCGCCCCGTCGTGCTGGAGCGTGGCAAGGACGTTCGTCAGCGCAAGAGCGACCTGGCCCAGATAGCACGCACGCAGCAGGTCGACCCCGAGAGCAACTACTGCTTCGGCGAGGGTGGGGCAGGCGCCTACTCCGACGGCAAGCTCTACACACGCAGCAAGAAACGTGGCTCCATCGAGAAGATTCTCAACGTCTTCTGCCAGCACGGAGCCTCGACGAACATCCTGGCTGACGCCCACCCGCACATCGGTACCGACAAGTTGCCACGGGTCATCGAGAACATGCGCCACACCATCCTCCGCTGTGGCGGCGAGGTACACTTCCAGACGCGTATGACGCGCCTCCTGACCGAGCACTCGCTGCTGGCGGCCGACGGCCTGCTGAGCGGCCGTGTCGTGGGAGTCGAGGCCGAAGAGCGCATCGCAGGCAGGGGTGCCGAAGAGCGCATCGCAGGCATGGGTGCCGAAGAGGATAGCAACGTCAGGGTGCGTCGTTACTACGGCCCCGTCATCCTGGCCACGGGACATAGTGCGCGCGACGTCTACCGCTACCTGTCCGGCGAGCATATCGCCATCGAGTCCAAGGGCATCGCCGTGGGCGTGCGACTGGAGCACCCGTCGGCACTCATCGACCAGATACAGTACCACTCCCCCGACGGCCGCGGCCAGTACCTGCCTGCCGCCGAGTACTCCTTCGTCACCCAGGTCGACGGACGTGGCGTCTACTCCTTCTGCATGTGCCCGGGCGGCTTCGTTATCCCTGCCGCCACCGACCGCGAGCAGCTGGTGGTCAACGGCATGAGCCCCTCGCATCGTGCCGGCCAGTGGTCCAACTCCGGCATGGTCGTCGAGCTGCGCCCCGACGACATTGAGGCCTGGCAGCTGTTGGCGGACAGCGAGGCATCCGGCGACGGCATCGCCGAGGGCAACGTCCCCGAAGCCCTGAAGGTGATGTACTTCCAGCAACAGCTCGAGCGCACCTGCTGGCTGCAGGGCAACCGCCGCCAGACGGCTCCCGCCCAGCGCATGGCCGACTTTGTGAACGGTCGGCTGAGCTACGACCTGCCCCGCTCGTCGTACGCTCCCGGACTCATCTCGTCGCCCCTGCACTTCTGGCTGCCTCAGCCCATCGCCCACCGTCTGCAGCAGGGTTTCCGTGCTTTCGGCCGCCAGGCTCATGGCTTCCTGACCAACGATGCCGTGATGATTGGTGTCGAGACGCGTACCAGCAGTCCCGTGCGCATCGTGCGCAACGCCGAGAACATGATGCACGTCGGGCTGGAGGGCCTCTTCCCCTGCGGCGAGGGTGCCGGCTATGCCGGAGGCATCGTGTCGGCCGCTGTCGACGGCGAGCGCTGTGCCGAGATGTGTGCCGAGTACTTAGATTGTCACTCATTTATCTTTACATAACCATCTATACTTTAACGAATTTTAATATATCATGTATCATGTATCATGAAGCAAATTGGAAAATCGGCAAGGAAGAAATAATTAATTAATTAATTATTATAATATATATATAATTATAATTATATATATATTATACCGATTTTTTTGTGCAGAAAAACCTTTATGATACATGATACATGATATGCAAAAATTCGTTAACGTCTGCTATTTTCTGTTTCATTTTCTCCCTTTTCGTCCCCATGTCACACCCAGTACCGACGAGCAGCAGGATGATGGCGACTGCCTGCCCTTCCCGCCACTCGCTGCATCGGCTCAGTTACCAGCAGAGTAAAAATATTTACATGCTGAGTAACTGATGCCACGCGCCCCGTGGCCGCGGCAGGGGTGTGGATGGAAACTCTTATTTGCTACGAAATTAAATAATGTTAAGCCATGCTTGACAGTTGCAAAAGCCGGGGATTCTTCGTAACTTTGCATCAGCAAACGGGAGGGAAGGACACGGCGCCAGTTCGGACCACCATAGAGCGGAAAAGCGGGACGCGGCCACCCGGTGCAGATGGCTGCAACAGGATTCTAATACCACGAAAAACACACACAAGAAATTTACGACCACGGATTGAACGGATGACACGGATTGTTTTTTACGACCACGAATTATACGAAGGTTAGCTCGAAGAAGTCAATGATACGAATTTTTTTTAACGACCACGGATTGAACGGATGGAACGGATTGTTTTTTACGACAACGAATTAAAACGAATTGCACGAATTGAATTAGAGAATATAAAGTCCTATAGTCCTGTAGTCCTTGCAAACAAAACAACGGGTGGTATGGAATATTTAATCAGACAACAAGGACAACAAGGACAACATATATAGTCACGAAATGGAGAACGCAGTGAATTTTAGAGATTAAAGTTAAGCCTAATGTTGTCTGAGTTGTTATAGTTGTCTGACAAAACAAAACAACGGGTGGTATGGAATAATGAATCAGACAACAAGGACAACGAGGACAACATAATAATATCATGAATTGGAGAACGAAGAGAATTTTAGAGATTGAAGGTAAACTAAATGTTGTCTGAGTTGTTATAGTTGTCTGACAAAACAACGGATGGTATGGAATATTAAATCAGACAACAAGGACAACGAGGACAACATATATAGTCACGAAATGGAGAACGAAGAGATTTTTAGAGATTGAAAGTAAACTAAATGTTGTCTGAGTTGTTTTAGTTGTCTGACAAAACAACGGATGGTATGAAATAATGAATCAGACAACAAGGACAACGAGGACAACATGTATTATCATGAATTGGAGAACGAAGAGATTTTTAGAGATTAAAGTTAAGCAAAATGTTGTCTGAGTTGTTATAGTTGTCTGACAAAACAAACAACGGATGGTATGAAATAATGAATCAGACAACAAGGACAACGAGGACAACATGTATTGTCACGAAATGGAAAATGAAGAGAATTTTAGAGATTGAAGGTAAACTAAATGTTGTCTGAGTTGTTATAGTTGTCTGACAAAACAAACCACAGATTGCACGGATGACACGGATTTTTTTCGACAACGAATTAAAACGAATTATACGAATTATTTTTAAAACCACGGATTGAATGCGGATGACACGGATTGTTTTTTACGACAACGAATTATACGAAGGTTTAGCTCGAAGGAGTCAATGATACGAATTATACGGATTTATAATAGAATTGTACGGATATGTGGGGTTGTTAATCATTTTTAATAATATTTAGGTATGACGATGAACCGTAACAGCGGGGAAATGACTACCTTTGCAGTTTGAAACGAAAGAATAATTTAAAAAACGGAAATAATTGAGACTATGGCAGAAGCTATTGACATCCGCGAACTGAACATGCGGATAGAACAACAGAGTGGATTCGTGCAGAACCTCGTGTCGGGCATGGATCAGGTTATCGTAGGACAGAAACATCTCGTCGACTCGCTGCTCATCGGACTGCTCTCCGACGGCAACATACTGCTCGAGGGTGTGCCCGGACTGGCCAAGACGCTGGCCATCAAGACGCTGGCACAGCTCATCGACGCCACATACAGCCGCATACAGTTCACGCCCGACCTGCTGCCGGCCGACGTGACGGGTACGATGATCTACTCGCAGAAGGAGGAGAAGTTCCTGGTGAAGCAGGGCCCCGTGTTTGCCAACTTCGTGCTGGCCGACGAGATCAACCGTGCGCCGGCTAAGGTGCAGAGCGCCCTGCTCGAAGCCATGCAGGAGAAGCAGGTGACCATCGGCAGCGAGACGTTCGACCTGCCCAACCCGTTCCTCGTCATGGCCACGCAGAACCCCATCGAGCAGGAGGGCACCTACCCGCTGCCCGAGGCGCAGATGGACCGTTTCATGCTGAAGGTGGTCATCGGCTATCCGACCATCGACGAGGAGAAGAAGATCATCCGCGAGAACCTCGGCGGCAGTCTGCCCAAGGTCAGCGCCGTCACCACCTCGGAGGACATCGTCAGGGCGCGCAGCGTGGTGCGCGAGGTGTACATCGACGAGAAGATCGAGCAGTACATTGCCGACATCGTCTTTGCCACCCGCTACCCCGACCGCTACGGTCTGAAGGACATGAAGAGCATGATCCAGTTCGGAGGCTCGCCGCGTGCCAGCATCAATCTGGCCAAGGCGTCGAGGGCCTATGCCTTCATCAAGCGCCGCGGCTACGTGGTGCCCGAGGACGTGCGTGCCGTGGCCCACGACGTGCTGCGCCACCGCATAGGACTGACCTACGAGGCCGAGGCGTCGAACATCACGAGCGAGGAAATCGTCTCGAAGATCATCAACAAGGTGGAAGTGCCCTAATAGTAATTAGTAATTAGTAATGAGTAATTAGTAATTATGATTAGTTTATGCTCGTGGAAAAAGCCCTTCACAATCGCTGTACCAACACCGTGTCGGCATGTTGTGTCACTCACTCAAAGGTATGTTGTGTCACTCGCTCAACGGCATGTTGTGTCACTCGTTCAACGGCATGTTGCGTCACACGTTCAACGGGCATGTTGCGGCCTCTCGCTCAACGGCATGTTGGTAATCATAATTACTAATTACTAATTACTCATTACTAATTAGATCAAAAGTTATGGAGACATCAGAAATCCTGAAAAGGGTACGGAAGATAGAAATCAAGGCGCGCGGACTGAGCTCGAACGTCTTCGCAGGCCAGTACCACTCGGCATTCAAGGGTAGGGGAATGGCCTTCAGCGAGGTGCGCGAGTACCTCTACGGCGACGACGTGCGCGACATCGACTGGAACGTCACGGCACGATTCCACCGTCCCTACGTCAAGGTGTTCGAGGAGGAGCGCGAGCTGACCGTCATGCTGATGATCGACGTCAGCGGCTCGCTGGACTTCGGTACGCGGCGGCAGATGAAGCGCGAGATGGTCACCGAGATAGCGGCCACCATCGCCTTCTCGGCCATCCAGAACAACGACAAGATAGGCGTCGTCTTCTTCTCCGACCGCATCGAGAAGTACATACCGCCGAAGAAGGGGCGCAAGCACATACTCTACATCATACGCGAGATGCTCGACTTCCACCCCGAGAGCCGCCGCACGGACATCCGTCAGGCACTGGAGTTCCTCACCAGCGTGTCGAAGCGGCGATGCACGGCCTTCGTGCTCAGCGACTTCTACGACCGCCAGGACTTCCTGCAGCCCTTGCAGATAGCCAGCCGCAAGCACGACATCGTGGCTCTGCAGGTCTACGACGTGCTGCAGCGCGAGCTGCCCGACGTGGGACTCATACGCGTCGTCGACGCTGAGACCGGTCACGAGCAGTATATCGACACCGGCAGCCGCCAGCTGCGCAGCGCCCACAGCCAGTACTGGAAGACGCGCCAGCAGCAGCTCCACGAGACCATGACGCGCAGCAGCGTCGACATGGTGAGCATAGCCACCAACGAGGACTACGTCAAGGCGCTGCTCATGCTGTTCAAGCGAAGAAGCTGAAAGCTTCGCCTTCATCACGTGGTATCAGTCTGTGTAATGCCTTAACAAATCTGTGCAATAGCAGACCTGCGCGCAGCAAAAATCCGTGGAATCCGTGAAATCCGTGGTAAAAGAAAAGGTGAAAAAAATGAAAAGTTGAAAAAACGATTGACAATTGAATGAAGAGAGACAGTAAATATAATAAGGTATCGGTGGGGGTAAAAGTGCTCTTGCTCTCTTGCCTTGTCGCGCTAACACCCGCCATCGCCCTGGCACAGGCCAGCCTGAAGGCCACCATCGAGCCTATCGAGATGCTGATAGGCGAGCAGGCCCAGGTGACGCTGACCGTTGAGACCGATGCCGAGACGGCCATCGAGTGGCCCATGCTCAAGGACCGCCAGATGCTCATACCCGGCGTCGAGGTCATCAGCACGCAGCACCCCACGGCGAACACCTGCGTCATCACGCTGACGTCGTTCGACGGAAACCTCTATCCCCTGCCACCGTTCAAGGTGAAGGCCGGAGGCAAGGAACTCACGAGCAACGAGCTGGCCCTGAAGGTCGTAGAGATGGAGGTCGACACCACGCAGATGAATAAGTTCTTCGGACCGAAGGACGTACAGTCCAACCCCTTCCGGTGGAGCGACTGGTCGCTGACCTTCTGGCTGAGCATGCTGATGCTGCTGCTCATCGCCGTCACCTACTACCTCTACACCCGTCTGCGTGCCGGCAAGCCCATCATCGCACACATCAAGATCGTCAAGCGGCTGCTGCCACACCAGAAGGCCATGAAGGAGATTGAGCAGATCAAGGCCGACAGGATGGTCATCTCGGAGAACCAGAAGGAGTACTACACCAAGCTCACCGACACCCTGCGCCGATACATCGAGGAACGCTACGGATTCTCCGCCATGGAGATGACCAGCAGCGAAATCATCGAACGCCTCATGGCCAACAGCGACGAGCAGAGCCTCGACGAACTGAGGCAGCTGTTCACCACCGCCGACCTGGTGAAGTTTGCAAAATACTCAGTACTCACCAACGAGAACGACGCCAACCTCGTGTCGGCCATCGACTTCATCAACCAGACGAAGCTCGAGGGAATGCCCACTGAGGAAGTCGTCAAACCGCAGCTCTCGGAGGAAGAACAGCGTTCGCAGAAGCAGCGCACGTGGCTGCGCATCCTGATTGGTGTGCTGTCGGTCATGGTGGTTGCCCTGTTTGTTTACGTGCTCTACCAGCTCTGGCTACTGGTAGGGTAGATTAATTTCAATTTTCAACTTTCAATATTCAATTTTCTAAAGAATGGAATTTGCCAATAAAGAATACCTGCTGCTGCTACTGCTCATCATACCATACCTGATATGGTTCCTGATGTACAGAAAGAAGAGCGAACCCACCATGCGCATCAGCGACACACAGGCCTATCGCTATACAGCACGCTCGTGGAAGGTCACACTCATGCCGCTGCAGCTGCTGCTCAGACTCGCCGTCTTCACACTACTCGTCGTCGTGCTCGCAAGGCCTCAGACGCAGAACTCGTGGAAAGACAAGACCGTAGAGGGCATCGACATCATGCTCGCCATGGACGTCTCGACATCCATGCTCGCCGAAGACCTCAAGCCCAACCGCATGGAGGCCGCCAAGCGCGTGGCCTCGGACTTCATCATCGGACGCCCCAACGACAACATCGGACTGAGCATCTTCGCTGGCGAGGCATTCACACAGTGCCCCATGACCACCGACCACAGCTCGCTGCTCACACTGCTCGAGGACGTGCGAACGGACATCGCACAGCGCGGACTCATCGAGGACGGAACAGCCATCGGCATGGGACTGGCTAACGCCGTCAGCCGACTCAAGGACTCGAAGGCCAAGAGCCGCGTGGTCATCCTACTGACCGACGGCTCCAACAACTGCGGCGACCTCTCGCCAATGACCGCTGCCGAGATTGCCAAGAGCTTCGGCATACGCGTCTACACCATCGGCGTCGGTACCAACAAGACGGCACCGTACCCCATGCCCGTGGCGGGCGGCGTGCAGTACGTCAACATACCCGTCGAGATTGACACCAAGACACTCTCCGACATCGCAGCAGCCACCGAGGGTGACTTCTACCGAGCCACCAACAACCGCGAGCTGCAGCAGATATACAAGGAGATCGACAAGCTCGAGAAGTCGAAGCTCAACGTCAAGAAGTACAGCAAGCGCTACGAGGCCTACCAGCCCTACGCCCTGGCTGCCGTCATCCTGTTGTTGCTTGAAATACTGCTGAGAATCACCGTGTTCCGCAAATTGCCGTAAGTATATATTTAAACATTCAGATACAAAAAACGATGTTTCGATTTGAAGACCCCATATACCTCTACCTGCTGGCCGTCATACCCGTGCTGGCCATCATTCGCTGGATGATGCAGAGAGGACAGAAGAAACGACTCGCACGCTTCGGAGACCCCGAACTGGTAAGAGCGCTGATGCCCGACGTCTCACGCTTCCGCCCCGCCGTCAAGTTCTGGCTCATGCTCGCAGCACTGGCGCTGATCATCGTCATGCTCGCACGGCCCCAGTTCGGCACCAAGATCAGCCACGAGAAGCGTACCGGCATCGAGACCATCATAGCCATGGACATCAGCAACTCCATGCTCGCCGAGGACGTGGCACCAAGCCGTCTGGACCGCTCGAAGATGATGGTTGAAAACCTCGTCGACAACTTCAGCAACGACAAGATAGGACTCATCGTCTTTGCTGGCGATGCCTTCATACAGCTGCCCATCACCAGCGACTACGTGTCGGCAAAGATGTTCCTATCGAGCATCGACCCCTCCATGATTTCCGTACAGGGTACCGACGTGGCAAGGGCCATCAAGATGGCTGTCAACAGCTTCACCCAGCAAGAGGGCGTCGGTAAGGCCATCATCGTCATCACCGACGGTGAAGACCACGAAGGCGGGGCACTCGAGGCCGCCAAGGATGCCAAGGACAGGGGCATGCGCGTCTATGTCCTCGGCGTTGGCTCAACGTCGGGAGCACCCATCCCCACAGGCGACGGCGACTACCTGAAGGATGCCTCAGGCGAGACGGTCATGACAGGACTCAACGAGCAGATGTGCCGCGAGATTGCCATGGCCGGAGGAGGTGCCTACATACACGTCGAGAACAACAGCCGTGCTCAGGAACAGCTCGACGCAGAACTCGACAAGCTGGCCAAGAAGGAGATTGCCAGCACCATCTTCAGCGACTACGACGAGCAGTTTCAGGCCGTAGGCATCATAGCCCTCCTGCTGCTCATCATCGAGGTATGCATCAACAGCGTCAAGAACCCGCTGCTCAAGCGGTTCT
This sequence comes from uncultured Prevotella sp., assembly GCA_946409435.1. Lineage (GTDB taxonomy): Bacteria > Bacteroidota > Bacteroidia > Bacteroidales > Bacteroidaceae > Prevotella. The sequence goes on along the minus strand of CAMJWJ010000025.1, from coordinate 4,515 downwards.
CGCTGTTCAGACGTACCGCGAAATAAGGACATGCAGAAACAAGGAATCATGAATTGAAGAACATGCAGAAACGATAATGAAGAACGGAATCATGAATAGGACGATATACCAAGGAACAGGACGATGGAGACGGAAATGGGCGCTGAGGCTGCTGTTGACAATCCTCATGGCTCATTCCTCATTGCTCATTTGCGAAGCACAGAGTGACCGCCAGCTGATACGTCAGGGCAACAAGCTCTTCAAGAAGGGCAACATCGTTGACGCTGAGGTGGCCTACAGAAAGGCACAGGAGAAGAACGAGCGTAACCCGCAGGCTAACTACAACCTCGGTAGCGCCCTGCTGCAGCAGCGCAAGGACTCGGCAGCCATCAGCCATCTCGAGAGAGCTGCCAAGCTGGAGACCAACCCCATGCGGCGTGCACAGGCATACCACAACATGGGCGTCATCTGCCAGCAGCGTCAGATGTTCGGCGAGGCCATCGAGGCTTACAAGGAAGCCCTGCGCAACAATCCCACCGACCATGCTACTCGCTATAACCTGGAACTCTGTAAGCGTCAGCAGAAGCAGCAGCAGCAGGACCAGCAAAACCAGCAGCAGAAGCAGCAACAACAGCAAGACAAAGACAAGGACAAGCAAGACCAGCAGAAACAGCAGGAGCAGCAACAGAAAGAGCAACAGCAGAAGCAGCAGCAACAGCAGCAGGAAAAGCAGCAGATGAGCCGCGAGAATGCCGAACAGATGCTCAATGCCGCCATGCAGGACGAGAAGGAAACCCAGGACCGACTGAAGAAAGCCCAACAGCAGAAGGGACGCCGAAAACTACAGAAAAACTGGTAACAGGCGGACTTCGCCCTAATAAACACAGATACTGACAATGATGACACAAGTGACTATAACAACTAAGAAGATGAGATGGATGGTGCTGACGGCATTATTCATCATACATTGTTCGTGGATGATGAGCCCGGCAGGGGCACAGACGATGACAGGACGCGCACCGTCGCAAGTGGCAGTGGGAGAGCAGTTCCGGCTGACATACACCGTGAATACCAGCGACGTGAAGGGATTCCGTGCAGGACAGATACCCGAAGGACTGGAGGTACTCATGGGACCAAGCTCGTCGACGCAGTCGAGCTGGCAGATGGCCAACGGACACGTCACCAGTTCGTCGTCTATCACATACACCTACATCGTCGTGGCCCAGAAGCAGGGTACGTTCACCATACCACCGGCTACGGCACAAGTGGACGGCAAGACCATACGCTCCAACGAGCTGCAGGTGAAAGCCGAAGGGCAGGCACAGCAGCAGGGCAGCCGACAGCGCAGCCAGCAGACGGGCTCAGGTACCGAACTGCGGCAGGTAGGCTCAGCCATCAGCGGCTCCGACCTCTTTATCAAGGTCAGCGCCTCGAAGCACCATGTACGCGAACAAGAACCCATCCTGCTGACCTACAAGGTGTACACCCTCGTGAGCCTCGTACAGCTGAACGGTAAGATGGCCGACCTCAAGAGTTTCTACACCCGCGAGGTGCCGCTGCCGCAGGAGAAGAGCTTCAGCGTCGAACAGTTTAACGGCCGCCCATACCGTACCGTGACATGGCAGCAGTACGTCATGTTCCCCCAGGCTACCGGCAAGCTGGAGATACCCTCCATCACCTACGAGGGACTGGTACGACAGGTCAACCGTGCCATTGACCCCTTCGAGGCTTTCTTCAACGGAGGCTCCAACTATGTGGACGTCAAGAAGCAAATCAAGGCTCCCGGCATCACCATCGAGGTGGACCCGCTGCCCGCCCGTCCGAAGAATTTCTCAGGTGGCGTAGGCTCGTTCACCATCAGCGCACAGCTGGAGAAGGATGAGGTCAAGGCCAACGATCCCGTCAAGCTGCGCGTCATTGTCAGCGGTGTGGGTAACATGAAGCTGCTGAAACAGCCCGAGGTGAAGTTCCCCAAGGACTTCGACAGCTACGATGCCAAGGTCACCGACAAGACCAAGCTGACGACCCGCGGACTGGAAGGCAGCATCGTCTACGACTTCCTCGCCGTGCCCCGCCATCAGGGCGAATACGAGATACCGCCCATCGAGTACGTCTACTTCGACACGCAGTCGGGCGACTACAAGACCGTCAGGAGCGAGGGCTTCACGCTGCACGTCGCCAAGGGTAGCGGACAGAACACCGTGGCATCGTTCAACGGACAGGAGGACATCAAGATGCTCAACAGCGACATCCACTACATCAAGACTGGTGCTGCCAAGCAGCGTGCCGTGGGCGACTACTTCTTTGCATCCACTTCCTACTGGACTATGCTGGCCGCACTCTTCGCTGCCTTCGTGTCGCTCTTTGTCATCTTCCGCCGCCGTGCCGTCGAGAACGCCAACGTCGTGAAAAAGCGTGCCGGCAAGGCTAACAAGGTGGCCACAAAGCGGTTGCGCCAGGCTGCCTCGCTGATGAAGGGCGGCCAGGAGAATGCTTTCTACGACGAGACGCTACGTGCCCTCTGGGGCTACGTCGGCGACAAGCTGAACATCCCCGTCGAGCAACTCTCGCGCGAAAACATCAGCCAGCAGCTGTCGTCTCATGGTGTCGACGACTCTACCGTCCAGCTCTTCATGGGTGCGCTCGACGAGTGTGAGTTTGCACGCTATGCCCCCGGCGATGCCTCGGGTAACATGAGCAAGGTCTACGATGCCGCCATGAAGGCGATACTGACCATCGAGAAGGTGAAGATTCATAGTTCATAGTTCATAATTCATAGTTCATAATTCATAGTTCAGAGTTCAGAGTTCATAGTTCATAGTTCATAATTCAGAGTTCATAGTTCATAATTCAAATTGGCGATGAAAGACTATATATATAAGAAGGTGGAATCGACGGTGAGGGCACTATTGCTTCTTTGCCTTTTCGCCACCATACCGTTACATGCCGAGAATGCCGAGGAGGCAACAGCGCCCGAGACGGCTACGAAGACCGAGGCGGCTACTAAAACCACCACGGCCACGAAGGCCGAGGCCGACAGCGCCTATGCCAAGGAGCACTACCAGCAGGCTGCACGGCTGTACGAGCAGGTGCTGAAGCAGGGTGTCAGCCCTGAGCTGTACTACAACTTAGGCAACGCCTACTATCGCATGGACAATATCACGCTGGCCGTGCTGAACTACGAGCGGGCGCTGCTGCTGTCGCCGGGCGATGCCGACATACGCTTCAACCTGCAGATGGCCCGTGCCAAGACGATAGACAAGATAACCCCCGAGTCGGAGATGTTCTTCGTGACGTGGTATCGTTCGCTGGTCAACCTGATGGGTGTCGACAGCTGGGCGCGTACGGCACTCGTCTCGCTGGTGGCCGCCATCCTGCTGACGCTGATCTACCTGTTTGCCGGCCGCATCTGGCTGCGCAAGGTAGGCTTCTTCGGCGGTATGGCTTTCCTGGTCGTCTTCCTGCTCAGCAACCTGTTTGCCTGGCAGCAACGTCGTGTGCTCGTCGAGCGCACGGGGGCTATCGTCATCCGCTCTGCCGTACCCGTCAAGAGCACACCGTCGAAGCACGGCACCGACCTCTTCATCCTGCATGAGGGCACCAAGGTGACCATCACCGACAGCTCGATGAAGGACTGGAAGGAAGTCCGCGTGGCCGACGGCAAGCAGGGATGGCTCGAAGCTTCGCAAATCGAGGTAATCTGAAATTGATGATTTGTTGAAAGCGCAGCCAACAATGAACTATGAACTCTGAACTATGAACTCCCTGATAGGACTGGACAAACAATTGCTGTTGCTGCTGAACGGCAGCGACTCGCTGTTTCTCGACACGCTGGTCACCATGCTCACCGACGCCAGGACGTGGATACCGCTCTACTTGTCGCTGTTCTACGTCGTGATGAAGTCTAACAGCAGCGTGGCACGCATCCTGATGGTCGTCGGGGCTGCAGGACTCTGCGTGCTGCTGGCCGGTACCGTCGACGACACCATCGTCAAGCCCCTCGTGGCCCGCTGGCGACCAGCCCGCGACCCAGAGATAGGGCTGCTGGTCGACACCGTCAACGGCTATCGTGGCGGGCGTTTCGGCTTCTTCTCGGCTCATGCTGCCAACACGTTCTCCATTGCCCTGTTCTTCTCGTTGCTCATGCGCCAGCGCCTGTTCACCGTAGCCATGGTGGCGTGGTCGCTCGTCAACTGCTGGACGCGCCTGTATCTGGGTGTCCACTATCCTGGCGACATCATCGTCGGTCTGCTCTGGGGAGCTGCCGTGGGCTATGGCGTCTACCGTCTCTACACCCGCTTCACGACGCCAGCCACCTACACGAAAGAACTCTGCGACATCCCCATCGCCGTACTCTCCCTGACGTTAGTCTGTGCCCTGGCCCGCGCCCTGTTCTTCCCCGTCTGACGCTTCCTGCATAAGCATGCTATAACAAATAGCTCCTCCCAATCATTTTCGTGAGTGGCCTACTCAGCTCCGTGAGTGGCCTTCTCAGTTCCGTGAGTGGCCTTCTCAGCTCCGTGAGTGGCCTTCTCA
>CAMJWJ010000024.1 GCA_946409435.1 uncultured Prevotella sp. | reverse complement strand
GAAGGCCACTCACGGAGCTGAGAAGGCCACTCACGGAACTGAGAAGGCCACTCACAGAGCTGAGAAGGCCACTCACAGCGTCATCATTGATTAGATTCCAATACAACACCTATTTTATTGTTCTGCTCTCGTTTTTTCATAACATTGCCATCTCTGATGGCGAAATTACTCCGTCTCGACAAAAAAAGAAACGAGTTTCTTTGTTTTGCGCTCGACTTTTCGTAACATTGCCATCTCTGATGGCGAAATTACTCCGTCTCGACAAAAAAAGAAACGAGTTTCTTTGTTTTGCGCTCGACTTTTCGTAATTTTGCAGGTGATATGAAACAAGTGATGATAATGATAACCGGCATGCTGCTGTTGGCTGCCTGCGGAATGAGTTACGAAGAGACGAAACGCATAGCTCGTGAGAACCGTCTCGAAGCACTGCGCAGGGACTCGGCGGCACTGAAGATTGCCGTCATGCCCACCCTGGATTGTCTGCCGCTCTATGTTGCCGAACAGCACCAACTGTACGACACGGCCTTTGGCGGTGTTCGTCTAAAGTACTTCAAGGCTCAGATAGACTGTGACACGGCACTGATGCGCCGCCGCGTGGAGGGTGCCGTCAGCGACCTGGTGCGCACGAAGCGCATGGAACGCCAGGGCATGAAGATGCGCTATGCCACCGTCACCAACGCCTACTGGCAACTGGTGACCAACCGCAATGCCCGCATACGTCAGCTGAAGCAGCTGGACGACAAGATGGTGGCCATGACGCGCTATTCCATCACGGACATGCTGACCGACCGCGCCATCGACTCGGTGAAGCTGGACCGCGACCGCGTCTACAAGGTACAGATCAACGATGTCGACGTACGGCTGCTGATGCTCCAGAACAACGAGATCGACGCGCTATGGCTCACCGAGCCTCAAGCCACCGTGGCACGTACCATGAAGCACCCCGTGGTGCTCGACACCCGCGACCTCAGTCTGCAACCAGGCGTGCTGGTGTTCCGCGAGCAGGAGATGCGCCGCCAGGCCCGTGGCAAGCAGTTCGACCTTTTCATGAAAGCCTACAATCAGGCCTGCGACTCCATCCGCAAGTATGGGATTCGCCACTACCGCGACCTGATCGTCAAGAAGTGCGGCATCAAGGAGTCCATGGTCGACTCGCTGCCTAAGAAAATAATATTTGAACACGCCAAGGGACTGCGCCAGCAGGACATTGACGTCGTAGAAAAATGGTTGGGAGGACGATAGCCGATGGGAATGATAGACAAATCGCTGGAACGCGTATTCAACGAGCTGTACGACGGTAACGCCGGCCTGGCCATCGTCGAGCTGGACGTCTACCTGATGGCCTGGCCTAACCCTCAGTCAAGAGAGCGGTTAGACACGCTGAAGGAAGAGCTACGGCTGATGACCGATTTCTGGAAGAAGGGCGTGAAGGACCCTGAGCTGGAAACGCAGTACCTGAGACTGCTACAGCGCGCCTACGTGCTGGCTGCCAACATCGCCATCCACCGTCAGCTGACATCGTCGTCCTATCTCCAGCAGCTCTACCGTCAGGCCCGCCAGCCAGGACATTCTCGGTCGTTGGAAAGCATCCGTGCAGAGCTGGAAAACCACGTCAGCGAGGTGGCCATGCTCGAACTGGAACCCATCGAGACACGTCAGGAGAAGAGTGCATCGCTCTACAAGGAGCATCAGCAGCAGATGAACCTGCTGTTCAACTACATCGTAACGGCACACATCTGGACTGGCAGCATCGGCGAAGCCATGGAGGAGATACTCCTCTCGCCCACCGTGGACAGCAACGACCAGCAGTTGCTTGTTTCAGCCATCACGCTGTCGCTGCTTAACTGCTTCGACATCGCCAAGTTCCGCACGCTGGTCAACGTCTGCCGCCGGTCACACGACGAACCCGTCAGGCAGCGCGCCCTCGTAGGCTGGGTGCTTGGCATGGATGACAACTGCCGGCACATCTATCCCGAACAGCAGCAACTGGTCAGCGAGCTGTTGAGTTCAAAACGTATCTGCGCTGAACTCACCGAGCTGCAGATGCAGCTGGTATATACCTCTAATGCCGAAAAGGACTCGCAGACCGTCAGCCAGGAAATCATGCCCGACCTGATCAAGAACAGCGACTTCCGCGTGACCAAGAACGGCATTGAGGAGAAGGAGGACGACTCTCTGGAGGATGTGCTGCACCCGGAGGCCTCCGAGCAGCGCATGGAACAGCTGGAGGCCTCGTTCCAGCGTATGGCCGACATGCAGAAGCAAGGGTCCGACATCTTCTATGCAGGTTTCTCGCAGGTGAAGCGTTTCCCCTTCTTCTACGACCTGAGCAACTGGCTGATACCATTCTTCATGGAACATCCCGACATCAGCCAATACACCCAAAAGACTGCCAACAACCGCTATCTGCGTACCATCGTCAGCCGCGGTCCGTTCTGCAACAGCGACAAGTATTCGTTTGTCATTGCCTTCCAGCAGGTACTGAACCAGTTGCCCGAGAAGATGCGTGAGACGATGAACATGGGCGACATGCCTGCCGACGAGCTGACCATGGGGGGTATGGATGACGAACAGCAGCAGACGCCAGCCTACATACGCCGCATCTACCTGATGGACCTGTACCGGCTGTTCCGCCTGTTTCCCAACCGCTCGTCGTTCAACGATCCCTTTGCCACCATGCGCCACAGCGGACTGGCCAACTGGCACTTCTTCTGTTCGCTCCTGCTGAAGGATACGCCTATCGACACCTATAAGCCGCAGATTGTCAAGATGCTGAAGAAGTACCACCACGACAACGAGGCCACGCGGCTGCTACATACATTCCCCGACACGATGCACGACGTGCAGTATTTCCTGTGGTGCGAGGACTACAATGCCGCCCTGGACCTGGAGCCTGACAACGAGCGTGCACTGGCTGGCAGGGCACGCCAGCGGTTCGACAACGGGCAGTACGACGAGGCCGACGATGACTATGCTCACCTGCTGCTGCTCCACCCTGGCAAGAAGAGCTATATGCTCAACCGTGCGGTGTGCCTGCTGAACATGGAGGAATACGAGGATGCCATGAAACTGCTATACCAGCTGAACTACGAGTATGCCGACGACGTCAACGTACAGCGTGTGCTGGCATGGGCCTTGACGTGCGACAACAAGGCCGAGCAGGCCGAGCGCATCTTCCAGCATATCGTAGCCAATGGTCAGGCTACCGGCGAGGACTATCTGAACTACGCCTACTGCCAGTGGCTGTTAGGCAGACCTGACGATGCTGCCAACAGTTTTGGCGAATACTTCCTTCGGACAGGAAACACTCCCGAGAGCCACGCCAATGCCTACAACCGCCAATGGCTCCACGAGCATGGCATCAGCGACATCGACATCAACATGATGCAGATGCTGGCCGCTAAATAAAGTACGGCGGGAAAGGCATGCTAAAAGGCACGGCGGCAGTGACAACGGCCAAGCGCTAAATAAACATCTGCAGCTTGTGGCCCAGCCATCCCCTGGTCTTCTGCCATCGGGTACGTATCTCGTTCCACGTCTTGTCGGTCAGTTGGAACGACTGCTGTTTGTCACGCCAGAACATGTCGTCAAGCTCACGCGTGGTGTTGGGGTCGACGATGACGGCATTCTCCTCAAAGTCACACTTCAGACTGCGAGCATCCAGATTGGTGCTGCCCACGGTGCAGTAGCGACCGTCGACCATCATAATCTTTGAGTGGTGGAAGCCTGGCTTGTAGAGCCATACCGTGGCACCGCGCTTCATCAGCTTGTGAGCCTGATAGAGGGCGACATCAGGCGTCAGGGGTATGTCGCTCTTCGACGACAGCATAATCTCGACCTTCACGCCCCGCCGGCAAGCACGGGTCAAGGCCCGCGTCACGCTGGGAATCAGCGTAAAGTACGGATTGATGATGTGTATGGAATCCTTCGCCTGGTCGATGGCGTTGACATAGAAGGTACGCATGATTTTAGGCGTGACACCGGGCTCGCGGTTGATGATGCCCACCATCTTGCGGCCGCGGGTGGCTGTCGTGTCAGGTTTCAGCCCGGAGAACTGCGTGCCAGTCCCGCCACGGTAGTACTTCATGCCACTGACCTGCTGTTTCGTGGTACGATTCCATATACGCAAGAAGATACGCTGCAGCTCGTTGACGGCCTCCCCTTCTATCCGGCAGTGCATGTCACGCCACTCGCCCACCTGCTCGGTGCCTTTGATGTAGTAGTCGGCCACGTTCATGCCTCCCGTGTAGGCTATCATGCCGTCGATGACCACAATCTTGCGGTGGTCACGCCCATAGATGTGGTTAACCCACGGGAAACGTATAGGCGAATACTCCACAATCTCGATGCCGTCGGCACGCAGCGGCTTCAGATGGTGCTTCTTCAGCGGCTGGTTGTTGGAGTCGTTGCCGAAGCCGTCGAACATGGCACGCACCTCTACGCCCTCTTTGCTCTTCTGCCTCAACAGGTCGAACAGGAGCATGGCTATCGAGTCGTTACGAAAGTTGAAGTACTCCAGATGGATGCTGCTACGAGCCTGACGGATAGCAGCAAACATGTCGTCGAACTTCTGCTGGCCGGAGAGGAGCAGCGTCACGCTGTTGTCGTTGGAGAATCGGATGTCATGCTGCCTCAGTGTGGACACAATCAGCGAGTCGCTGGTCTGCGCCATGGCCGGGAGGGGTAAAAAGACAAAAAGGTAAAAAAGTAAATAACACGTGCTTCTGTTTATGCCTTTACGGTTTGTCGTCACTCTCGTCATCTCTCTCATCATTTTCTTTACCTCTATTCTTTTTTTACTTTTTTACCTTTTCAACTTTTTACTTTTTATTCTTTAGTCTGTATTCCAACGGCGACATGCCGTACTTCTCCTTGAAGATATTGATAAAGTTCTCGGCAGTCATGAAACCGACGTTGATGGCCAGCTCGCTCATGTTGATATTGGTATTCACCAGCAGCGTGCAGGCATGCTTCAGACGCAGGTCGCGGACGACTTCCGCAGGTGTCTTTGACGTGATGTTACGTATCTTGTGGAAGAATGGAACGCGCCCCATGCCCATAGCCGATGCCATATCCTCGAGGCTGATCTGTCCGCGACTCATGTTCTGTAGCACAAACTGCTCGACATTGCGCATCAGTTGCTGATCCATCAGATTGCTCATCGAGTAGTCGCCGATAGTGTTGCCTCCATAGTACTTCCACAGCACGCCTTCCTCCTTCGGAGGCTCCGCTGTGTCGGCGGTTTCCTGAGTATTGTCTGCAGTCTCGGCAGTCTGCTTGACAGACTCCTTCATGTCCTCCATGTCGTCATAGGCCATCGTGGCCGTTGTCATACTGGCATTCTGGGTCTCCAGCATACGCGTCTCCTTACCTTCAATGACATCCTGGTCGAACTCAATGGGTGCCAGGCCCATCAGCTTGTTGAAGCGAATGACGGCCTCCTGCAGGTTGAAAGGCTTGGCCAGATAGTCGTCGGCGGCCAGCGTGATGTTCTGGTCGTTCATTTCCTGCTGCGACAGCACACCGTCGGTCATCAGCACAAACTTCGTTCTGCTGCGGCGTGGATCACTCTTGAACTGGTTGCACAGCTCGCTACCGGTAATGGATGTCTTGCCCATATCCTGCTTACACACCACGATGTCGGCCTTCAGCGTATCGATGTCGGGCATTGCCTCCTTGATAGAAGAATAGGTGTGGAAATTGTAGATGTCGCGCAGGTGGGCATTGATATACCTGAGGAACTCTACATTGGTATCGATAAACACGATGCTGAACTTCTTCGACTGCTCGTCAAACTTCAGCGCCTTGATGTTAAATCCAGGCTTAAACTCCTCGCCCATCTCACCGGCAAGCTGCAGGTCGCCACGGTCGTTCAGCTCCATGCGGTCCTTGGCTGACGCAACGGCCTTCCGTTCGGGATTCTCCAACATGCTCTGCATCTCGGCAAGACGTGTGATAATCTGTAGTATCTGGAAGTGAAGGGAGTTCAGCTGCTCACGGCCTTCCAGCGTGTGTTCGCGCTCGGCCATATTGCTGATGATGGTGGTCATGCGGGCCATGGGCTGACGCAGCTCGTCGCTGGTCACCTTGATTTCTTCGCGCTGGCGTATCAGTTCTTCGATGACGGTCTTCTTACGTACCCACACAGTCTGTGCCCGACGGAATCCAAAGCGCCATAATAGCACGGCAAGGATAGCGATAATGACATAGATGGTCAGCATCCACCACGACATCCACCACGGGCGGTCGATGGTAATGGTCAGCGTCCGCTCCTGGTCGCTGGTGCCGCCTTCAGCGCTGAAGGTCTTGACGTGCAGCGTATAGACTCCGCTACCCAGGTTCTGGAACTTCACACCATGCAGCAGAGCATCGCCGTTGCGCCAACCACGCTCCAGACCCTCCATCCAGTACATGAAGAGCAGCCGTTCGCCCCGATTGTAGTTACCGGCGCCAAACTTGATGGTAAACGTGTTTTGGTCGTTGGTCAGCTCGATATGGTTACTCTCGTTGAGTGATTGCGGAAGTATCACTCTGCCGTGATAGGCCATTCCTGTCTGTATCTCTTGCTCGCCAACAAACAGCTGCGTCAGCATGACACGCGGCAGAGCGGTCTGCTCCTTGTTGCCCTTACGAGCCCAGTTGACGCCATAGAGTCCTCCAAGCAACACCGTACCGTCGCGCTTGGTGAGAATGGAACCCATGTTGAACTCGTTGCTCTGCAGACCGTCGACAATGCTGTAGTTGTACATTCCGAAGCCAAAGGAACCTAAATCAATGTTACGCTGAACAACGACACGGCAGACACCGTTGCTTGTGGTAATCCAGATGCTGTGGTTCTTGTCCTCGGTAATACCGCAGATGGAGTTGTTGCACAACCCATCCTTCTCGGTCAGATAACTCACGTCGTCGTTGTTCCTGTCAAGCACGTTGATACCCTCGCGCGTGCCTATCCACAGCAGTCCACGTGAGTCCTCAAAGACCTGGGTGATGAAGTTGTTGGTAAAGGTCTTCAGATTGGTGCTATTTCCCGTCAGCACAGTTTTCTCGCGCGTCGAGAGATTGAGTATGACCAGTCCCTCTGACGTACCGATGAGCATATTGTTATTGCTGCCGAAATAGAGCGAAGTGATGTTGTTGGTATTCAGCATGCCGTTCTCGCGCGTGTAGCTGGAGAAGGTATTCATCTTCGGGTTATACACCTGCAGTCCTCCGTTGGTGGCTATCCAGAGGTTACCCGTCTTATCGGTACAGAGCGCATTGACGTGGTCGTCAATCAGCGTCTTCATATTGTCGCGGCTGGCTGAGAAGAAAGTGCTCTCGCCTTCCTTGATGCGCGTCAGTCCGTTCTGCTTGGAACCCACCCACAGGCTGCCGTCGGGAGTCGTCGTCATGCACGTCACCTTCTGGCTGGCCAGTTCTCCGCTATAGCCGATGATACCACGGTCGCCCGTACCAAACCATACGTGGCCTTCATGGTCTTCGGCAATGGCCGTGACGTCACCGATAAACTCTGACTGGAACTTGTAGATGTTGTCGCCGTAGTAAGCCACTCCCGACTTCTCCGTACCGACCCACAGCAGGTCGGTGTCGTCGACGTAGAGGCTTTGGATGCTGGTGGTCTCCTGTTCTTTCTGGTCGTTGTTGGCATTGCGAAGCTTGATGTACTCCATCTCGTAGACGTTACTGATGTTGGTACGCACGAGTCCTACCCTGTCGCTGCCTATCCAGATATTGCCCTTGCTGTCGCCGGCCATCCCGTTGACGGCGTGGTCAACACTGTTGCCGGTCAGGCCAAGCAGGTTACCGATGGTGGTGTCCCATGTATTGGTATCCTTGTTGTACCTCATGAGTGTACCCTGCCCGTAGAGCCAGATATTATCGCTCTTGTCGGCAAAGGCTTTCAGCGACTTCGACTTGCGCAAGCGCTGCTGGGCTATGAGGTCGGTCTGCCAGACGGTATGCTGCTGGTGCATGATGTCGCAGCACACCATGCGACCGTCGGAATAGACGATGACGGCACCGTCGCTGCATTCGCTGATGGAGCATATCTCGCCCTGCGGTATGCCGTGGGTGTCGTCACGGTACGGAAACTCGAAGCTGGTCTGCTGCTGCATGTTATAGGCTACGACGCCCTTGTTGGGTATGGCAGCCCACACGTTCTTGTGGCTGTCAATATACACCACGTTGGGCTGCCCTTCGATACCCATGCGCTGGTAGACAGGCTTCATGTCACGCTCGAAGCTCTCTGTCTGCGGATGATAGACGCAGAAGCCTGCCGTCGTCTCTATCCATAGCGTTCCCTCCATGGTCTCCTGAATGCTGACGATGTAGCCGTCAGGCAGCGACGAGCCGTCGTGCGAATTGCTCTGGAAGTTGTGGAATGTATAGCCGTCATACCTGTACAGCCCGGCTGGAGTGCCAAGCCAGACGTAGCCTCTCGAGTCTTTCATCACGCAGTTGATCTGACTGATAGTCAGTCCTGTACGTGCATCAAGCGTCTTAAACAGGTACACACCGGCTGCCGTCAAGGGCAGTATCAGCAACAGCACTATCAATAATCTTCTAAATGCTTTCATCTCTCTATAGAACATTTATATCGCGGTAGCAAATATCTCACTATTCCTATTTCCCAATACCTTATTTATAATACGCACGCGTAACGGTCGACGATGCCGATGAGCCGGTGGTCAGCATCGGCCACCAGCACGCTGTGTATCTTGTGGCGGTTCATCAGCCGCTGCACGTCGGCTATCTTCGTCTGCCGGCTGACGGTCTTGGGCTGGCGGGTCATGATGTCGCCCACTGTGCGGTCGAAGAACTCCGCCTGCCACTTCTCCATGGCACGTCGTATGTCACCGTCGGTGATGATGCCCTCGATGTGCAGCCCGTCGCCGACGGCTACGCCGAGTCCCAGCTTGCCCTTGCTGACGTGGATGATGGCTTCGCCGAGGTGCATCGATGCCGTGAGCACCGGCAGGTTCTCGGTCAGCATCACATCCTGAGCCGTGGTCAGCAGGCGCTTGCCCAGCTCGCCGCCTGGATGGAACAGTGCAAAGTCCTGCGGGCGGAAGTGGCGCCGCTCCATCAGTGCCACGGCCAGCGCGTCGCCCATCACGAGAGTGGCCGTCGTCGAGCTGGTGGGTGCAAGGTTCAGCGGGCAAGCCTCCTTTGCAACGCTGACGTTCAGGTGGCACGTCGAATACTTGGCCAGCAGCGACTGGGGGTTTCCGCTCATGGCGACAATGGGTATCTCCATGTGCAGCACCATGGGTATGAAGCGCAGCAGCTCGTCGGTCTGGCCGGAGTTCGATATGGCTATCACCACGTCGCCGTGGGCCATCACGCCGAGGTCGCCGTGGTAGACATCCAGCGGGTTGATGAAGAACGACGGTGTACCGGTCGAGGCCAGCGTGGCAGCTATCTTAGCTCCGATGTGGCCGCTCTTGCCGACACCTGTCACGATGACTTTGCCCTTGCACTGCATGATCAGCTCCACGGCACGGTCGAAGTCCTCGTCAAGCTTCGGAATCAGGTCGAGCACAGCTTGTGCCTCATCCTTGATACATTGTATAGCGTATTCTCTTGTTGTCATTGTCTTGTCGTCTCTCCTTGATGTTCCAGGCTATACGGCGTTGCCGGAAAGTTTTCTGATAACCTCCTCCAGCTTGTCCAGTTCGAGCATGTTGGCTGCGTCGCTCAACCCCTGGTCAGGATTGGGGTGTACCTCGAAGAACCAGCCCGTGGCTCCGAAGGCCTTAGCGGCCATTGCCATCTGGGGCACGAAGCGGCGGTCGCCGCCTGTCTTGCCGTCACCGCTGCCTGGCCGCTGCACACTGTGCGTACAGTCCATAATAACGGTCGGACAGATGTCCAGCATGTCAGGTATGTTGCGGAAGTCGACCACCAGGTTGTTGTAGCCCATCATGTTGCCACGCTCCGTCAGCCACACATCCTTGGCACCGGCATCACGGGCTTTCTCCACGGGGTAGCGCATGTCACGACCGCTCAGGAACTGAGCTTTCTTGATGTTCACCGTGCGCCCTGTCCTTGCAGCAGCCACCAGCAGGTCGGTCTGCCGGCAGAGGAAGGCCGGTATCTGCAGCACGTCGCACACCTGACCGGCGGGTTCGGCCTGCCATGCCTCGTGGATGTCGGTCAGCACACGCAGTCCATAGCGCTGCTTCACATCGCAGAGCATCAGCAGTCCATGGTCAATGCCCGGGCCGCGGAATGAGTGTATTGACGTACGGTTGGCCTTGTCGAACGAGGCCTTGAATATGATGTCCGTGCCCAGACGGCGGTTGATGTCTACCAGCCGTTCCGCAACGGTGTCCAACAGCTCGGCCGACTCTATCACGCACGGGCCTGCAATGAGTGTCATGTTCATTTCTTTCTCCGTATCCATGCCGATTTTTTACATAAAACCTTGCAAAGTTAGTGATATTTTTAGAGAAAAGCGTGTTGTTAATGATATTTTTATTAAAAAACATGATTTTAGTCAATTATTTAACGGAAAATAATGAAAAGATTGAAAAAAACACATGACTATTTATTTTTTCTTCTTACCTTTGCACCGCTTTTAAGGATAACGGCATGCAACCCCAAGGGGTGAATTGCTAAAGTTTAATTTAAAAAGAAAGAAAAGAAATGAAAAAGATTATGATGACTCTTGCAGCTGTATGTGTAGCTGCTACTATGAATGCTCAGGTTTACGTTGGTGGTAGCCTCGGTTTCAACTCGAAGCACAGCGGCGCTCTTGACAAGTCGTTCACCACTTTCACTGTTGCTCCTGAGGTTGGTTACAACCTGAACGAGAAGTGGGCTGTTGGTGTTGCCCTCGGTTTCACCACTGGTGACCTGATGACCTTCACTGACAAATTCGGTGGCACTTACACCGGCAAGACTACTGCTTTCGAGATCAAGCCCTACGCTCGTTACACCTTCGCTAAGCTCGACAACTTCAACTTCTTCATCGACGGTGCTGTTTGGTACAGCAACGCTAACCTGAAGGACAACGATGTAAAGGTTAACACCTTCGGTATTGGTCTGCAGCCCGGTGTTGCTTACAACGTAAACGACAAGATCAGCCTCGTTGCTCACATCGGCAGCCTCGGTTTCGAGAGCCAGAAGCCTAACTACGACGGTGCTAAGGCCGACACTGAGTTCGGTCTGGGTGTCAGCGGTTCAGCCCTGAGCTTCGGTCTCTATTACAACTTCTAAAAAGAAGAAAGCATTAAAAATCATTAGGATAATAGCTTTTCCGCTCGGCTTCAGTGATGAAGTCGGGCGGATTTCTTTTTGGCAGTAATATAGCAGTGGCCTACCTATGCGTACAGCTCCCCCGCACGTTGAAGGGTGGGGAGAGCTGTTTTCATTATTATAAAGGCAAGAATCATGTACAACAAAACCCTTCACGAAGCGTGCAATACACAATCAAACAGCAAGATACGGTGAAGGGTAAGAAATGAGGAATGAGAAATGAGGAATGAGAAATGAGGAATGAGAGGTTCGTGACACATCGAAGGTTTTTGCATTCACTTATTGCATTTCTGAATTTACTCTGTGGGTAATTTCAATAACTAGGCCACTCACCGAATTGAGAAGGCCACTCACCGAATTGAGAAGGCCACTCACTGAACTGAGAAGCCCACTCACGATCGTAACTAGGCCACTCACAACATCAAAAAAGAGATTGCAAGAATTTGTGAAGAGCGTTTTTTAGGCTTCGGGCACAATCATGACTATTCGCTATCGTCTCGTCAACCCCACATCCACTCTTCGCCAGCTCTCACCACTAACCACTCACCACCAACCCTTCACCGCAATCCACTGCCATACAATGCATTACGGCGTTCGTGAAGGGTTATTCAAATTATGAATCATCACAAATAGAGGTGCTCCAGAATAGGTCAACTGCCATATTATTGCTTTATTATAGCTGTAACGTATAGAGCCACACAACAAAAGTGGAATGAGTAATCAGGAAATGCAGGATAATTATTAACGCATCAGGCATCGGCAAAGACACGGCCGTCGTCGAGGGTAATCTGCAGCTTGGTGTACTCGCTGTGGAAGTCGTGCTGCAGGCGGTCGAGATAGCGGGCACTCTCCCACTTGCACATAGGCAGGTCGTGGAGCAGGTAGTTGCCACACGTCTGAGGCTCGGTGGCAGGCACCTTGTCCTGGGTGAGTATCCACTGGAGGCAGCGGATGGTCAGCTGCCGCATGTCCTCAACGGTGTACTGGCCAGTCATGATGATATACATGCCCGTAAGGCACCCCATGGGACCCACATACACGACATCATCCTTCACCTCACTGTTGCGGAACCAAGTAGCCATCAGGTGCTCTATGCTGTGAATGGCGGCAGGTGCCACGGCGGGTTCCTTGTTGGGCTCGGTGATGCGCAGGTCGAAAGTAGTGAAGCCCTTGTCCTCACGCGATACGTAGATGCCTGGCTTCAGATGGGTGTGGTCGATGGTAAAACTTTGTATTACTTCCATAATTTCTAAGCGATAGGAAAAACTAATAGTAAATAGTTAATAGATAATAGTGAACAAAAAACAGGCTTAAAAAAAGGCTGCCGCCGTGGCGGGCAGCAGCCATCAGAGTGACTCAACGAAGTGGCGTGTCACCTGGAAGGAATGGTCGGCAACGGTGTCCCAGAAGTTGTGGTACTGCGAAGCATTGCTGTCACGCAGGGGAACATCGCTGATGACGCGGAAGGAGATGAACGGCACCTTGTCGATATAGCAAGCCTGAGCAATGGCGCACGACTCCATATCAACGGCACGGGCCTCGGGGAAGAGGTCGACAATCTGGCGCATCTTCTCGCGTGTATCAACAAACCAGTCGCCGGTGACTATCAGCCCGGGGTGAATGGTCAGCGGACAGTCGGCAATAGTCAACTTGCGGGCTTTCTGAAGCAGATAGGGATCGGCCTGGAAACGCACGGGCATGCCCTGCACCTGGCCATACTGCGTGGTGTCGTCAATGGCTGAACCACAATAGACATCGTGGTAGCACAGTTCGGTACTGACCACCACGTCCTGTATCAGTATCTCATCGCCGTTACCACCGGCACAACCGCTGGAAATGATGCAGTCGGGATGGAACTCGCTGATGAGCCGCTGGGCGCCCAAGGCGGCATTGACTTTGCCAATGCCGCACTTGCGCACCACAACGTCATCGCCCTTGAACAACTGCTGCAGCTGTTGCAGCTCCTTGTCCATAGCAACTATGATGCCTATCTTCATAGCTTACTCAACAACGATGGGTTTGTACTTCGGCACAAGAGCCTTCATGATACACCAGCCAATGAGGTAAGCCACGGCACAGATGCAGAACACCACCATGTAGGCGGCAGGCTTGCCCTCGAAACCGAAGAACGTGAAACCAGCTCCCTGTGCGGCAGCCCAGTCGAAGAACTTACCAGAGCCGAGGTTGATGCTCATGGAGCCAAGACCGCCCGTCATGGTACCAAGGCCGACAATCGTACCGATAGTACTCTTGGGGAACATGTCACCAATGGTCGAGAAGAGGTTGGCCGACCAAGCCTGGTGGCCAGCGCCCAGAAGACCGATGAGGATGGCAGGCCACCATGCGCTATAGGCGCCGAGGGGCTGGGCGAAGAGTCCTAACACGGGGAAGCAGGCAAAGATGAGCATGGCACGCATGCGGCCCAGATAGGGGTTCATACCCTTCTTGTCGACAAAATAGGTAGGCAGATAGCCACCACCGATACTGAGCACGGTGACGATGGCATAGAGCGTAAAGATCAGTGCAATACCCATAGCCGAGTCAGAGGTGTAGCCGTACTGGTCGGAGAAATAGGCCGGTGCCCAGAAGAGGAAGAACCACCACACACCATCGGTCATGAACTTACCGACGAGGAAAGCCCACGTCTGCTTGTAGGTGAAGCACTTGAAGAAGGGGATAGCCTTCTCTTCCTTCATGTTATGACGGTCCTGAGCCTCAGCGAGGTCGTTGTCCTGCTCGATGTAGTTCAGCTCAGCCTGATTGACGCGCGAGTTCTTGGCAGGCTTCTCGTAGAGCCACATCCACAGGCCCATCCAGATGAAACCAAGGCAACCGATGATGATGAAGGCCATCTCCCAACCCCAGGCACGAGCCAGCAGGGGAATGGTGGCAGGAGCTGCCAGCGCACCCACTGATGCACCGCTGTTGAAGATAGAGGTCGAGAAGGCACGGTCCTTCTTGGGGAAGTACTCGGCCGTTGCCTTGATGGCGGCGGGGAAGTTGCCAGCCTCACCGACAGCAAGAATCAGACGGCAAGAAAGGAAGAGCCATACGGAGATGGTGGCAATAGCCACAGCAGCATCGCTGCCTGCCTGCACCAAGCGCAGGGCCTCGATGGAGTCGTAGCCCTCGACGGTCATGGCCACCCATCCGCAGCCGGCGTGCAAGACGGCACCCAACGACCAAACAAAGATGGCAATGAGGTAACCCTTCTTGGTACCCATCCAGTCGATGAACTTGCCAGCAAAGAGGTTGGCAATAGCATAGAACAGTGAGAACATACCCGTGATGGTACCGTAGTCGCCATCGGTCCAGTGGAACTCAGGGGCAATGAAGTCCTTCCAAGTGAGAGACAGGACCTGACGGTCCATGTAGTTGATAGTAGTTGCTAAAAAGAGCAACGCACAGATAACCCAACGAAAGTTGGACATTTTTGTTGTTTGTACAGGTGCCATATTATTTTCGTTATTTCGTTATTACGGTATTACGATATTCCGACTGTCCGACATTATCGCAGGTCACTGACAGGAATGTTGTCTTTGTCGTTATAGTACAGGTTCTCGCCGGCCATACCCCAGATGAAGGTATAGTAATAGGTGGCAGCAGCGCAATGGATGCTCCACTCGGGCGACATGATAGCCTGCTCGTTCTTCAGCCATACGACGCGGGTTTCCTGGGGCTCGCCCATGAAGTGGCTTACCTGCTGTCCCTCGGGCACGTTGAAGTAGTAGTAGGCCTCGATGCGACGGCCATGCGTGTGGGCAGGCATGGTGTTCCACACCGAGCCAGCCTGCAACTGGGTCAGTCCCATCTGCAACTGGCAGGGACCTTCCTCCAGGGCGGTGTTCACGATGAGCTGGTTGATGGTGCGCTGATTGCTCTCGGCCAGCGTGCCAAGCGGCTTGTCCTTCGTACCGACGATGGTGGCCTTCAGGCTCTGAACCTTGCCGTTCTTACGACCGTCAAGCGTCACCCACTGGGTCTTGTAATGCTTATGAGCCGTAGCACTGTTCAGGTAGAACTTGGCGGGGTTCTTCGGATCCTTCGAGCGGAACACGACTTCCTTGTTGGAGTCGATGTCATTGCCCTTCTTGTCCTTGCCCAGCCAGCCGCGGCCCACATAGAGTGCCTCACTGTAGCCCAGGGGGTACTCCTGACCGTCGACTATCACGATGCCGTCGCCGCCGGTGTTGATGATGCCCAGCTCGCGGTTACGCATAAAATAGTCTGCACGCAGCTGGGGATGGGTCTCCAGCTTTAGGTCCTTGTAAACAGGCATCGCACCGCCATAGATGAAGCGGTCGTACATCGAGTAGGTCAGGTTAATCTCGTCGGCAACCATCACCTTCTCCATCACGAAACGGTCGCGAAGGGTCTGCGTGTCGTAGTGCTTCACGTCCTGAGGATGGCAGGCTGTCTGGAAATTCACATTCTGCTGGCCATAACCAGCTGTCATTGTTCCCATAAGCATTAAAATAAGAAATGTTTTTTTCATAAACTATTTATTTGAAATTAATATTCTTTATTTCTTCGCACTCTTGTTCTCAGCGGCAATGCGCATGCGGTTCCACACCACCATACCGACGGTAATCACGGTAAGGATACCGGCACCGATCCACTCAAGGTAAGCTACACACTTGTAGATGACCCAGCCAAAGAGCGAAGAGGCGAAGTCGAGAGCACCACCTTCGAAGCCCTGAGGAATGTCGGCGGCCTTGTCGCCAGTCTGCTCAAACACGGTATGGGCTGCCTGCGTAAAGGCAGGAGCCATGTCGGTGACAAAGTAAAGACCGATGGCAAGGGCTACCAGGCCGATGAGGAATGTCTTGACGACATTGCCCTTCGTAAAAGGCAGCACGATGGGGAACAGGTAGAACATGCCTGCCAGTGAGGCCAGGGGCAGGAACTGGTTGCCGGGCAGCACCACGGCCAGTCCGAGAGCCACGGGAATGAGCAACAGCGAGACGACCAGCGTTGTAGGATGGCCGATGACGACTGCCGGCGACATGCCGATATAGACTTTCTTGCCGTTGAACTTACGCTTCACCACCTCCTGGGTCTTCTCGGCGATGGGCTTCAGTCCCTCGATAAACAGGGAAGTGATGCGGGGGATAAGCTCCATGACGGCTCCCATCGTCACACCAAGGAAGAGCACCTTCTTAATATCCATCTGGGCCAGTACGCCAATCAGGGCACCCACGATGACACCCAGCACGAGGGGTTCGCCCATCACGCCGAACTTCTTCTTCATGCCTTCGGCATCGATGTTCAGCTTGTCAAAACCTGGTATCATGTCCAGCGCCTTGCCAATGACGAGGGCAAAGGGCACAAAGCTCTGGCAGAAAGGCTGCGGTATCGAGATGCCCTGCCACTCAGGATAGTACTCCTGGAACTTGTCGGCTGTCAGGTCGGCCATCACCAGTGTGATGATGTAGCACACGATGGCAGCAAAGTAGCCCCACAGCAGGCTCTGGTCCATCACGAAATAGGCCACGGCACCGATGAAGGCGAAGTGCCAGTAGTTCCACAGGTCGATGTTCACAGTACGCGTACAACCCGTGATGAGCAGCAGGAAGTTGACTCCCAGACAGATGGGGATGATCAGTGCACCGACGGCAGTGTTGTATGCCACGGCGGCAGCTGCCGGCCAGCCCATGTCGAAGACCTTCAGCTGCAAGTCGTAAAGCTCAGAAATCTCGCTCAGCGGATCACCGAAGTTGGTGGTCAGCAGGGCCGTCACGATGCCTAAGCCCACGAAACCGACACCGACGTAGAGGCCACTCTTCAGCGAACGTCCGAACTTCAGGCCGATACACAGGCCGATAATGGTAAAGAGAATGGGCATCATCACCGATGCTCCCAGACTGATAATGTAACTAAAAACCTGTTCCATTGTGATTAAATATCGATATTTTGTTTGTTTTAGCGCTATTTTGCTGCAAAATTACAAAAAATTCATCTAATAAAGAACTTTTCGGCGATTTTTTATCACTTAATCGTTAACGTAAAGTGCAGAAAGCTGTCAACAGGCGACTGTGACCACGGCATATAGCAAGGTAAGAAGAAATTTTTCAAAGAAAATATTGCAGTTTCCGTAAATAATTTGTACTTTTGCACGTGGAACCAACAACATAAGAAAGATGAAGATATTCCAGAGTTCAATCTTCCGCGCCTTGTGCGCTATCATCGTAGGTATCCTCCTGCTGAAATTCCCGCAAGACGGCGTGACATGGCTGACCGTAGCCATCGGTGTGCTATTCCTCATTTCCGGCATCATTGCCCTGATATCCTATGTCAGTGCCCGCAAGCATGCCGGCGAATACACCATCACCGACCAGCAGGGCCGCGTCATCTCCGGCGCCCAGCCCACATTCCCCATCGTCGGCGCGGGCAGCGTCATCCTTGGACTGACGCTGGCACTGACACCTGGCGTGTTTATCAACGGACTGATGTATATCCTCGGAGGCATCATGATTCTCGGCGGCATCAACCAGCTGGTGAGCCTCATTTCGGCCCGCCGCTTTGGCAGCATCCCCTTGAGCTATTGGATAGCTCCGTCGCTGATTCTGCTGACTGGGCTGTTCGTCATACTCAAACCCATGGAGAGTTCCGAACTGCCACTGCTCATACTGGGCTGGTGCTGCCTCGTCTACGGTGTGACGGAAATCATTAACGCCATCAAGATACACAGCATTCACAAACAGGCTGAGCGTCAGCAGGCTGCTAAAGACGAGACACCACTTGCCGAAGAAATCAGCTCAGAGTTAGGCTCAGAGAACGCTGAAGGCAAAACCATAGAGGCCAAAGAAGAGACTTACCAGCCCGGGGCAGAGGGGGAATCCGTTACAAGCCTGAAAGAGACTGAAGACAAACAAGAAACGAGTCAGGCGGAGAAAGACGAATACGACGATTTTTCCTCCGACTGACCCGACAGACAGGTGAGACCGACAGACGGCCACCGTCACACGTTGGTGACGATGCCCTCGATATAGGTCTTCAGGATATGGATGCCGGTCTTGTTATCACCGCCCCAGGGGATGATGAGGTCGGCATACTTTTTGGTGGGTTCGATAAACTGGTCGTGCATGGGCTTCAGCACCCGTTCGTAGCGTTCCAGCACCATGTCGACGGTACGTCCGCGCTCCACCACGTCGCGGCGGATGTTACGGATCAGGCGCACGTCGGCATCGGTGTCGACGAAGATCTTCAGGTCCATCATGTCGCGCAGCTTCTTGTAGTGCAGCGTCATGATGCCCTCCAGAATAATCACGGGCTTGGGATCCACATGCACCGTCTCGGGCAGACGGTTCGACAGCACGTACGAATAGGTGGGCTGCTCAACGGCCTGGCCATTCTTCAGCATTTTGATGTGTTCGGTCAGCAGTTTCCAGTCGAAGGCATCAGGATGGTCGAAATTGATGGCCCGCCGTTCCTCCTCGGTCATGCCTGTGGTGTCGTTATAGTACGAATCAAGGGGTACGACGGCGGCACAATGCGGAGGCAGTGCCTTGGATATTCTCTTGACGACGGTGGTCTTGCCAGACCCCGTACCACCGGCTATTCCTATGATTGTCATCTTGATTATCGGTTTTATTAGAAATTATAGTATTATCGTTTCTGTTCCTTAATAAGATATACCAGCGTAGGCAGGTGGTCGCTATAGCCGTCAAGCCAGACACCACCGGCATGAGTACGCAGTGTACCTCCCTTGTACTTGCCTTCCTGCTGCATGAGATAGTCGCGACGGAATATCTGGGGCTGCAGGCTCTTGAGCATCTTCTTCTGCTTCGACTTCTTCTTGAACGTAGCCAACTTGAGCGTAGAATAGTCGTCACAGTCTTCAGAACAGATCAGGTTCTTCGACACGATAATCTGGTCGAACAGGTTCCACTGGCCGTCATACATCAGCGTGCCCGTACCACTGGCATGAATCTCCCAGAAAGGATTGTAGAGTCCTCCATCCTCCACCTGGTCGATGTAGCGACGGGCACCAAGTGCCACAGACATAGAGGGATCCTTCGGGTCGTCGTTCATATCGCCCATGATGAAGAGCTTCACGTTCGGGTCGTCGCGCAGCAGCGAGTCCTTGACAACACGAATCTGGCGGCCACCCAATTCACGGTAGTAAGAGACGGCACCACGTGACGGCAGATGGTTGACGACAATGGTGACATGCTCGCCGGCCAGCGTACCGCTGACCACGAGGAAGCCACGGGTGGCACGGTCATTCTTGATATCCTCCTGCTTTTCATATAAATAAGGTACAAGCTTGACGTTACGAACCTTGAACATGGAGGGGTTGTAGAGCAGTCCGCAGTCGACACCACGGTGGTCAGGCCCCTCGATGTGGCAGAACTGCATATTGCGCTTCTTCAGAGGCTCCTGATTGCAAAGGTCGGTCAGACACTTGGCATTCTCCACCTCGCTGACACCGATGGCAGCACAGCCGTAAGGCAACTTGTCGGTACCCATCTCGGAGAGCACGCGCGCCATGTTGCGCAGCTTATGGGTATACTTCATGCCCGTCCACTTGTTTCTGCCGTCGGGCAGATACTCATAGTCGTTACGTCCTTCGTCGTGGCAGGTATCAAACAAGTTTTCAAGGTTGTAGAAACCGATGGAGTAGACCGAGAATTTCTTCTCCTGTCCCTGTGCATTCCCCGTTCCGAATAGGAACGCGAAAGCCAATACTGATAATAGAGTCTTCATAATTATTGGTTTTATGTTGCGAAGTTAGTGTTTTTTTTTGATAATATCTAATCTTTTACAAAAAAAATCGCAAAAATATACTCTTTTTTACATTTTATTCCCTAACTTTGCACCATAAAACTATAAATTCACAACAAAAAAATACAAATGTTATGCAAAAAAAGCTGAAACTAATTGTGGTGGCCTTTTGCCTTGCATCTCCGGCACTTGCCCAGTCGCCTGACAGTATCACGGTGGCTACAGAGGAGCAGAACGAAGAGGCCTTCACCTTCACCGAAGCACAGTTAGGCGAGGATGACGACATGTCGCAGAACGTGACCATCATCTCATCGAACCAGAACATCTTTGCATCTTCAGCAGGGTTCCAGTTCAGTGCCTCACGCTTCCGTTACCGCGCTTTTAACCAACGGTACAACGAGATTTACATCAACGGAGCACCAATGAACGACATGGAGTCGGGGCAGTTCCGCTTTGCACTGATTGGCGGACTGAACCGTTACACCAACAACAGCCGCGAGACCTCGCTGCCCTTTGAGTTCAACAATTTCTCCATGCCGGCCATGGCAGGTTCAAACAACTACGACCTGCGCCCAAGCCGCATGGCTACAGGGCAGTATGCCTCGCTGGCCGGTGCCAACCGCAACTACACCATCCGCGGCATGTACACCTTCAACACAGGTCTGCGCCCTGACGGATGGGCTTTCTCAGCAGGTGTGACCTACCGCTGGGCTGACACGAAGACCAGCTATATCAAGGGCACGTTCTACAACTCGCTGTCCTACTTCCTCGGTGCAGAGAAAAAGCTCAACGACAACCACTCGCTGGCACTCATCACGTGGGGCAACCCTACCGAGCGTGCCACTCAGGGTGCTGCCACTGACGAGAGCTACTGGCTGGCCAACTCGAACTATTACAACCCCTACTGGGGCTATCAGAACGGCAAGATCCGCAACTCGCGCGTCGTGAAGGACTATGCTCCCACCGTACTGCTCAACTGGAACTGGGACATCAGCGAGAAGCTGAAGCTGACCACCGCCCTGACTGGCCGCTACGCTATGTACAAGGGTACCAAGCTGAACTATAACAATGGCGAGAACCCTGCACCCGACTACTGGAAGCGAATGCCCTCCAGCTATTTCGACACATGGTACGACAATGACCCGGGCAACACCCGCGACGGTTTTGCTGCCTGGGACTACTCTCGGGCTTACCTGATGGACAGCGAGCGTAACCGCCAGATTGACTGGGACGCCCTGTACTACGCCAACCGTCAGGCCAACAAGGAAGGCCGCGACGCTATGTATTACGTCGAAGCCAAGCACATCAACACGTTCAACCTGACGCTGGCCTCCACGCTGAAGGCCGAGCTGTCAAATTCCACCTCCGCAAATGTCGGCATCAGCCTGGCCACCAATACGGGACAGCACTACTGGACTATGGAAGACCTCTTGGGTGCTAACACCTTCCACAACCTGAACACTTACTCCCTGTCATACTACTCCCCCAATGACCCCAGGACGCTGTACGACATCAACGACAATGGTGGCGTGGTGAAAGAAGGCGACAAGTTTGGCGGAGACTATAACCTGATAACGCGGAAAGCCCAGCTTTGGGGTACCATCAGCTACAAGCGCAATCGTATGGCTCTGTTTGGTGCCGGCCGTGTCAGCGGTGTCACGATTCAGCGCGACGGTAAGATGCGCAACGGTATCATCGAAAGCCTGGGCCAAAGCTCATACGGCAAGAGCGGAACGGCCAAGTTCCTCGATGGTGGCGTAAAGGGTGGCCTGACCTACAACATCGGTGGTGGCCATGTCATCAGCCTCGGTGCCGGTTACGAGCTGAAGGCTCCTCAGCCCCAGTGTGCTTTCCAGTCGCCTATCTACAGCAACGAGTTCGTTGCCAACCTGAAGAACGAGAAGATTTTCAGCTCCGAGGTGAGCTATATGTTCTCTGCTCCCTGGGTGAAGGCCAACATCAACGGCTACTACAGCTATCTGAGTGACATCTCCGAGTGGCAGAACTATTTCGACGATGACATCAACTCGTTCTCGTACGTCTCAATGACTGGTATCAAGAAGGCTTTCTACGGACTGGAATGGGGCATCACCTTCAAGCTCAACTCTGCCTTCAGCATCAAGACCATCGGTACCATCAGCGAGGCCAAGAACACAAACAATTCGAGAGTCACCTACATGAGTTCCACCAAGGGTGACTACTTTGAGGAGATGGTATTAAATAAGAACATGCGCGAGAGCGGTACGCCGTTGTCGGTCTACGGTCTCGTGCTGAGCTACCGCAGCGGCGGCTGGTTCATCGACCTCACCGGCAACTACTACGACCGCATCTATCTGAGCTACTCGCCCAGCTACCGCTACGAGAGCACACTTCGCAACCGTAACGAGGCCGCCATCACACGTGGCATAGCTGCCGAGCGCACCTTCGACGATGACGGCAACCTCCTGCAGAGCGCCGTGGCACAGAGCAAGGGCAAGGGCGGTTTCATGCTCGATGCCTCCATCGGCCGCAGCATCCGTCTGAAGCACGGCCAGCTCAGCATCAACCTGCAGCTGACCAACCTGCTGAACAACAGGAAGATGGTTACCGGCGGCTACGAGCAGGGGCGCAGCAACTACTCAATCAATTCAACGACCGAAGAGATCAGCACCACGCGTCTGTATCGCTTCGACCGTAACCCGAAGAAGTATTATGCGTATGGCATCAACGGCATGCTGAACATTGGCTACAGATTCTAAAACACTGACAACTATGAAGACAAGAAATATCATTATCTTAGCACTGACCGCCCTGCTTGCCGTATCGTGCCACTCATGGGATGCCCCCGGCGAGGATGCCGGTCGTGATAGCTACGGCAATCCTGACCTGAAGGAGACGAACGTCAAGACCATTGCCGAAGTGAAGGAAATGTTCAAGGACGAGATTAACAACAGCGACCTCAAGAAAGTCGAGGAACGCATGCAGCTGAAGGTCGTGGTCACCGGCAACGACGAGGGCAGCAACCTCTATAAGAGTCTCTACGTACAGGACAACACCGGAGCCATCGCACTGAGCATTGACCAAGGCGGACTCTTCGGACCGTTCGCCGTAGGACAGTGCGTGCTGATAGACCTGAAGGACCTCTACGTCGGCGGTTACGAGAAGCAGCCGCAGATCGGCGTGCTCTACTTCAACGAGAACAAAGGCGTCGATCAGGTGGGCCGTATGACACGCTACGAGTGGCAGCGCCACTACAAGCTGCTGCAGCCCGTCGAGGGTCTGGAGGTCAAGCCCATCGTCACCGACAACATCAGCAAGCTGAACCTGGAGCGTGACTGCGGCAAGCTGGTCACACTGGTAGGCATCAAGATGAAGGATGCCGACGGCGTGAAGGTGTTTGCACCCAGCGACGGCAGCGTCACGCTGCTCGGCGGCTGTGCCAACCGCGACATCGATGGCCAGAGCAACGTCGTCATCCGCACCAGCACCTATGCCAAGTTTGCCAACATGCCCATGCCCACCGAGCGCATCACCGTCACCGGCATTGCCTCGCGCTACCGCGATGGCTGGCAGCTGATGCCCCGCAAGCAGGATGACATCAAGCCGTACACTGGCACGGAGGTGCTCGACGACATTGACGACCCGTCGCACGTTGACGCAACAGGCGACGGCACGGCAGCCGCTCCGTTCAACATTGCTGCTGCTATTGCCAAGTGTCAGGAGGTCGGCGAGACACAGACCACCGAGAAGTACTACATCAAGGGCTTTGCCGTGACGGAAGGAGTGGCTGACGCCAACTACGGCAACGCCACATTCGACATGGCCGACACCCCCGACGGTTCCAACCTGTTCAAGGCTTACCAGGTCTACGGTAGCGACGGCAAGAAGCTGCCTGCAGGCTACACGGTGAAGAAGGGCGACGAGGTCGTCGTCTACGGTCCTGTCGTCAACTACAAGGGCAACACGCCTGAGACGGCCGGCAAGGGTGCCGCCATCATTGTCAGCATCAACGGCAAGAAGACCGACGGCAGCAATGCCGGCGATCCGTCTACTGACCAGGAGCAAGACCCTGGAGATGCGAAAGCCGTGACCATCGCCGAGTTCAACGCAGCAGCAGTGAGCAACGACGTGTGGTACCAACTGACCGGCACGGTGAAGAACCTGAAGGATGGCGACCAGTATGGCAACTTCGACCTGGAGGACGAGACGGGTTCTGTCTACGTCTACGGCCTGCTCGCCGAACAGGGAGGCGAGAAGAAGAAGTTCCAGGAGCTGGTAGCCGCCAAAGGCATCAAGGATGGCAGCAAGATAACCATCATCGGCACTCGCGGTGAATACAACGGAAAGATTGAGGTCATGAACGCCTACTTCGTCAGCATCGACAATTCTGGCAGTGGCGAGTCAGGCAACGGCGACAGCCCCACACCCATCGTCAACAACGGCACGCTGGAGCAGCCCTTCACACCCGCCGAGGCCAATGCCTTCGTATCGCAGCTGGAGGCTGGTGTCACCACCGACGAGAGCTACTACATCAAGGGCAAGATCATCGAGATTACGGACAAGGACCAGTTCAGCACAAAGTACGGCGACTGCACGTTCTACATCTCTGACGACGGTACCGACAAGGCAGACAAGTTCTATGTGTTCCGCACCCTGTACCTGGGCAACGTGAAATACACGTCCGGCACACTGCCCAAGGCTGGCGACGAGGTCATCATCTGCGGCCAGCTGGTTAACTACATGGGCAACACCCCCGAGACCGCTGCCAGCAAGAGCTACATCTACTCGCTGAACGGCCAGACGGAGTAGCACTACCCCAAAAGAACAACCCTGATAAAACAACGAACAAGAACAATAAAACAATTACAATATGAAAAAAATCTATTATCTGATTGCGACAGCCTTCATGGCTCTCACTTTCACCAGTTGCGAGGACGTGCCGTCACCCTACGGCGAGCCCACGAACCCCAACGCCACAGCATCTGTCGACCCGGCAGGTACCGGTAGTGCCGACGACCCGTTCAACATTGCCGCAGCCATTGCCAAGTGCAAGGAGGTCGGTGCCACGGAGTCGTCGACGAAGTTCTACGTCAAGGGCTATGCTGCCTCGGCAGCCACGGCCGACGCACAGTATGGTAACGTATCGTTCGACATGTCCGACTCTCCCGACGGCAAGGGCAAGAAGTTCAAGGCTTACCAGGCCGCCGGTCCCGACGGCCAGAAGCTGCCCGAGGGCTACCAGATCAACGTCGGCGACGAGGTCATCATCTATGGTCCCATCTACAACTACAACGGCTCGACTCCTGAAACGGCCGGCAAGGGTGCTGCCTGGATTGTCAGCGTCAACGGCGGGAAGCCCGGCGAGGGCGGCGGCGAGACTGGCGAGACCAT
Organism: uncultured Prevotella sp.; assembly: GCA_946409435.1. Taxonomy (GTDB): domain Bacteria; phylum Bacteroidota; class Bacteroidia; order Bacteroidales; family Bacteroidaceae; genus Prevotella. The sequence goes on along the minus strand of CAMJWJ010000024.1, from coordinate 1,555 downwards.
CGGTACGAAAGAGGCTCCCATCAGCGTGGCCGAGGCACTGACCATGATTAACGCTTTAGACAACGGTGGCAAGACTGAGAACAAGGCCTACGTGAAGGGTAAGGTCGTCAAGGTGACCACCAACCAGGCCAACTTTGAGAAGTACGGCAATCTGAACTACTACATCTCCGAGGACGGCCAGGACAACAACACCATTCAGGTGTACTCTGGCGACGGTCTTGACGGTGCAAAGTTCAGCAGCATCACCGACATTGCCGCTGGCGATGAGGTCATCGTCTTCGGAACGCTCTACAAGTATGTCAATGCCAACTCGGGGGTTGTCACTCCCGAAATCGACAAGGGCAACTACCTTGTATCGCTCGTCAAGGGCAGTGGTGAAACTCCGAACCCACCCACCCCTTCGGGCGGTAACATGACAAAGGCAGTCAACGGCACTGTAGTTACGTTCACTAGTTCTACCGTCACTGGCTCTGACGAGGTTACCGTTGACTTCAACGAGCAGGGCTGGGAGAACCAAGCCACAGCAACCACGGTAACGCTGGCTAACGGTACGAAGATTGAGTTTGCTGGTGGTGAGAATACGAGTAACTCGCCGACCTTCTACTCGGCAACGAAGGGTGTACGCGTATATGCCAAGAATCTTATCACCGTCAAAGGCACGAAGGCCATTGCCAAGATTGTAATGAACTGCGATTCATACAACGGAACAGACTATGTAGGAAACGACATGATGTTTGCCAATGCCGAAGGCAACACGGTAACCATCTGCAATGATTTCACCGAAGCCAAGGGCGGTGTTCAAGTTCGCGTCCAGACAATGGTCATCACCTTTGAAGGCGAAGGCACTGGTGGAGGACAACAAGGTGGTGGTGACACCCCGCAACCCTCTGTGAACACAGGCACCCTGGAGTCTCCCCTGACTGCTGCCGAGGCCTACGATGCTGTAGCCGCAATGGAGAGCGGTAAGACATCTGCTGAAGATTATTATGTAAAGGGTAAAATCAGCAGCATCAAATACGAGTTTAGCGCACAGTATGGCACAGCCACTTTCAACATATCTGACGACGGTGCGGCAGAGGGAAGTAAGCAGTTTACGGCTTATAGTTGCTACTACTTTGGTAACCAGCCGTGGGTAGATGGCAACACACAGGTTAAAGTTGGCGACGAAGTTATTGTTTGTGGCAAGGTTGTCAACTATAACGGCAACACACCTGAGTTTGCCAGTAAGAAGAATTACCTTGTCGTACTCAACGGCAAAACTGAATAACTGTCATTTCAACAACACAAACCGCAGGACTCACACCGTCCTGCGGTTTTTTGTCATCATATACAGAAAAAAAAACAGTTTATAGGGTGACAGGTTGACAGAACGCCGATGTACAAAGGGTTTGCAACCTTTTTCCTAACTTCGGTGTTGCGTCACCCTTTACGCGCGCGCGTATATAGTAGGGAAAGGAAAAAAGAACCCTCACTTCCCACACTTCCCACACCTAAAGGTATGGGATTGCAACGCCACACTCATACCTTTAGGTGTGAGATTGCAACGCCACACTCA